>JABTUP010000018.1 GCA_015075325.1 Flavobacteriales bacterium | reverse complement strand
AGCGGTTCGGCTTTTTCTATTCTGGCTGATTTCCATAGTCTTCCAGTTTAATATGTGGTAAATTTCCAAGCTTATATTTTTCGGATTTAATTTGATTTACAACTTCTGCTCTGGCAATTCCGAATGAGTTAGAAATGTAATGATAATGTGGTTGCTTTTCTCCAAGCCAAGTTTCTTCACCACGTAAACTTTTAAATGTCGTAAAAAAGCAATGCCATTCATCTCCTTTGTCTAATATTTTCGCAACTTTCACTTTCCTGTGTTCAATTGCTTGTTTTAATTGTCCGTTTGAAAGTTCCGTTTCTCCGAAGGTTTGAACTTCTCCATTTTCTTTTACTTGGTAAGCAAACGGCATTTTTGATAAATCAACTCCTTTTTGTGAATATTCAGATGAATATTGACTTAAAGTATAACCTTGTTCTTCTGCCTTTATCAATAATCCCATCAAAATATCGGGAGTCAAAATTTGTCCTTTTAATAGGTTTTCTTGGTCAGCTTTTTTACTAGTCCCGAATAGTTTCAAAAACCCATTTGGAATTTCAATAGATTTAAACTTATGAAGCATTTCTTGCCAATCAAGTGTCGCTTCAATAAATATTTGTTTACTTTTTTCAGTTGGCTTTTTGTCTCCGTTTAATTCTTCATTTGGTATTCCTCTTAAAACCATTTGTTTTACTATAAAGCCGTCACCATAATGTTTAACTGGCTTTTCATTTTCAAAGTCACCATCTTCAAACATTATAAGTTTCTCACCTGTTTTCTTATTTATAATTTCTCGTTGTATCATTTGGTATGTAGACTTTTAATTATCAAACAAACTTGAGATTAGGCTCGGAACATCAGTTTTTTCAGTTTTACTATACCCATAACCTGTTTCTTTGTTGGAAGCAGAATAATTTCCTTCTTCTGTAGACATTGAACAATCAAAACATTTTAATGAAAATCTAATCGAACTAATGTTGCTATTCTTCATTTTAATAATTTCTTCTTTTGTCAAGTAGTAAATTGTTGTTGCAATGTCGTCTACATAATCAAACTTGCCTTTATCTATACAAGTTAGCACTGTTCCATCCTCTAGGTATATTAAAACATTCCCTTTTATTCTTACTCCACCACCCATTAGTTCAGTGCTTAAAACTATCATCCCTGCTTCACCATTTTTAGCAATTAAAACATCGAGGTCGTGTCCACCAAAGTCCTTGTTTGATTTTAGAGTAAATGTTTTTGTGCACGGATAAGTTTTTTGTCCGATAAAGAAAGTATTCTGACCTATTGCAAATTGTGATAAGGTGAGTAACAGAAATGTCGTGATAATGTAATGTTTCATTTTTTAAATGTCAATTTGTTAATGCTTACTCTAATCGGTTTTCAGCGTCCCCGTCTGCGGTCGTGTTTTTAAGCTGACCGCTAACGGTCGAGTGTATGTGCCGTAAGGGATTGCGGAGTAGTTCCCTGTCCACCGACACGAAAGTTTGAGCGGGCTACAATGCTTAAATACCCACTGAAACCCTTATGGCATATACACTTTGTTGTGCGTTCGGCTTTTATTTATTTCATCTTCTTATTGTAAATTGAAGCAAAGTTACTAATTTTGCGGTCAATTATTTAGATTTTTTCATTATGTATTACAGCAGACCTTGGACGACTATCTAAGTGATAGACAGTCCCAAATAAAATTCCCATAATCTTTTTGGCAAGACAAACAGTCTATGCTTTAGTGTGTCGTCATTTTTAATGAAGGCATTTCTTTGTCATAGTTGCTCTGTCAGGTAATACTGTCTTTCACATCGCTACGATTTGAATTCAAGTATTCACCTGTAAGAAGTCATAATGAATAAAAATAAATTGCCTGTAAGATTTACGGGTCAGCACTTTACAATTGACAAAGTGCTAATTGAAGATGCAATAAAACAATCAAGAATTAATCAAAACGATACGGTCTTAGATATTGGTGCAGGAAAAGGATTTCTAACTGTACAACTACTACAAAAGGCTAAATTAGTCATTGCGATTGAGAATGATTTTGAGTTAATAACGCATTTAAAACACAAATTTAAACAAACTCAAAACATTCAAATTTTTGGATGTGATTTCAGAAATTATAAAATTCCAAATTTTTCGTTTAAGGTTGTTTCAAACATACCATTTGGTATAACATCAGAAATTTTAAAAATATTGATGTTTGAAAATATGGAAAGTTTTCAGGGCGGTTCAATCTTCCTACAATTTGAACCTGCTAAAAAGTTATTTGCAGACAAAATCTTTAATCCTTACACTATCCTATATCATACATTTTATAGTTTGAAGATAGTTTACGAAATTAATCCTAATAGTTTTATACCTCCTCCAACTGTTAAGTCTGCTTTTCTTAAAATTGAACGAAAACCTTTACATATTGATTTTAATCAGAAAGTCAAATATTTAAATTTTCTATCTTTTCTGTTACAAAAACCTAATTTACCTGTCAGAACGGCTTTAAAATTAATATTCAGAAAAAGTCAGGTTAATGAAATTTCCGAAAAACTTGGAATTAATTTGAACTTAAAAATCGTGAATCTATCCCCAAGTCAATGGAAAGATTGTTTTATTGAAATGCTGAAAGTTGTCCCTGAAAAGTTCCACCCTTCATAAATCAATTCTATCTTGTCAAGGTAGTATTTTCTGCGAGGGGGTGTCTTTAAGCTGACGCACAACGGTTTGCGTGTATGAGAAGTAGCGGATTAAAAAGCACTTCACTTTCAGTTTGGCACTGACTTTTATTAAAAGCACTGACCTTTGTTTTAGCACTGAACCCGCTATTTCTTATACACGCTGTTGTGCGTTCGGTGTTCTTTTTCGGTCGTCTGTGAGCGTTGGCAAAGACATACTCTTTTGCAATTTTTGGCTTGAGCGTTGGCTGGTGTGAATTGCAAATGTGTATGGCTTTAAGCGTGGACATTATAGTGAAGAAGAATAAGGTAGTGATTTAATGTATTCTTCCATATAAGACCAATCTGGATTTCCTTTTTTGTCAACAGGCAATGATATTTTTTCCTTATTCAATCTGTAATCACTTATTTCTCTCGCAAAATTATATTTAGGTTTAATTGATTCAATGACTGGTTTTAGGAATATTGCTATGTATTCATTTAACTCTATTTTTTCGTCAAGAATAGAAATGACTGTACAATGGTCAGAAGCTACAAAATCATAATTGTGATAAAACACATACCCAACACTTCCACTATTGTTAATTGTCATTGCATTATTGTAGACCGTCATATAATCGGGTGGTGAAATATAATTATCAATTCCATTATTTTCTTTTGTTGAAGATATGTAAGCTATTCCACCATCATTTTGGTCAAGTTTTGTTAACCTTTTACCTCTTTGAAATTTAAAAACATCATAGAAGTTAAATTCTTTCCAAGTGTTAAATTCAAATTTTAATGAAGATTTTTGAATTTGTGGTTCTCTTTTAATACTATCATCTAAAAGCTCAAGTAATGTAATTTCATCAATGTCCTTGTTCAAAAGATTCAACTTAAATTTTAAAGAAAAAATAAGATATTGCTTGATACTTTTGATAAATGATTTTTCATTTAAGTGGTGATAATCTGTTTTTGAATGAGCTTGAATTATCCATTCATCATTTGATGAAATTTTAGTTTGAACTAAGGTCAAGTTATCTTGAAGAGATTTTGCATTGACTATTTTATTTAGTACCGCTTTTTTTATTGGATTCCATTTATTAAGCACATCAGTTCTACCTCTGTTTTTTGAAAGTATAAAACCGTCATCTTCTAAATTATAGAATACAACTTCCTTGTTATTATGCGGTAAATTAGTTTCGAAAACTGCAACAGCTGTATGTGTTGAAGCATTGGGTTGAAACAATTCTCCTGGCATATTAATAACATATTTTAATGTATGTTTCGACAATATTCTGTTTCGAATAATATCATCCTTGAAATATGTGGAAAGAGGTGCTATAATTACTCCAAACCTGCTTACATTGTCTAAAAGAGATTCAAGAAATTGAATCTCTTTTTTAGTTGGATTTGTATTATTATCTTTTCCACCATAAGGAGGATTGATGAAGCCAATAGTAGGTATAATACCTTCTTTTTTTAAATTTTGAAGTATATCTGAAGCTTTTTGGGAAAAAGCATCAACGTGGTAAATTCTTGATTTTCCATCACCTCTGAAAAGCATATTTGAAATTGCAAGAGAGTACATTGTACTGCTATTTTCAAAACCTACCAATTGATTTTGCTTCAAAGTTTCAATTCTTTCTGTTTTATTGGTGAGATTAGAACTTTCAATTTCTTTAACCAACTTATTCATTCCTGATATTAAAAATGCACCTGTTCCACAGCAGGTGTCAAATATTACATCATTTGTACGGAAATCTACTAGTTCAGTGAATAATTTTGTAATGTGACTTGGTGTTAAAACAATACCTTTTTTAACATTGGCAACTCCTGCGTATCTCAAAAATTCTTCGTAAAATTTTCCAATTATATCATAGTTGGTTTTTTTGTTGAATAGTGGAATTACATTATTTTCTAATTCTTTGAGAATATCTTTTAGTATATCGGATGAGTTTAAATCGTTATCTGTCGTAATAAAAGCAAGTTCATTTATTAGAATGTTTATTTTGTCAACATCAATGCTTTCGTTTGTGAGAATATCAAGTATTGTAGTTGGAATGTTTCTAATAATGTTCGCTGTTGACCAATTACTGTAACTTCTTTTAAAGTCATTGGCAACATTATCTTTATCGTAAAGACAAATCATCAAGGCACTTAAAAGAATAGGTCTTTTTTGAGAATCTAATGTTCTAAGAATTCTATTGATTTCACTTGAGGATTTCGAAATATTCTTCGAAATACTTTCAATATCAATATTTTCAAAAAATGCTAAATAATCTTCTTCGTCAAGAATTTCTTTAGTTTCAATGTCTTTTATTTCATTATCTGAAATTATAAAGGTTGTTACTAAATGATTGTATTCATCATTTATATCACCAGAAAATGCAATGCCAATTATTGACCAATTTTTAAAGTGTTTCTTTAATGAAGAATTTATTTTGTCAAGATTTTCTTCAAGAAAGAATGAAGTGTAATGAATTACTCCATCTACGGCAAAATCTTTAGGTTTATTTCTGTTTTTCGATTCGTGGTCGCCAATGGAATCTTTGTTCTCAACAAGAATTAATATTTTCTTATTTTCATTTATATAAATTAAGTCAGGTTCTCCTCGAAAACCTGTCCCACCTTTACTAGAAGTATCTAAAACATTCTGAACGTAGGAATTGGACGTTTTCTTTGTCTCCCAAGAATTGAAATATTTCTTGGTATTTGACAAATAGTTGAAAAGGTCAATATCAACTTTGGATTCGTTTTTTCTTTTTTTTGCCATTTTACAATTCTAATTCACCTTGTTTTACATTCTTGTTTCTTAGATATTTTGATTGAGATTCTGCAACGGTAAACACAGTATCCGAACAATTGTATTTATGAACTTCCTCAACCAATATATCTGCAACGTATAAGTTTTTTAATTCTTCAATATCTTTATTTAAAAAGTCAGCAAGTCTTTGAAGATTTACATAAGGAAATTTTTTATGTCCGTTTTCAATTTTGCTTATATCAGTCATAATGACTCCTACTTTTTGACCGAAATCACTTTGATTCAAACCCTTTTTGTCTCTTTCAGACCTTATAAACTCTCCAAATGTTGCCATTATTAAACTTGTTGTTTTTAAACTTGCTAATATTTGGCAAATATATGAAAATGTTTTGAATTCTAAAATATTTCTTTTTCGGGGAGTGGGAAAGGGCAAGCTCTTTTGGTTTTGTAACGTTGGCTTTGGGTGTAGGCAAAAACCAAATGTGCTTGACCGAGCGTTGGCTTTTTACACTGACGCACAACGGCAGCCTGTGAAAAAACTCATGCTTATTAACACAAGCTGTTTGTTAATACTGAAATAAAGGTAATAAAAAAAAATGAATATACATTATCTTTGAGTATGCCATTAATAACAGCCAAAAACCGCACGCAGATTGAGTTTAGAAGCCTAGAGGATTACATCGAAAAAGATAATACGGTAAGATTCATAGATGCCTTTGTTGAAAAATTAGAATTAGAAAAACTATTTTTCGTAAGCAAAACAGTAAAAGTAGAAGGTCGTCCTTGCTTTAGTAATGAACTGTTTTTAAAAATATATTTTTATGGTTATTTAAATGGCATACGCTCCTCACGTAAATTAGCAAAAGAGTGTATGCGTAATATAGAAATGCAATGGCTATGTAACGGACTAACACCTAATTATCATTCTATAGCCGATTTCAGAAAAGTAAACCCACAAGCACTTCGCAACACCTTCAAACTGTTTGTTTCGTTTTTAAAAGATGCTGATTTAATATCTGGTCAAGTAGTAGCTATAGATGGCACCAAATCTAGAGCACACAACAGTAAGAAAAACAACTACAATCAAAAAAAGATAGACAGACACTTTACGTACATTGAAGAAAAAACTAATCAATACATAAAAGAACTAGATGAGGCAGATAAACAAGAACAAAACGAAAAAGTAAAAAACATAGAATCAAAATTAGAAAAACTTAAAACTCAAAAAATAAAGTACGATACCTTACAAGAGCAACTAAACCAAAGTAACGAACCCCAAATAAGCACCACGGATGCCGATGCCAGAGCTTTATTAATACATGGGCAAGTTGTAGAAGTAAGCTACAATACACAAGCGGCAGTAGATGATAAACACAAACTAATTGTAGCCACGCACACCATTAACCGAAACGATAGAAATGCCTTAGTAAATATAGCAACAGAGACACAGTACAATTTAAACAAGAAAGAAATTACCATATTAGCCGATAAAGGTTATAATAACGCTAAAGAAATACAAACCTGCCAACAGCAAGGAATGACAACGATTGTAGCACAGCAAGAAATTGTAAATAGTAATGATAAAGGCACCACAGCAGATTATTTAGTAACTAAGTTTAGCTACAATAAAGAAGAAGATACTTACACTTGTCCTCAAAATCAAACGCTAAGCACCACAGGAATGTGGCATACTAAAAAGCGAGATTATGGTTCGCATCAATTTAAGAAATACCGAACCAATGCCTGTAAAACCTGTGCTGCTTTAAATCTATGTACCGCTAAAGCAGATGGCAGAAGGGAGATAGAAAGAAGTGAGTTTGCCGAAGCCACAGAGCTAAACAATAAAAACTACAAAGAGAACTATCCGTTATATCGGAAACGACAAGAAATTAACGAACATATTTTTGGAACAATAAAGCGGGTTTGGGGCTATTACTATACTAATCTGAAAGGCTTAAAAAAAGTAAATGGCGAATGGAGTCTAATTATGACCGTTTATAACATTAAACGAAGTGTAAATATCCTTGGTTTTGACGAACTGATGAAAAAACTTAATGCCTGGAAGCCAAAATACAAAAAGGAATGGCTTTATTCACAAAAAACAAACACACACAAATGCTTTATAGCAACTTTAGATTTTGAAACAAAAATGGCAGCCTAAAAAATGGCTATCGCTATAAACAAAATATGAAAGCTTCATAAAGTTTTACAAAGCAAATTTTTTATCCAAAAAAATAAAATTGAGTTTTTTCACAACCTGACGGTTCGGGGCTTGGCGATGGCGGGCATTACGAAGCACAAAACTGTCGGCAAGCACAAATGTAAAATAGAAGCACAACGCTTCAATTAAGCACTGTCCGCCCGCTATCGCTAAGCCCTTGTTAGCAGTAGTTCTTCTTCTTTCGTTCATAGGTCGTTAAGGTTTTTTACTAATGTCAAAATGCTTTCTTGTCTGTCGGGATTGTAAAACCAGTTGTTGTCAAAGTCCGCAATTACATTTTGGTTTTGACTTGTCCCGATTACCAAACTGTGAAACTTGGTTTTGTTTTCTTTTGCTGAAATAATTTTTGCTTGCGTTTGCTTGTCAAACGATGGCATAACAAAATCACTAATCATTAGAACATCGGCTTTCTTGTAGTCGTTACTTTCAAGTTGTCGTAATGCTTCGTGCATTGCAGGTGCTGCGTCTGTGCCACCGTGAAAACTCATTGAGAGAAACGAAATGATTTTGTCTAAAGAATTTTTTAAGTCAGTCAAGTTTAGCGTTTCAATTCCTGTGCTGAATGAAATGAGAAAACATTTTCTGTTTTCTCTGATTGCAATTTTCAGAATTGCAAAGCACAATGTTTTTGCAACTGTTTCTGGTGTGCCGTGCATTGAGCCGCTTGTGTCAACGCAAATGATGAAAGGTCCTTTCGCTTCTTCCTTTTCTTTCTGTCGCTTGTCCTGAAATTCTTCTTCCTTGAATGAAAGAACCTTTGCTTGATATTCAAAAGTTTGAAGTTTTTTCTCCGCAAACTTTTTTATGAAAACCGATTGCAGAGTTTCATCACTCAACAATGCTGTTTCTGCTGGAAGCAAACTGCTTAAATCATCACTCTCTTTGATGCCGATTAAATCTGCTTTACTTGCATACTCCGCTTTCCATTCAGGTTTGATTGCGGTGTTGCTAAAAATTTCTTCTTCAAATTCTTTTTCTGCTTGTCGCATTTTGCCAAGCATTTCAGCAAGTTGTTGAAGTGCTTTGTCTTGTTTTAAGAATTCAGCGTAGCGTTTAAGAATATCAAAATTGGCTCTCTGCCAATTTCCTTTACTCATATCAAACAATCTTCCCAATTCGTTTGTGAATGGTTCAAGTAATTGCTGAAGTTTTTTTAGTTCTTCAATTCGCTTGTAAAGTTCTTCCGCAATTTTCTTTCGCCACTCGTCAATGATGCTTAACTCCCACTTGGTTTGCTTCGCAAACAAAAGGTTGTCCCACTTTTCAGTGAGATGTTCTTTCACACTTTCAAATCTTCTTTGCTCCTTCCTTTCTGTTTTCTGAAATGTTTTTTTGAACTCCTCGTTATAAAAGTTGCTATCAATTTGGCTTTTGTTGTAATTCTCATTAAGGAAACTGCTTGTTGGTTTCCATTTTTCTTCAAAGTTTTTTTTCTCGGTTTCAGAAAATGAACTCAACAATTCTCTTTCAGTTTCAAAAGGATTTTCCGATGTGTTTATTTCTCGTTTCGCTTTGTTGATGAAGTCCAAAACTTCCTGTGTTACTTTCTCCGCAAGTTCTTTGTCTTGACTGCAAAGCTCTTTCAGCGTTTTGTTGTTCAGAATTTCATCAATGGCAGTTGCAAAATTTTCAGTATCGGAATTGGCGAAGCCAATTCCTTTTTCTGATTTTGATTGCAACTGCTCATAAATTGCCTTTGCTAATTCTTTCCTTTTAGCAGGGTCGGCAATAGAACCGAAGTTTTCAAACTTGCTAAACGGGTTACTCATTCTTTGCCGTTAGTGAGTTGTTTGATTTCCTTTTGTTCTGTCTGGTCTTCTACATTCTCGTAGTAATGCTGAATTCGTGTTACTTCAACTTCTAATTTCTCAATTCCTTTTTGAGTTTCATTTAGATTTGCTTCAACAATTTCTGCTAATGCAGGATTTGCAAAGAGATTAATTCGCAAATGTTTTAAGTCGCTGCTTCGGTAATGCTCAATTTGAGATTTTAGATTTCCTGTTGTGGTTAGGATAACTTTTATTTTTTTCTCCCATTCTTTTTGAACTGCTTTGTGAGGTTTCTTGGTTGCTTTCTTTTCTTCCTTTGTTGTAGCGGTTTCAAGTGGATATTCAGTTCCGTTAATCAGGATGTGATTTTTTTTCCCTTTCCTTAAGCGATAGGAATTATACTGACTGTATTGATTGTGATAATGATAACCGTAACGATACAAATACGAATGGCTTTCGGTTTGAGTGTTTAAATTGTTATAGTCATTAATTGCAATGGCAAAGTTGTCATTGAAGTTCAGAACTCTGTAATAGTCCTTTAAATGAGGTTTCAATTTTGTCACATTGACTTCCTTTAAAAATGAAGTTTCGGAAATCACATCATCGTTCAAATCTTTAATTTCAGATTGAATGTCTGAAAGTTTAAAATTCAATGTGTAGCCGTGTTTCTGAATAGCATCTTTGACAAATTGCAAAACAACTTGAAACTGCATCGGCTCGTTCCAAATGCAATTTGCAATTATGAAACAGTCCATTAAGTCAACCGCTTTGCGGTCATTTAGAAATGCAGAAGTCCGAAGCAATCGCACAATCTTTTTCCATCTGCGGTCTGAAATGTAAATTTGATTTTCTTTCTTCTCGTCTTTCTTGTTGTGTTCTTGTATGTAGTTGCGAATGATATGAATTACATTGAAAACATTTTCGGGAATTTCAATTTCATCAATCAACTCACTCCACTTTGAATATTCAATGTCGCCAATTTTGTTTTTAGCATTTACATTGTCGTCATACGATTTGAGTGATGTTGAAATCATCTCATTGAAATTGTTTTTGTCCGTGATGCCGTCAACAACATAGCGAACTAAAAACCTGTCCCAAAGTGCTTCAAGTCCTTCTCCTTTCATCGGTAATTCGTTTGAAGCAGAAATGAGTGCCTTCATAGGCACATCAATTTCTTGTTCTCCATTGCGATATTTCTTTTCATTCAAAACTGTCAGCAATGCGTTTTGAATTGAAGGTCCCGCTTTCCAAATCTCGTCAAGGAAAACAACTGTCGCACTCGGCAAATAATTTTTAATGATGCGTTCATACTTGTCGTGGTCTTTGAGTTGCGAAATAGAAACGGGTCCAAAAATCTCGTCTGGTGTGCTAAAGCGGTTCATCAGATATTCAAATGAAGTCCCGCCATTGAAAGCAAACTTTAGTCGTCTTGCGATTAAACTTTTGGCAACCCCAGGAGCACCCAAAAGAAAAATGCTTTCACCTGCTATCGCTGTCAAAAGTGATAAAGCGATAACTTCTTGCTTTTCATAAACGCCTTTGTTAAGGTCGTCAAGTAGTTTTGTTATTTGTCCTTTTACTTCCATTGTCTAAAGGTAAATTTTTTGTTCGTTCGTTTGAGGTTCCACGGTCGCCATAGAATTACTGCTAACGGTAGGCAGATAAGCGAAGGCAAAGATTTAGAAACGAAAATTTTAACTTAAAAACAAATACAATTATGAAAACAAAAACATCAATTTACCACCGCACCTTTGCTTTTGCTTATGTGCTGTTAGTAGCTGTTATTTTTTGCGGTTGCAATGAAGTAAATACACCTAAAAAGAATAGTGGGTTTGTAGTAAGAGCTGGTAGTAATCCTTTGACAATAGTGGAGGTGGATAGCTGTGAGTATTTACTTGGCGAATGGGGTAATGCGACAGTATTGACACATAAGGGAAATTGTAAATTTTGTTCAGAACGTAGCAAAAAATAATTGCTACTAACTTGTTTATACACGAACAAAATGTTCGTATATACACCTAAATTTGGGTAGATTGGCGAACAAAGTATTCGTTTTATATTTCAAATATATATATATCTTCATTATAAATAATCAAAAGGAGATGTTATTTTTTGAATACTCTTTGTACTAACGTAGGTATATATTTCTGTAGTCTTACTACTGCTGTGTCCTAATATTTCTTGTATATATCTTAAATCTGTTCCGTTCTCTAATAAATGTGTAGCATAACTATGTCGTAACCAGTGCAATGTTGCAGGTTTGTTTATTTTAGCTTTTTGAAGAGCTCTTTTTAAAACTAGTTGTAAACTTCTCAAATCATATGCATGGTCTTTGTTTTGTCCTTCAAACAGATACACCCCTGGTTTATGTGTCTTGTAGTATTCTCTGAGTAAAACAATAATTTTTTCACTTAAAGGGGTTATTCTATCTTTTTTTCCTTTTGATTGACGAACAATTAATAAACCTCTTTTTGAATCAACATCATTTGGTTTTAGTCGGATTAACTCTCCAGCTCTTAACCCACAAGCATAAATCAAACTCAACATGGCTTTGTGTTTTAGATTTGTAGGTGCTTCTAATATCTGTTTTATTTCTTCTTTACTCAGAACATTGGGTAATTTTTTTTCTCGCTTTGGGCGATGTATTAAGTCTATTTCTAATTGAGTATTTTCAATTTTCTTAAAAAATAGTTTTATAGCATTCACTACTTGATTTTGGAAAGAAGACGAGTAACCATTTTTAAGTATATACTCATTATTAAACTTTATCAAGTCTTGATTATTGATTTCGTTTAACGGTTTATTGTTATAAAATCTTAGAAATGTTTTTAGTGATTCTGTATAAGTTTTAACAGTATTGGGCGAGTATCTTCTGCTGTTTAACCAATCTTTAAATTGTGATATTTTTTCAATCTGTTGGCTTGTAAGTGTTGTTTCGAGTCTAATTTTTTCAGAAACGGGTATGATTTGCTTTTTTTGCTCTTCTTTGTTAGAAAAGATAGTTGAAGTGTCTAAATAGGCTTTTCCTTTAAATACCTGAAACAGTTCTTTCATATTGTTTCTGCCATTTGCTATATGCCAACATTTATTAG
This sequence comes from Flavobacteriales bacterium, assembly GCA_015075325.1. Lineage (GTDB taxonomy): Bacteria > Bacteroidota > Bacteroidia > Flavobacteriales_E > Vicingaceae > Vicingus. The sequence goes on along the minus strand of JABTUP010000018.1, from coordinate 48,648 downwards.
AGTTGCTCCAAGCAGCATCAGGAAAAGATTTTATTAGTTTAACTAACTCTTCGTTGTAAGGAAAATATAATGCTAATCGTTGTTCATTTTTGTAAACAAGGGTTTTAACTTCAATTTTTTTGAGCATGCTAAAATGGTGTTAAAAGAAAATTAAAGTTAATGAATTTTTTAACTCAACTCAAAAACGGTAATTTCTGGTAAAATACCCACTCTGCCAGGGTAGCCAATAAAACCCAAACCACGGTTTACGTAAAGGTGTTGTTGGTTTGTGGTATATAAACCTGCCCACTGTTTGTAAAGGTATTGCGATGGGCTCCATTTAAAGTTGGGTATTTCTATGCCAAATTGCATACCGTGGGTATGCCCCGAAAAGGTTGCAGCAATATCGCTGTGTTCGGGCAATATTTTTGCTTCCCAATGCGATGGGTCGTGGCTCAAAAGTAATTTAATGTCGGTTGGTAGTAGTCCGTTTTTAGCTAAATCTAAATCGCCATATTTTGGAAAACGCCCACCATCACCCCAGTTTTCTACTCCTAAAATAGCTAACCGTTCGTTGTTTTTTTCTAATACCACGTTTTCGTTTAACAGCAGTTTCCAGCCCATGCTGTGGTGTGCTTTTTTCATCAACTCTAGGTTGTGTTTTTTGCCTTCGAGGTCGTCTTTTTGGTAAAAATAGTCGCCATAATCGTGGTTGCCCAAAATAGAATAAACGCCCAATGGAGCAGAAAGGGTTTTTAAGGTGTCAACAAATGGCAACACTTCTTCGGTAATGTCGTTTACCAAGTCGCCCGTAAAAAAAATGAGGTCGGGTTGTTGTTCGTTAATAAGTTTTACTGCTTTTTTTAGCGGTTCGTCGTCTAAAAAACTACCCACATGCAAATCGGAAATTTGCACAATTTTTAAACCTTTAAAAGCATTGGGGAGGTTGTGTATGGTTAGTTTTTCACGTTTAACGGTATAATCGTAAGCCGATTTTAACATGCCAAACAGCAGCGTTCCAAAAGGGATGGCAGCAGCAATTACTCCCGTTTTTTTTAAAAAATCTTTTCGCGAAATGGTGTTGGGGTTTTCGGCAACAACTTTTGGAAATAGTTTATTCTTTACAAACAGTACAACCGATTTAATGTCGTGAGCAACAATAAACAACGAGCCAATTACTTTTGAAGCAAAAATAATAAAGATAAAGCCCATTACATATACCCTAAAAATTTTGGGTGCAGCAGTTTTATCAGCAAAATAAGAAGCAACAAAAAACATAAAACCTATGGTAAAAAAGGTGATTAGCCAATAACCAATAGTAAAAGCTAGTTTAAAATTTTTAGCGTAGTTTTTTATCAACGAACGAAACGAGCGAAAAAAATACCAATCTAATGCAAGTATAACTAGGGTAGAAGTAAGGATGAATTTTAGGTACATGGGTTAGACTTAGCGTTTAAAATGGTTCTCGCAAATTTCGCAAATTTTCACAGATTTTTTTTCTGCGTGTATCTGTGAAATCAGCGAGAAAATTAGGTGTGATTTATTTTGTGATTAGTTTGGTATCCGCTAGTTCTTGCAAAATCGCTTCTTCCACATCTTTACTGTTCCACACTTCTTCAATATTCGGGAAATCAGCCATCACTTTTTTCATAATGGCATCTTGCTTTTGTCCAGTTTTCCATGCTTCGGAATAACGAATGTGGCTAAAAGTTACCTGACTGTACAAAGGCATCCATTTATCAGGATGTTTTTCGGAAAAGTGAGCTTCAATTTTCTTTTGTAATAAAAACCTTGGGTCGGCAACATAATCACGCATAACGTGGTAATTGTGTAGCGATAATTCTTGAACACCATCGCCGTCGGGTTTACGCAACTGCTGGTATTCTTCAAAAATTAAATCCCAGTTTTCGTTGTGTTTTTGCATTAAATCCCACATTACGGTACAATCTTCAAAACCGCAGTTCATACCTTGTCCGTAAAACGGAACAGTAGCATGGGCAGCATCGCCCATTAAGGCAGTTTTTCCGTGTGACCATGGGTAACAACGTATAATCGCTAACGACGATAAAGGGTGGTCTTCCCAAGCATCAGCAATTTCGGGCATCATGGTATAAAAATCGGGGAAGGTAGTTTTAAAAAATTCTTGAACAGCAGCTTTTGATTTTAAACTTTCAAACGAGTTAGTTCCTTTCATAGGCATAAAAAGTGTGCATGTAAAAGAACCATCTTCATTAGGTAACGCAATCAACATAAATCTGCCTCTAGGCCAAATGTGTAAGGCATTTTTTTCTAATTTATAACTTCCATCTTCATTGGCTGGAAGTAAAATTTCGCGATATCCATCATCGATATAATTTTGGCTGTATTGAAATCTATCTAATTTTTGAAAAGCATTGTAACGAGCCGCCGAAAAAGCTCCATCGGTAGCAAAAACGATGTCGGAATGATATTCTTTTCGTTCGCCACTTTCGGTTTCGGTAAACACAATTCCTTTTTCAAGGTTTACATCAATGCAGCGTTCGTTGTAGTTAATTTTGGCATTACCATATTGTTCGGCGATATCCATCATTTTAGCATTAACACCTCCACGTGACACAGAATAAATAGCCTGTCCTTCTTTTCCATAAGGTTGATAAGTTAAATTTCCTTGTAAATCGTGCATTAAACGACCTGTCATTGGAATGGCAATTTTACGGATTTCATCACCCACACCAACTGTATCTAAGGCTTTCCAACCTCTAGTAGATAAAGCCAAATTAATTGATTTTCCTGCCGAGATATCAGCTTTTCTTATGTCAGGTCTTCGCTCAACAATGGTTACTTTATATCCTGCTTTAGAAAGGTAAACTGCCCATAAAGAGCCTACTAATCCTGCACCTACTATTGTTGCTGTTTTCATGTGTTAGTTTGTAAAGTAAAAAGTTAATAAAGTAGAAAGTTTATAAAATTGGTCATTATCAATTTTTCATTATAAATTATTCTTTAAGATTTCTCCAAATTTATATATGTCTGTAAAGCTATTGTATAAAGGTACAGGAGCTAAACGAATTACGTTTGGTTCACGCCAATCGGTAATAACACCTTTGTCTAATAATTTGTTAAATAAATTTTTTCCATATCCATGAGCAACTATAGAAACTTGGCAGCCACGTTCGTTCCAGTTTCGAGGAGTGATAATTTCGAGTGATGGGTGTTGAGTGTTGGGTGATGAGTGATGAGTAGTGAGATAGGAGTTAATGTCGTCGATGATGAACTCTAAGTAACTGGATAATAAACGTTGTTTTTTAAGGAGTTTTTCCATGCCTACTTCATCAAAAATATCAACAGCAGCTTTGTGTGCAGCCATGGTTAAAACTGGTGCGTTGCTCATTTGCCAAGCTTCTGCCGATTTCATGGGTTTAAAGCCTTTTTCCATTAAAAAACGGGTTTCTTTTTCGTGCCCCCACCAACCTGCAAATCGAGGTAATTCGGTATTGTTGCAATGTTTTTCATTTACATATATTCCCGAGACTCCACCAGGTCCAGAGTTTAAATATTTGTAAGAACACCAACAAGCAAAATCTACTTTCCAGTCGTGTAGTTTTAGTTCAATGTTTCCAGCCGCATGAGCTAAATCGAATCCACAATAAGCACCCACTTGGTGTGCAGCTTCGGTAATGGCTTTCATGTCAAAAACTTGTCCAGTAAAGTAGTTTACACCACCAATCATAACACAAGCTAATGAGCTACCAGCCTCTTCAATGGCTTTGATAAAATCTTCGTTTCTAATGGTTCGTTCGCCCTCGCGAGGAGCAACTTCAATTAATGCTTCTTCTGGGTTAAAACCAGCACTTCTTACTTGCATTTCAAGTGCATATTGGTCGGAAGGAAAAGCTTTTGCTTCGCACACAATTTTGTAGCGTTGTTTGGTTGGTCGATAAAACGAAACCAATAATAAATTTAGGTTAACAGTAAGGTTGTTCATTACCACTACTTCTTTTGGTAAAGCACCTACAATTTTAGCAATTGGTTCAGCAAATTGCTCATGGTACGAAAACCACGGGTTTTTAGCATGAAAATGACCTTCAACACCCCATTTTGCCCAATCTTCCAGCTCTTGGTTAATGTATGCAGCTGTTGATTTTGGTTGTAATCCTAATGAGTTACCCGTAAAATATAAGGTTTCAATTCCATTAATTACAGGAATATGAAATTTATTACGGTAGTTTTTTAACTCATCTTGCTCGTCGAGTTGTTGAGCAAACGCTAAGGTATTTTGATAATTCATTCAGCTATTTTTTTAGGATTGCAAATATACGCACTCCACTAAAAACAAAAGGAGTTCTTTTATTTTTTATGTTGTTTAAAATAAAATGTTAAGAATAGATTGTTTTGTTTTCCTTTTTATGCCACAAATTACACAAATTAACACAGATTTGTTTCACAGATTTTGTGGTTAAAATCATATTTTGTTAAAACCATCTGCGTCATCAGCGTTCAAGTGATGTTAGAAATTTATTTCCAGTTGTTCCGGAAGTAAACGAAATGATAGGCGATGAAGTGGAGTAGTGCCATACTCTTTGATTCCATTTCGGTGTTTTTTTGTGGGATAACCTTTGTTGGTTTTCCAATCGTAATGAGGATATTTTTCGTGAGCTCGTTCCATAAAATCGTCACGGTAAGTTTTTGCTAGGATAGACGCCGCAGCAATGGATAAAAATTTACCATCGCCTTTTATTATACATTCGTGAGGAATTTTTTGGTAAGGTTTAAACCGATTGCCATCAATGATTAACAATTCAGGTTGAATATTAAGTTGCTCAATTGCTCTGTGCATTGCCAAAAAAGAAGCATTTAAGATGTTAATTTTATCAATTTCATTGTTGTCGACTATGCCAACAGCAAAAGAAAGAGCTTCATTTTCAATTTCTGTTCTTAGTAATTTTCTTTTGCTTTCGGATAGTTGTTTAGAATCGTTTAGGATGTTGTTTTTATAATCTTTTGGAAGAATAACGGCTGCAGCAAAAACAGGACCAGCTAAACAGCCTCTGCCAGCCTCATCGCAACCAGCTTCAAGTAATTTTTTTTGAAAGTAGGGTTTTAGCATGGTTTCTTGTTTCTGTTTATTGACTCACCCCTACTATCTTCGATAGTTTTCCCCTCTCTTTCAAGAGAGGGGTTAGGGGAGAGTTGATATCTTGTTGTAGGAAACTCATTTTTCAACTGTCTTCTGAATCGATTCCCACAATAAATCGGCAGTTTTTTGCCAACTGAATTTTTGAGCTTGAACAAGGCTTTTTTCGGATAGTTTTCCTCTCAAGCAATGTTCGTCATTCATTCTAACCATGGCGTTGGCAATTTCATCAACAGAAAAAGGGTTGACTAAAATTCCGGCATCACCTACAACTTCGGGCATAGAGGTAATGTTTGAAGAAATAACAGGAGTACCACAACTCATGGCTTCAACCAAAGGAATTCCAAAACCTTCAAAAATGGGGACATAAGTTAAGGCATAAGCCGAAGCGGTAATTTTGTAAAGTTCTTGTTCTGAAATTCTCCCAGCAAAAATGATATCGTTTTTTACCAAAAGATTGTTTAGTGTATTTTCAATTTCAGGAGTCCACCACATTTTACGCCCAACAATAAGCAATTTTTTTGGCGATTTGGTGGTGGTTTTAAATTGCTCGAAAGCTTTAAACAAATTGATTAAGTTTTTTCGTGGGTGCAGCGTTCCTACAAACAAAAAGTAATCGTAACCATCGGTATATTGTTCTTTAATTTTAGTTTGTTCGTTTGTGGTTAACGGAACAAAATTTTCGTTGGGACCATTATAAACCACATCAATTTTTGATTCATCAATTTGATAAGTTTTGCAAATATCTTGTTTTGAAAATGCTGAAACTGTTGCAATTCGAGTAGCTTGATGTGCAAATTTTGGAAAATACTTGCAATAATAGTTTCTCAGCAATTTTGGTAAATGTTCGGGATGATGTTCAAAATTTAAATCGTGAATTACAGCCAATGTGTTGGTTTTGCAGTTCAACGGAATCATGCCATCAGTGGCAACAAACAAGTCGGGCTTAATTTTGTTTAACAATCTTTTTAATGAAATTTGATACCAAACCATGTAAAGCCAAGGATGACGAGCTTGAGGAGAAATAACTTTTGCTGTAATATTTTTGGCAAAAATAAAGGTAGGATCGGGAGTTCTGTCAAAGATGAAAATAAATTCTATCTCGGGATGAGCAACGACCATTTTTTTGAACGATTCGTAGGTAAACAAACCTATACCATCCATTTTGTCTTTCAACAACAATCTTGTATTTACAGCAATCTTCACGGTTAAATTTTAGCGAAAATAATAATATTGCATAAGATAAGTTACTTTTGTTTAAAATCAATTGCTTTGCAACGCAAGTTTATCATAAATCTCGCCTTATTGTTGTTGCTTAATTTTTTAATTAAGCCTTTTTGGATTTTTGGAATCGATCGAACGGTTCAAAATATGGTTCCTTCAGCAGATTATGGAATTTATTTTGCCTTGTTTAATTTTTCAATCCTGTTTAGTATTCTTTTAGATTTAGGTTTAACCAATTACAACAACAAAAATATTGCTCAGAATAATCATATTTTATCCAAATATTTTTCTGGATTGCTCACGTTTAAGTTTCTTCTTTCGCTCATTTATTTTTTAGTAACTTTTGTGGTGGGTTATGTTGTTGGGTATGATTCTGCACGTTTTTCGATGTTACTTTTTTTATCCATCAATCAGTTTCTAATATCATTAATATTATTCATGAGGTCAAACATTTCGGGGCTTCAATTGTTTGGAATGGATAGTTTACTTTCGGTACTAGATAAGGTGTTGATGATTATTTTTTGTGCTGTTTTATTATGGGGAAATGTAATTAACGAACCATTTGCTATTCTTCATTTTATATATGCCCAAACTGCTGCATACCTTTTAACAGCAATAGTGGTGTTTGCAATAATCGTTTTTAAAACCAAAGTGTTTACTTTTCAGTTGAATTTGCCATTTTTATTGGTTACGCTTAAACAAACATTTCCATATGCTTTTTTGGTGCTTACCATGACTTTTTATTACCGACTAGATGCCATTATGCTCGATTTAATGTTGCCAGATGGAGAGCATGAAGCGGCAATTTATGCTCAAGCCTACCGTTTGCTTGATGCTACCAGTCAAATAGGCGTATTGTTTGCAGGATTGTTATTGCCCATGTTTGCCTTAATGATTGCTCAAAAGCAAAAATTAGATGATTTATTGAGGTTGTCGTTTAGTTTGCTATTTATTCCATCGGCTGTTTTAGCCTTATTTTGCCTGTTTTATGCAGAACAAATCATCTCGTTGTTGTATGCCAATCATGAGCAATCTTCTTCAAATGTATTAATTTTATTGATGTTTTGTTTTGTCGCCATTGCAGGAACCTATGTTTACGGAACTTTACTAACATCAAAGGGAAGTTTAAAACACTTAAATTTCATTGCAGTTATTGGTTTAATTTTAAATTTTGTACTTAATCTAATTCTTATTCCGACTTACAAAGCCGAGGGTTCTGCAATTGCCAGTTTAATTACCCAATTTATAGTGTTAACAGCTCAAATTTTTGTTTGTAACATGATTTTTAATTTTGCATTAAATTACCAGTATATCTATAAAGTAGCTTTGTTTTTTGTGGTAATTCTGGCAATTATTTTTGGATTAAAATCGGTTGATGTTTCCTTACAGATTTCCTTTTTGGTAACTGTTTTATTATCATCAGTTCTGGTCTTTTTATTTAAAATAATTAGTCTTAAAGACATCTTGCAGCTAATCAAGAACAGATAATCTTAAATTCTACAATAAAAATACTAATTTTACGCTTCTTATATTTTTAGAGCATTTTAGTGGAAGATAAGGCACTTTATAATCAACATCATTTTTCGGACATCACAAGTCTTATAAAATCATATAAAAAGATTTTATTATTAGTTGGAATTGTTGCTTTGATTGTTTCAACAATAGTTTCTTTTTTAATTAAAGATAAATACAAATCGTCGGTAATTTTATACCCTACCACCAACAGCTCCATCTCTAAAGCAATTATTTCAGAAACCAATAATGGTAAAGACGATGTATTAAAATTTGGGGAGATAGAAGAAGCTGAGCAACTTTTACAAATACTACATTCGGATGAAATAAAGCAGAAGATTATTGAAAAATATAATTTACTGAACCACTATGGTATTGATGAAAATCACCGATATAAATTGACAAAGCTAAATGAAGAGTTTGAGGATAATGTTACTTTTAAATTAACAAAATATTTAGCTATTGAAATTGCAGTTTTAGATTATAATGCTGATACAGCAGCCCTAATAGCTAACGATATAGCTTTATATTTAGATACTGTAAAAAACAGAATGCAAAAAGAAATCGCAGTACCAGCTTTTAAAATTGTTGAACAACGATATCATGCTCAGAAAGATTTTATAAAAGGATTAGAAGATTCTTTATCGGCTTTGCGAATGTTGGGAGTTATCGATTATGAATCGCAAGCAGAAAGATTAACAGAACAGCTTGGGATTGCTATTGTTCAAGGAAAAGTGGCAGCTGCAAATCAGCTCGAAGAACGATTAAAAACACTTTCAAAGTATGGAGGAGCTTATGTTTCAATTCGCGACCAATTAGAATATGAAAAAAAACAATTAGCAATTATTCATGCAAAATACGAAGAAGCGAAAGTTGATGCAGAGAATAGGTTACAACACAAATTTGTTGTAAATAAAGCATTTCCAGCAGAAAAAAAAACCTACCCCATTCGATGGTTAATTATTTTAATATCAGTGGTTTCAAGTGTAGTTTTCACTATATTTATGCTTACAATAATTAATAATTCAAGAAAATAAATTTATAAATCTCAGCTATGTCAAAATTAGAAGACTTAAACAGTAACCTACTACAAGTTGCCCTTCAAAACAAAAAACCACTTATTATAGTTGGAATAGTTGCAGCAGTTCTTTCGGTACTTTTTTCATCTCCAACTTTTATAAAACCTAAATTTAAATCGGAAGCAATTGTCTATCCTTCAAATTTAGGTGAATATTCGGAAGAAAGCCCGATAGAACAGATGATGCAATGGTTTGAATCTAGAAACCTAAAAGAAAGAGTAATTAAAGAAAATAATTTAGCAGAGCATTATGAAATTGATGTTGTAAACGATAAATTGGGTGAATATTACTTGTTTTTAGAATATGATGAAAATGTTAAAGTGAGTGAAACAAAATATGAATCGGCACAAATTACCGTTACAGATAGCGATCCAGAGAAAGCCTTCAAGATGGTGAATTCTGTAATAAAAAACTTTAACGAAGTAGTAAGGAATGAACATAAAAAGAGAGCTTTGGAAGATTTACTTACTGTTGAAACACAATTTAATAAGGTAAAACATGATTTAGATTCAGTTTCAACAGAACTTAAAAAAATCAGAACAGACTTTAATATTATTAGTTATGGAGTTCAATCGGAGGAAGTAATGAAAGGTTACTTAAGAACATTTGATGGTGCTGCCAAAACTTCATCAAATACAGAAGAAATATTACGTTTAAAGAAAAACCTAGAAGAAAAAGGTGGTGATTTTATTACGCTCGATCAGAGGGTTTATCATTTATTAGAAGCTTATAAAAAATGGGAGATAGAGTATGTAAATGCAACTAAAATTTACAATAGAATTATGACTTATACCAACCTTGTTTCAGAACCAACAATTTCACATAAAAAAGTTTATCCAATACGATGGTTAATTGTTGCTTTGTCAACATTTGGAGCAGTGTTTTTTGCTTTTGTTGTCATCCTTTTTCAAAGAAGAATTAAAAATTAATTGGTTTTGTTAAAAGCGTTAAAACCATATTACATCTATCTTTTTAGTTTTTTATTTATAGCTGCAAACAGCTATTTAATAATTCATGATTTTTACTTTTTTGCATTAGTTCCTTTTGCTTTGGCATTGGTTTTCATGACCTTCTTTCATTTAGATAAACTCATGTGGTTTATTGTGTTTGCAACTCCATTGTCACTCAATTTAGAAGAACTTGAGCTAGGAGGAATCGGTATGTATCTGCCAACAGAACCTTTAATGTTTGGGGTAATGATTCTTTTCTTTCTCAAGCTAATTTATGATAAAGGATTTGATAATAGAATAATAAAGCACCCAGTAACCATTGCTATTTTTGTTTACTTAGCTTGGATGTTTATAACCATGCTAACCAGTGAAATGCCTATTGTTTCATTAAAATTTTTAGTTGCAAAACTTTGGTTTATAGTTTGTTTCTATTTTATCGGAACCCAGTTGTTTCTTAAGTTAAACAATTATCGTATTTTTTTCTGGTGCTATTTAATTCCTCTTTCTGGTGTAGCACTTTATGCAATTATAAGGCTAGCAACGTATAGTTTTGATGAAAAAGCCGCTCATTGGGTAATGGAACCGTTTTATAAAGACCACACCTCTTATGGAGCCATTTTAGCATTGTTTTTTCCCATCATTTTTATTTTTATTGATTATTCAGAGAAATTTTATATTAAAGTATTTTCATACCTTGTTTTAGCAATTATATTGGTTGGTACAATTTTATCATACACAAGAGCTGCATGGGTAAGCTTAGTGGCAGCTTTGGTTTTGTATTTTATATATAAATACAGAATTAAGTTTAAATATTTGTTATATGTTGGCGTTGTTGCAATAGTTTTATTAATGCTTAATTGGGAAGCATTAATGTTAAGATTGGAAAGAAACAATCAGGATTCATCAGCAAAACTTACAGAACATGTTCAATCCATTTCTAATGTGTCGAGTGATGCTTCTAATAAAGAACGAATAAACAGATGGAATTCTGCTTTTAGAATGTTTCAAGAACGACCATTTTTTGGTTGGGGACCAGGAACTTATGTTTTTCAATATGCACCTTTTCAATCGTCGAAAGATAAAACCATTATAAGTACCAATGTGGGTAATAATGGAAATGCACACAGCGAATATATTGGTCCTCTTGCTGAATCGGGTTTGTTTGGAACATTATCGGTATTGTTTTTATTTGGTATGGTATTTTATAAAGGCTCAAATCTTTATCATGAATTGCCAAAAGGAAAGATAAAAACAGTTGTACTTTGTACCTTGTTAGGTTTGTTTACTTATGTTGTGCATGGTTTTTTAAATAACTATTTAGATACAGATAAACTTTCCGTTCCTTTTTGGGGATTTATAGCTTTGATTGTAGCTATTGATGTTTATCATAAAAAAGACATCATAAAAAGTTGAGACAGCAAATTAGCTGTCTTAGCATTTGATTAAAGAGATAGATAGCTGTCTCTACTTGAATCGAATACCAAGTAAGGCAATATCATCAGAGAATTCTTCGCCAGATTTAAAATTCTCGAGTTTATTAAGAATACCATTAATTACTACATTTAATGAATCTTCTTTGTGAAGTAATATTGCTTGTTTCAATGGTTCTACACCAAATTCAACTTTATCTTTATTCACTTGTTCGTTAATACCATCGGTGTAACACATTAATATGGATTCTTTAGGGATGTAAATGTTTTTTTCGGTAACACTCGGCAAGCGATTAAACATTCCAATAATAGTACAACCTTCATCAAGCTCAGTAAATTTATGTCCAATTAAAAGAAATGGAGGATTATGTCCTGCATTAATAAATTGTAGATTTCTTGTCAGGCAGTTGTATTTTCCTATAAATGCAGTAATAAATTTTTCTCTTTTAGCAGTTGCCAAAATATTTTCGTTTAACTCAGTAACTAGTTCCGAAAGAGATGTAGTTCTTTTTACTAATGCTCTAAAACTCGCTTGGAAATTTGACATGATAAGTGCAGCAGGAACTCCTTTTCCAGAAACATCAGCAATACAGAATGCAAATTCATCTCTATTGAGTTGAACAAAGTCGTAGTAATCTCCACCAACCATGTGATGAGGCAGGTATTTGGCATCTACTTCTATTTCGTTATTGTTTGGTAGTTGATTTGGAAACAACATGGCTTGCATTTCTGAGGCAAGTTCCATTTCTTTTTCAATAGCTATTTGTTTTATGCTGTTTTTGTAAAGTCTTTTGTTTTCTATCGCAACAATAATAATGTTGGTAAATGTTTGAATAAAAGTAAGGTGTTTTATAATTGGACTTACCTCAATTTTTTCGTCGGCAAAATCGCCAATTAACAAGTAGGCTAAAGGGTTCGATTTATGAAAAACTGGAATGATAACATCAAAATCGATTAAATTGGCATTATTAAGCGAATGTGTGCTGACAATTTCTTTAATGGATAAAAGGTCTTTTTCTGCATTGATAATGGAGCAAACGGTACCAAAACACAACTCTTGATTCCATTCTTTGCCATCGAAAGTATATAAAAGCAACTTGCCAATATTCAATTCATCAATTAATACTTGTTTGTAAATATTATACAGTTCAGCTTGAGGAATGTTGTTGTTAATACCTTTGGTTACTTCCAAAAGTTTGTCGAGTTTAAATTTACCCAACTGCAAGCGGTTTTTTATATTTTTAGAATTACTCATGTTTTTTTAACAACTCATACATTTCAGGTAATTGTCTAATCATAGCCAATTCTTTTAGTTTTTTTCTGGTTTCTTCTGCAGGGCTTCCAAAATATGATTTTCCAGCATCTAACGATTTGGTAATACCAGATTGAGCTTGAACAACAACATTGTCGCCAATGTGAATATCGCTAGGAATACCAACTTGCCCCCAAAGTGTTACATTGTTGCCAATTACTGTGCAACCAGCCACACCAACCTGTGAAGCTATGATACACATTTCGCCAACAATTGTATCGTGCCCAATTTGAACATGATTATCGATTTTGGTGTGTTTTCCAATGGTTGTAGAGCCTGTAACTCCTTTGTCTATAGTGGAACATGCTCCTATTTCAACATGGTCGTGTATAATTACATTACCACCTGAGTTTAATCGTTCTCGATGTGTTCCTCTATTTTTATAATAAAAAGCGTGTCCGCCAATTACTGTATTTGCATGGATAATAACATTGTTTCCAATAATACAGTTATCATAAATTACTACTCCAGGAAAAAGCATGCAATTATCACCAATCTTCACATTGTTTCCAATACTCACGGTAGAATGTATTTCACAGTTTCTTCCAATTTGAGCCGATGTTGAAACAATTTCTTTGTTAAATTCGAAAGGCGAAAAAAAGTTGATTAAGAAGTTAAAATCTCTAAACGGATCTTCAGAAAAAATTAATCCTTTTCCTGTAGGGCAATCTACTTTCTGGTTGATGATTATTGTAGTTGCTTTTGAGTTTAACGCTTTTTCATAATATTTAGGATGATCAACAAAAACAATATCTCCATGTTCAACCAAATGAATCTCATTTATTCCTGTTACAACATGATTGGGCTCACCAATAAATTCGCAATTTAAAAGTTTTGCAATATTTTCAAGGGTGTTGGATTTAATCTTCATGAACTAGATTTTTTATTAAAAGTAATATTTTATCTGAATAAAAAAAACCCTTTCTAAATTAATAGAAAGGGTTTTTTGTTTAATAGGTTGAAAACTAATTTTCTTTTTTACTTTTCTTAGATAAATCATACATCACTGGCGATGCTATGAATAATGATGAATAAGTCCCTACAACAATACCAATCAACAATGCAAAACAGAATCCTCTAATAACCTCTCCACCAAAAATGAAAATCATTAATAATACGAAAATGGTACTTAATGAGGTGTTAATGGTTCTACTTAATGTACTGTTTAATGCGTCATTAATTACTTCGTTGTCTTCACGTTTTTTAAATGAACCTAAATATTCTCTAATTCTATCAAATACAACAACCGTATCGTTAATAGAGTAACCAACAACTGTTAAAATAGCAGCAATAAATGCTTGATCGATTTCTAATGAGAACGGTAAAATACCATAGAATATAGAGAAAATAGCTAAAGTAATCAACACGTCATGGGCAAGAGCTATTAATGCTCCTAAACCAAATTGCCATTTTTTAAATCTAAAAACTATGTATAAGAAAATGATAAATAATGAGAAAATAATCGACCAAAACGATGATGTTTTAATGTCATTAGCAATGGTTGGTCCTACTTTTTGAGAACTCATCAATTCATAAGTTGAGTTCAATCCTTTTAAACCTTCGTTTAATTTTCCTTCAACAATGTCATCAGCATTTTCATCAGCACTATCAATCATGTAGGTTGTAGTAATTTTAACTTGGTTGTTGTCTCCATAGGTTTTGGTTTCTGGAGATGTTTCAAATAATTTTTCTAAGCTTTTAGAAATATCAACTGTAGAAACAGGATTGTCGAAACGAACAACATAAGAACGACCTCCTTTAAAATCAATACCATATTGTAATCCTTTAGTTGCTAAAGAACCAATACCAACTAAAATAATTATTGCAGAAAGGATGTAGAATTTTTTTCTATTAGCAATGTAATCGAAGTTGATGTTTTTAAAAGCACCCTCAGTAAGTTTGGTTGAGAAACTTAAAGGTTTGTTTTTGTTTAATTGGTATTCGAAAATTAAACGTGTAATAAATATTGCAGTAAATAATGATGTAGCAATACCAATTACTAATGTTTTAGCAAAACCTTCAACTGGACCTGTACCAAAAATCCATAATACAAAACCTGTTAATAAGGTAGTAACATTCGAGTCGATAATAGAAGAATAAGCAAATTTATAACCATCGGTTACAGCTAAACGCATGCTCTTGCCAGCCGAAATTTCCTCTCTAATACGCTCGAAAATAAGTACGTTAGCATCTACCGACATACCTATAGTTAAAATTATACCAGCAATACCAGGTAATGTTAAGGCAATTAATTGTGGCATTGAAGCTAATACACCAAAAATAAAGAACATGTTGGTAACAAGAGCTATTACTGAAGCAATACCTGCTTTAGAATAATAGAACATCATAAACGCAAGAACAACAATTAATGCTATTGCAAATGAAGACATTCCTTTGTTAATAGATTCCTGACCCAATGTTGGCCCAACCACATTTTCTTCAATAATTTTTGCAGGAGCAGGTAATTTACCAGCTTTTAAGATGTTTGCAATTAATTTAGCTTCTTCAATATCAAAGTTACCTGTGATGTTTGATTGACCACCAGCAATTTCACTTTGAACTGTAGGATAAGAATAAACTAAATTATCTAAAGCTATAACAACAGATTTTCCAATGTTATCAGCAGTAATTCTTTTCCATTTGTTAGCACCTTCGCCATTCATGGTCATGTCAATTCTTGGAGCACCACTAAATTGGTCGAATTGTTGAGAAGCGTCAACAATAACATCACCTTCTAAAATAGCTTTTCCTTCACGGTTATCAACTTTAATTGCTAATAATTGTAAGAATTTTTTCTCGTCGTCGTATGGCTTAGCTGTCCATAAAAATTTAATTCGTGGAGGGAACAAGCCTTTTACAGCAGGATTATTTAAATAACCATTAACTTTTGCGGTATCTTTAATAGCAACATAACCAATAACTGGTCCTTGTCCTGGAAAATATTGACCTTGTTCATCTTGGAAAATTGCAGGACGCATTACAGCAAATAAAGGGTGATCTTTTGCGTATTCTTCTAATGATTGTTCTGCTGCAGCGGTTGAGTCATTTGTACCACCTTTTGCACTATCTAATTTATCTAACAATGAAGCAGAAGCTGTTTCTTGTTTTGTCGTATCTTGAACATTAGCTGTTTGAGTAGAATCAGGTGTTGAAGTTGAATCAACAGCAGTTGAATCAGTAGTTCCCAATTTGTTAGCAGCACCTAATAATTCGTCAGCTTTAGCTAACATAGGGTAAATTTCTTGGTTTTCGTAAGTTAACCAAAATTCTAATTTTGCAGTTCCTTGTAATAACTGGCGAACTCTTTCTTTGTTTTTTACACCAGGTAATTCTATTAAAATTCTATCAGACCCAGTTAATTTTTGAATATTTGGTTGAGCAGCACCGAATAAACCAATTCTTGTTCTTAATACATTAAACGAACGATCTATTGCATCATCAGCCTCAGTTTTAATAAAAGCTAAAATTTCGTCATTTGTTGCATTTGGCGAAAGTTTTTCTTTGTTATCTAACGTGTAAAAAATAGAAGATAATTTACCGTTTGGATTTTTTTCTTGATAAGCTTTTCCGAATAAAGTAACAAAATCGGCGTTGTTTGTTTTTTGTGCATTTTTGGCATCAATAATTGCTTGGTTAAAAGCATTATCCTTGCTATATGAAGCCAATGCTTTTACAACTTCATCAATTTGAACTTCTAAAGTAACATTCATACCTCCTTTTAAGTCCAAACCAAGGTTTAGCATTTTTGTTTTTAACTCACCGTAAGTATAGCCAATTACTGGGTAAACTTCTTCCGAAGACATTGAGTCTAAGTAGGCAAATTCCAAATCGGTATTTCCGTTTCCGTATTCTTTTGCGTCGTTTTCAACACTGTTTGCCACAAATGTTAACGATAGTGAATACAATGCTGCTATAGCAAATAATACTGTAAATGTTGTTAATAGTCCTTTATTTTGCATTTTTCTCTAATGTATATGAATTCTTAATTTTATAAGCCTGCAAATATAGAATTTCAAAAGATATTTAACAATATAAAGTTTAATTAGTTTTTGAGATGTGTTTACCCCAATAAATTCAGTATATTTGAGCTTGTAATTAACCTTACTATTTATGTATTTTTTAAAAATCGGTTTATTTTTTTTAAGTTCAATTTTCTTAAATTCAATATTGGCACAAGAATATTTTAAGCGAAATGATTCTGTTCAAGTTTTTGATAGATTAAACAATCAATATACAAAGCCGTGGGTGGGGGGGCTTAATCATCTTCAAGTTTCTGAAATAGATATAAACCTCGATGGTAAAAATGATTTATTTGTTTTTGATCGTTCTGGCTTCAATATCAGTACTTTTATAAATAACGGAACTCCGAACACGATTGATTATACCTTTGCTCCGCAGTACAAAGATAGTTTTCCGGCATTGCACGATTGGGTGTTGTTTAGAGATTACAACTGCGATGGTAAAATGGATATTTTTACTTATTCATCGGGTGGAGCGGCTGTTTATAAAAATACTTCAACTACTCAGTTGAGTTTTCAGTTGGTAACCAATCTTATTTATTCTGATTTTTTGCCTGATGATGGTATTAATAATTCTATAAACTTATACATCAGCTCCACTGATATACCCGCAATTGATGATATTGATAACGACGGTGATTTAGATATTCTTACGTTTAGCATTTTAGGAACTTATGTAGAATATCACAAAAATCTTTCGATGGAAACCTATGGAGTTTGCGACAGTTTAAAATTTGTATTATCAAATAAATGTTGGGGATTCTTTTCTGAAAATTTGTCGAATAATAGTGTAACATTAAATGATACTTGCGATTATAACATTTCAAATCCACAAAGACAACTGCTGTTTAATCAACACTTAGCTGAAATTGAATTGAAAAAAAAACACAGTGGTTCAACTTTATTTGCATTAGATATTGATGCTAACGGCTCTAAAGAATTGGTGTTGGGCGATGTGTCGTTTAACAATTTATTGTTGTTAATTAATGGTGATACAACTTCAAATTTTTCTGCTTCATACATGACTGCTGAGGATTTAAGTTTTCCTGAAAACAACTCTTCAACATTGGCGGTTGATATGGATGTTTTTCCTGCTGGTTTTTATATCGATGTTAATAACGACAATAAAAAAGACCTTTTGGTAACCAACAACTGTTATTCGGGTTGCGAAAACACCAAAGGAATTTGGTTGTATCTAAATACTGGAACAAACAATTCGCCACAATTCAATTTTCAAAAAGAGAACTTTTTGCAAGATGAAATGATTGAGTTGGGAGAGCGAGCCAACCCAGTATTTTTTGATTATGATGGCGATGGATTAATGGATTTAATAATTAGTAATTATGGAGTGTACGATAAAACGCTACCATTATTGTATAAATCATCGCTGTTTTTATATCACAATATTGGTACAACTAATAACCCCATTTTTAAATTAATTGATGATGATTTTGCTGGAATTTCGTCAATAAATCTCGATTTAGTTGGAAACAAACCAGTATTAGGAATTTATCCCGCTTTTGGTGATTTAGATAACGATGGCGATAAAGACATGATTATTGGTGATAATGCAGGTAATTTACATTATTTTTCGAATAATGCTGGAGCTGGAAATCCTGCAAATTTCGTGTTAAGTCAACCCAAATATCAATCGATAGATGTTGGAGCTTTTGCAACTCCACAGTTAATTGATTTAAACAGAGATGGTAAATTAGATTTGGTTATTGGAAAGGAAAATGGTTATTTTTCTTATTTTCAAAATACAGGAACAGTATCAGCTCCATTTTTTACCAAAACAACCGATTCGTTGGGATATGCAAATGTTAAACATCCCATGTTTTTTAAAGGTAATAGTGTGCCTTGTATTGTTGATGACAATGGCTCTTACATTATGTTTGCAGGTTCGGCAAGTGGCAATATTTTTAAGTTCGAAAATATTGATGGCAATTTATCAGGAGCATTTTCGCGAGTGGATACAAGCTTTTTAAGCATTTATGAAGGCATTAATTCATCAATTACGATGGCTGATATTAATGGAAGTGGATATTTGGATATGATTGTAGGCAATCAGGCTGGGGGAGTAGCTTTTTTTAAGGGAGCTGAAGCCATTATTTCTGTAAAAGACCTAAACCAAGTTTCTGCTGTTTCAGTTTATCCAAATCCCTCTAATGGAAATGTATATATTGATGTTGCCAACAACAGTTTAAAAAACGCAAGTATTGAAGTGTTTGATTTAATGGGTAAATCTCAACTGAAAAAAATGGTAAATACGGCTCGAATGCAGCTAAATCTTCAATACTTACCTCAAGGAATTTATTTGTTAAAATTCGCTAACGATAAAGGAAATAAGGTAATAAAATGGATAAAAAAGTAGAGTTATTTGCTTATTAAAACTAAATAAGCATAAACAAATGGGATGGAAAGAAACAATCCATCAAAACGGTCGAGTATTCCGCCATGTCCAGGTAAAATGTTACCAGAATCTTTTATGGTTAAACTTCGTTTTAACATGGATTCAACCAAATCGCCCAAACTACCAAAAACAACCGTAATAATGGCTATAATAATCCAATCTTTAGATGTTATTTCTTCAAAAAACATAGAACAAACATAAGCAACAACAATACTTAACAAAGCTCCTCCAAAACTTCCTTCCCAAGTTTTTTTAGGGGAGATACGCTCAAACAATTTGTGTTTGCCAAAGTATTTTCCCGAAAGATAAGCTCCTGTATCATTTGACCAAAGTATAAAGAAAAATCCCCAAATTAAAGTATAAGTAAAATCATTTGAAAATTGATGATTGTTATAAAAACCTATATGGTAAAGCATTGCAAAAGGTAGCGTAATATAAAATACCCCAAAAATGGTATAAGCAATGTTTACAAAAGGAGTTTTTGATTTTCTATACAACTCTATTACAAATGGGAGAAATAAAACTAATAGGGGTAAAGCAAAGTACTTTTGCTCGGATTTACCTGCAACTATTAATGAGATAACAACAAAAGTTATTATTGAAATTAGAATACCAAAAAACTTTAATGGAGCAACCTCTTTGCTTTTTGAAGTAATGTTGTAAAATTCTTCAACACCTAAAGTGGTGATAACCAAAAACAGAAAAAAAGTGCTTAAACTTCCGAAATAGAACGATGTTAGTAGAGCTAACACAAAAAATAATCCTGTAATGGCTCTGGTTAACATTTAATTTTGTGTTTTAGAAATGATGTGTTTAGCAAGAATAACATCACTTGGTTTAACATAAAGTTCAATTTCAGCATTGTTGAGGTGTAAGTGCATTGAATCCATTTTGTTCATCATTACCACATCAATTTCACTATCTTCTAATAATGTTTTAATCATTTCTGCCAAGGCTGAATTATTACAACTAAATATAATAATCCAGTCGTTTGGCATTAGATATTGGTTTCGTTATTTTTTGTTTCTGATTCTATAGTTGTTTTCTCTTCTACAGAAGCATCTTCTTTAACTTCTGCTTGTTTTTCATTATCTTCAATAATAGCTTTTTTAGAAACTTTTTTCTCTTCGTTTAACTCGGCTTCAAAAATGCTTTTACCAAAAATTTCTTCTAAATCATCTCTAAAAATAACTTCTTTTTCTAAAAGTTTTTCAGCAAGCTTAATTAACTTGTCTTTATTTTCTTCTAGTATTTTTTTTGTTCTGATGTACGAAGTTTCAATTAAGTTTTTAACCTCTTCGTCAATCAATTGTGCTGTTTTTTCTGAATATGGTTTTGAGAAAGAATAATCACTTTGACCTGTTGAATCATAATAACTGATGTTTCCAACTTTGTCGCTCAATCCGTAAATACTAACCATTGCGTAAGCTTGTTTGGTTACTTTTTCTAGGTCGCTCAACGCACCTGTCGAAACCTTTCCAAACATTATTTCCTCAGCAGCTCTTCCACCTAATGCAGCACACATTTCATCAATTAATTGTTCAGTGGTGGTAATTTGTCGTTCGTCTGGCAAGTACCATGCGGCTCCTAATGAGCGTCCTCGTGGAATAATGGTAACTTTAACCAATGGTGAAGCATATTTAACCAACCAACTAACAGCAGCATGTCCCGCTTCGTGAAAAGCAATGGCTTTACGCTCGTGGTCAGAAATGATTTTGTTTTTCTTTTCTAAACCTCCAATTACTCGATCAACTGCATCAAGAAAATCTTGACGACCTACTGTTTTTTTATTTTTACGAGCAGCAATTAATGCCGCTTCATTACAGATGTTTGCAATATCAGCACCAGAAAAACCTGGAGTTTGTTTTGATAAAAATTCGATATCAACAGTATCGTCTATTTTTAAAGGTTTTAAATGTACTTTAAAAATTTCTTTACGTTCGTGAACTTCTGGTAAGTCAACATGTATTTGTCTGTCAAAACGCCCTGGTCGAACCAATGCTCTATCTAAAACATCAGCACGGTTGGTAGCAGCTAAAACAATAACACCTGTGTTGGTTCCGAATCCATCCATTTCGGTTAGTAATTGGTTTAAGGTATTTTCTCTTTCATCGTTAGCACCTTGAGCCATACCTTTGCCTCTTGCTCTACCAATAGCATCAATTTCATCAATAAAAATAATTGATGGAGCTTTGTCTTTTGCTTGTTTAAACAAATCGCGTACACGCGAAGCACCAACACCAACAAACATTTCAACAAAATCAGAACCAGAAAGTGAGAAGAATGGAACTTTTGCTTCGCCAGCAACTGCTCTTGCTAAAAGCGTTTTACCCGTTCCTGGAGGACCTACTAATAAAGCTCCTCTTGGAATTTTTGCTCCCAACTCGGTATATTTTTGTGGTTTTTTTAAGAAATCAACAATTTCTTGAATTTCTTCTTTTGCACCTTCTAAACCAGCAACATCTTCGAAAGTAACATTGGTACTTTTTTCTTTGTCAAACAATTGGGCTTTCGATTTTCCAATACTAAAAATCTGTCCGCCTCCACCAGCACCACCCGACATCCTTTTCATGATAAAAAACCAAATACCAACAAAGATTAAAATAGGAAGAATAAGACTTAATATACCGCCAAACCAATCCTCTTCGGTAGTGTATTTGTATTTTAATCCATGTTCTTTCGACCAAATTTTTAAATCAGCATCAAACACATCGCCCGACCCAATTTCAAAAGTATAGTGTGGGCCAATGTTTTGAGCTCCTCCCATTACAGGTTTTTTAACCTTTTCTTTATGAGGCGGAACTTGTAACGCCTCATCGGTTAAGTAAACTTTTGCTATTTTGTGGTTAACAATTACAACCTCTTTAACTTGGTTGTTAACTACCATGTTTTCAAAATCTGATGGTGTAATGGTCGAACTTCCACCTTGCCAATTAAACAGATTCATTGAAATAAGTGCAATACCTATTACGGCATAAATCCAATAAAAATTGAAAGGTTTCTTATTGTTGTTATTACCTCCTATCGGAAAATTGGGTTTATTTTTAGTGTCTTTTTTATTCATTCTAACTAAAATACTAAGATTCTTTAATTTCTGTAATAATTGCGTCAGCCCATAAGCCTTCTATGTTGTAAAAGTTACGTGCTTCTTCTTGAAAAATATGAACTACTGTGGTTACATAATCCAATAAAACCCATTCTGCGTTTCCAAATCCTTCAGAATGCCATGGTTTTTCTCCTAATGTTTTTCTAGCTTCTTCTTCAGCAGCTTTTGCTAAAGCATTTACATGTGTATTTGAGGTTCCTGTACAAATGATAAAGAAATCGCAAATTGCGTTTTCTAATCCTCTTAAATCAATAGTAACAATGTTTTCAGCTTTTTTATCTTGTAATCCTTTAATTACAACATCTACCAACATTTGTGCTTCACTAATCTCTTTTTTCTTTTTCGCCATTTATGTTTTAAATAATTAATTTGCAAAATAACGAAATATAGATGAGCTATCGCATTTCTATTATAAAGTTTTAACACTTTTCTGTAGTAAAATAAAAAAGGTTTAATTGTGCTATTAAACCTTTTTTATAAGATGTTTTTTTTATCTGGTTTGTTTAATTAGTTTTTTCGTTTGTTGATGAACTCCATCGTTTAATTGAATATAATATACACCATTAGCTAAATTGTTGATATTTAACAATACGTTGTTTGATCCAGCATTTAAATTGGTTTGGATTTGATACACTTTTTCTCCAAGAGTATTTAGTATTGAAATAGTAGTACTTGAATTTGTTGTTGTATTTAGTAACAAGTTGATATTATTTGAAGCGGGATTTGGAGCTATTTCGAATTTTTCAACAATTAAATTGGAGTTGTTTATACCAGTTGATGAGTCTGCAAGAATATAAACACCAACACTATCTACCCAAAAATCGAGTGTAGTATATTCGGTTACTGATAAATCGATGGAAATGGTGTAAATAGAGTCGTTTACCAAGCCAGGAATATTTGCTCGAACTATAAAAGTAGCATTGTTGTTTAAGCCTGTAAATTCATAAAAACCGTTTACATCAGTTGTGGCAGAACTAACAGCACCACCTGGTGATTGATCTACAGTAATATCAATATCACTTAGTGGGTCTCCTGGAGCTTTTTTTGCTTGAGGAGCGTATCCTTCTAATTCATAAACATGTCCGCTAATTGTACCCGTTCCAGCTTGAGGTAATTGCTCAATTAAGTTAATATCGAACAACATAGGGTTTACAAAGCAATCTGTTGAAATAATTTCAGCATTTTCCCATTGTAATTCACCTCCAAGTGAGTTATAAAAAGTAGGTACGTAACCAGCTATATCCGTTACTGCTTTAATTATATAATTTGCTTCTGGAAGATAATCGAACATGTAAAAACCATTAGCATCAGTTAAAGTTGTAGAATACAACAAAAATCTACCAGGAGTAACATCGTATTTATACAAAGCAACTTCAGTGTTTTCGGCAGGCATGCTATTTTTGTAAACATTGCCTTTTACCGCTAAAACACAAGAACAACTGCTTTCTGTATAACTAATAACTTCATTAAATGGTTCTTCGTTAAAAGATACTTCGTTCATGTACAAATCAATATATTCTTCAGAAACAGAACCTGTAATAACAGTGCAAATAACTTCATTTAATAAAGGTTTTATGGTTTTGTCTACACAAGGAAAATTAAATTCACTATCGGTTTTATAAATTACCGAATGATGATGACCAGAATATTCACCTCTTGTTGCCATTAACATGCCGCCATCATTGGTGTTAACAAAGGCATTTGTTTCGTATGTGTAAAGGTTTTGGTCAAATATAGTAAATGCTCCAAGTTGGTTTCCATTTCTATCTATACCAAAAATGATGTTGTCGCTACCAGCTTTTGCAAAAGCTCCTCCACTACCTTGATAAACAATGTATAAATTGTTATCCTTAACAAATGAATTTTCTGAATTGTTACCCCATGTAAAAGTAGTGTCGTTAAATGTTTTAAACCAATTTATTGTACCATCAACTTGATTAATATTCATGGCTGCCATAGAACTTGTTTCTGTTTGTGGGTCGCCAATGTTTAATACTAAATAAACTTCGTTGTTTGATATAGCAACTAGATTTTGTGCTGAAGCATTCATTCCGTTATGTAGAGGAGCATCAAACTCATAGTTCTTTGTCCAAAGCAAATTACCGTTAGCATCAATGTTCATCAATAAAACATAGTTAATACCGTTACCATTATCATCAATGTTACCAGCAAATAAATATGAACCATCAGCTAATAATAAGCCTTTATCTATACTAGAATTAGTTTCGGATTGATTTATTCTGAATAATTTTGACCAAAGTAGATTTCCGTTCGCATCAGTTTTTAGAATAAATGAGCCAAAAATGTTGCTGTTATAATTGTCAGAATAACCATGTACAATCAAACCACCATCTGCTGTAGCAAAAGAGCCTTTTACACCATTGTACAACGTATCGTTATTATAAACCTTGTTCCATAGCACATTTCCATCTAAATCAGTATTAAAAACAAAAGGAGCATTATAGTAAAGTGGGTTCGAATTTGAGGTTGTAGCTGTATGGTACAATGAACCATTGTTAAGAATTAAATCGTTGTAATAAGTAAAATACGATTCGGGAAAAGTTTCATCGAATTTGATAACAGTATCAGAAATTACTGTTCCATCAAAGCTTAGTCTACTGAAATAAAAAGTTTGGTTGTAATTAAAATCGTCATAATTAGATGAAAACACATAACCATCATTTCCTGGTAATACTGCTAATTTGTAACTAGAACTGATGTCAAAATTGCTTGCTGTATCGATATGAAAATTAGTTGAAAAGCTAATATTATTGATTGGTTGAGCAACAATAATGCTTGATATGAATAACAAGCAAATAGAAAATAGATTTTTTTTCATTGGGTTTAAACAATTGTTTTACAGCGTAAAATTATGATATTTATCATATTAGAGATGTAAAATATACCTGTTGTTAAAAAAAAGTGAAATTAATTCGATGGAATAGATATAATTCGTACTATTGCACCGTCAGATTCCTGATAATTTTTGAACAATCAACAATTTTAGTATTCAAACACGTTATTATTTCTACTGTAATTATTCATTAAACTGCGTTTTCTCGTAGTGTCAAAAAATCAAATCAAGATTCATAAAAATAAAGCAATAAAGAAGAATTTTTTATAAAAACACACATGTACGATATCATTGAATTAAACAAGAAGCTCGTTGGAGAGTTGAGGGAGATTGCAAAAGGATTAGAGATTAACAAATCCGAAAAGCTAAAAAAAGAAGAATTAGTTCTATTAATTGTTGAAAAACAAGCTGCAAAACCAACAGTTGTTGAAACTGTTACAGAACAACCAAAAAGAGTCCCCGTAGGTTCTTCAAACGGAGCAACAGGAGGAAAGCCTAAACGAAAAAGACTGCCAGTAGAACCAACTCCTGATTTGTTCAAGCCAATTGCATCAACAGATGTTAAAAAAGTAGCATCAATTCCTAAAGAACAACCTAAAGAACCAGAAATAAAAATCGAAAAAGTTGAAAAAGTTGTTGTAGAAGATAAACCATTAACGGTAAAAATTACAGAAGAACCCGTTGTTAAAACAGAACAACCTATAGTTTCGCAAGATTCAACCACACCAACAAATCAACCCAACCGAAATTTTGAACAGCGACCACCTCGCGAACAACAACAACCACAACAAAGAGAACCTCAAGCACCTCGCGAACCAAGAGAAAATCAACCTCCACGCGAACCAAGAGAACAACAAGAGCAAAAACCCAAACAAGAAGAAGTTTATTACAGTTTTGATAACATCGTAATTAGCGAAGGAGTGTTAGAAATAATGCCCGATGGTTACGGATTTCTTAGATCTTCCGATTACAACTACTTAAACTCACCAGATGATATTTATGTATCTCAATCGCAAATAAAATTATTTGGATTAAAAACTGGAGATACCGTTCGTGGAACTATTCGTCCACCAAAAGAAGGCGAAAAATATTTTCCATTAATTAAAGTAGAAACAATTAATAACAGAGAACCAGCTGTTGTTCGAGACAGAGTTCCTTTTGATTATTTAACCCCAATTTTCCCTGATGAAAAATTACGTTTAACAGGACATAAAAACTCTACATTATCGACCAGAGTAATTGATTTATTTACTCCAATTGGTAAAGGACAAAGAGGTATGATTGTGGCTCAACCAAAAACAGGTAAAACCACTTTACTGAAGGAAGTGGCTAATGCAATTGCAGAAAATCATCCTGAAGTGTATTTGTTAATTTTACTAATTGATGAACGACCAGAGGAAGTTACCGATATGGCACGAAGCGTTGATGCAGAAGTGGTAGCTTCTACTTTTGATGAACCAGCGGAAAAGCACGTTAAACTGGCAAATTTGGTTTTAGAAAAAGCCAAACGTATGGTAGAATGCGGACACGATGTGGTTATTTTGTTAGATTCTATTACTCGTTTAGCAAGAGCTTACAATACGGTTTCTCCTTCATCAGGTAAAGTATTATCTGGTGGTGTTGATGCGAATGCTTTACACAAACCAAAACGGTTTTTTGGAGCTGCTCGTAAAATTGAAAACGGAGGTTCGTTAACCATTATTGCAACAGCATTAACCGATACAGGTTCTAAAATGGATGAGGTAATTTTCGAAGAATTTAAAGGAACAGGTAACATGGAACTTCAGTTGGATAGAAAAATTGCCAACAGAAGAATTTATCCGGCTATCGATATCGTTTCTTCAAGCACACGAAGAGAAGACTTGTTGTTGGGAGATAACATTACACAACGTATGTGGATTTTAAGAAATTATATTGCCGACATGAATCCTGTTGAAGCAATGGAATTTTTAAGAGACCGTATGAGCAAAACCATAAACAACGAGGAGTTTTTAGCTTCGATGAATGGATAAATAACTAGTTGTTAGGAGTAAGTAATCAGTCGAAAGTAAATTTTTTACACCTAACAACTAACTACTAACACCTAACGACTAATACCTAACGACTAACACATAATTAATATGTTAAAAAATCCTTTTCAAGTAGCGGTAATATTTGCTGTAGTTGCTTTAATAATTAAACTTGTTGTGTTTTCTTTAAACATGCAACATGGCGATATGGAAAATTACATACGCTATATCTACATGCTTATTTTGTTGACCGCAGTATTTTTCGGAATTCGAAGCAATAAAATTTTAGAAAAAAACCAAACTTCATTTATGCAAGATTTTAAAGCAGGAGCTAGAACTGCTGCCTTTTTTGCCATTATTGTTGCTGCAATTACCTACGTTTATTACGCCAAAATTGATGCTACTTTTTTTGAAATAAAACAAGCACCACTGTTGGAAGCATTAAACAATCAAACCAAAGAGGTAATAAATAAAGGAGTTGATTCAAAAGAAATTATTGTAGAAAATTATGGTAATCAACTTTTTAGTATTCGTACTTTTTTATCACCATATTTCCAAGCCATGTGGACTATGTTTGGATTAGTTTTTATGGGTTTATTTAACGCTATGGTTTTTGCTTTACTGATGAAAAAAATGCCAGGATTTAAATCGATCTAATATCCATTTAACTCATTAAATTATGATTAAGAAACATCCTTTTATCCAACTATTTACTCTTACTTTCTTTCTTGTAATTGCGAGTCAGTTAGTTGCACAAATTCCTGCTGGTTATTATAACGGTACAGCTGGACTAACTGGTGTTACCTTGAAGAATAAACTGCACGATATTATCTCTGCAAATACAGTTGAGTTATCATACAGCGATTTGTGGACTGCTTATCCAACTACAGATGAAAGAATAGATGGCAAATTATGGGACATGTATTCTGACATACCTGGCGGAACTGCTCCGTATTCCTTTACATTTGGAACAGACCAATGTGGTAGTTATAATTCTGAAGCAGATTGTTACAATAGAGAACATTCTGTTCCTGCAAGTTGGTTTAACGACAATGCACCCATGTACACCGATTTATTTCATGTAGTACCAACTGATGGTTATGTAAACAATCGAAGAAGCAATTTTCCGTTTGGAAACGTTGCAAGTGCAACATGGACTTCACAAAACGGTTCAAAATTAGGTTCAAGTGCCGTTCCTGGTTATGTTGGAACCGTTTTTGAACCTATTGATTCTTTTAAAGGTGATTTTGCTCGAATTTATTTTTATATGGCTACTCGTTACAAAGATGAATTACCATCATGGACTGCCGATCCATTTTCTGGTAGCGATTTTTCATCTTGGGCAAAAAACATGTTTTTGATATGGAATGCTTTAGATCCCGTAAGTGCAAAAGAAATTGACCGAAATAATTATGTTCACGATTTGCAAAACAACCGAAATCCTTATGTAGATAATCCTCAATGGATTAATGATGTTTGGGGTTTTCCTGTTGGTATGGCTGAAAACGAAAACAAATTTATTGCTCGAATTTATCCTATTCCTGCCCAAGATAATCTTACCATTGATTTAATGAATAAAACAATGAGTACATCACTAACAATTATACAACTTGATGGAAAAATTGTTTTTTCTACTACTACTAACCAAAGTAAAATAAACATCGAACTCAATTCGTTGGCAAACGGTACTTATTTTCTTACCATACAAAACGACATGGGTTTTTTCAAAGAAAAAGTAGTGGTGCTTAGGTAGTATTTTTTAAAACTCAAATTCGTAAAAGCATTCTTTTTTTGTCGGATATTTTGCTTTTACTGTAATACCCTCTATCAAATCTTTTATCAACGATAAACCTAAAGTGTTAGCAGTTAATTTGTTTTCAAAATCAAATGGTTTGCCAGTGTTACCAATTGTTAGGGTTGTTTTGTTGTCTATTTTAGCAAGTTTAATGTAAATGTGGTAAGTATCATCTTCAGTTGTACCGTGTTTAATGCTGTTGAGCAATATTTCAGTAACTGCAAGACCTAAGTGTAATGCTACTTTTGATTTTAACTGAATATCAATTTTTTTAATGTCGGTTTTTATCTTTATTTGGTTAAACGAATGTTTAAATTCATTTGTTATTTCAGTAATGTAGTCGCTCAAATTTACTGTAGTGTAATTTTCGGTTTCATGAAGCAAATCGTGTATTTTAAGCATTGCCATTACCCGTTGTTCAAATTCTTCTATAATTTCTGGGGCTTTAAGGTTTTTACTTTGGTTTTTTGCCAAACGCAGCAGACTAATTAAAATTGAAAAATTGTTTTTTACCCGATGATTTATTTCTTTAATCAAGAGTTCTTTTTCGTTTAACGCAATTTCTAATTGGTTTTGTGCCACTCTTCGGTGTCGGGCTTCTAGGTTCGATGCTAACACCAATGCTAAGCTCATGGCAAAGGTTTGTTCTTCCTCAGTAAAAGTTCGTTCAACCGAACCAGTTTTTTCGAAACAAAATACACCAATCAATTCGCCCGAAATTCGTAAAGGAATATCCATTAAAGAAATAACATTGTTTGGTATGGAGTAGGTTTCGTTTAACTCGTTTGTATAAGGATGTTCGAGTACATTTTTTACCAATATAATTTTGTTTCGGGTAATGGCTTTAAAATAATTGGGGCAGCTGTTTCGGTAAATAATGCTGTTTTTCGAAAATTGTTTTGTTCTTGCATCGTATTCGCCCATCGAAATAATAGCATCTTTTTCGGAGTTAAATAACCACACGTTGGTTCGCTCAATTTTTAGTACCAAAGTAAATCTTCTGGCAAACTCCAACATCATGGAATCAATGTCATCTCTATCTAAATGATGAATATTCGATGCACTATCAAGTTCTTCTAGTAGGTTTATGGAATTGTGTGTTTGCATAGCAAAATAGTTTAAAAAGGAAAAACTAAAATACAACTTTTAATTAATTGAATCCAAATTTATTTTTATGTAGTTATTTGAAAAACAACAAAATAAAATTAGTTTTTAACCTAAAAGGAGTTGTTAAAAATTAAATATTACATTTAGCATTTTAATTTTAAAACCATTGATTTTACAAGATGTAGTTATTGTTTTGTCGTTAGCTTTTTTAGCTGGATTTACCGATGCAATTGTTGGTGGTGGAGGATTAATTCAACTTCCTGCTTTATTGTTGTTTATGCCTCAATATGCAATACCAAGTTTGTTAGGAACAAATAAGTTTGCTGGTTTTAGTGGAACAGTTTTGGCTTCACTAAAATACCATCGCTTGGTAAAAATTAATTACAAATTACTTTTGCCTGGAATAATTAGTGCAACCCTATTTTCTTTTTTAGGTGCTTGGTTAATTACACTTTTAGATAAAGAGTTAATAAAACCAATCATATTTGTTTTATTGGTTGCTGTATTTATTTACACGTTGCTTAAAAAAAACATTGGTCAATATAATAGGCAAATCAGTTACAACAACAATAGTTATCTTTATTCTACTTTAGTTGGAATGGTTTTAGGGTTTTATGATGGTTTTTTTGGTCCTGGCACTGGAAGTTTTTTAATTTTAATTTTTGTTACCCTATTTGGAATGGAATTTTTAATGGCGTCAGCTCATGCAAAAATTATAAATATTGCAACCAATGTTTCGGCACTTTTGTTTTTTGTTTTTTCTGGTAACATCATATACAAAATAGCTATTCCGTTAGCTGCTAGCAATATGCTTGGTGCTTATTTGGGGGCTAAAATAGCGTTTAAAAAGGGCAACAGTTTTATTAGGAAGTTTTATCTTATCATCGTTTTGCTGTTAATTTTTAAATTTGTTTACGATTGGATAAAATAGATTAATTCATAGATTTGATAAAATGAATTCGGGTACAATTAGAAAAAATATTACTATTGGAGATCAAGTTGAGGTGGTTCAAAAGCAACATCAACAAACAGGAGAACTTACTGTTGGATTTGTTGAGCAAATTTTAACTAATTCGCCTAATCATCCTCATGGAATAAAAGTAAAACTTACCAATGGAATAGTTGGAAGAGTAAAAAATATAATAAAATAAAAAATGGCATTAAGCAACAACGATATTTTAAAAAAATTAAGAGTAGCTCATAAACTAAGAGATGAGGATATTGTAGCTATTTGTGGGTTAGCAAATTTTAATATTACCAAAAGTGAATTGAATGCCATGTTTAGAGACGAAAATCATCCAAAATACATGGAGTGTGGTGACCAAATTTTAAGAAATTTCTTAAATGGTTTAATCATTCATTTAAGAGGGCCAATGCCAGAGAGGAAACCAAAAGTAAACGAATAAAAAGTTATTCTTCAGCAATTTCTCCTTTATGAGGTTTTAGTTTATCTCTAAAGAAAATCATGTCTTTTTCGTCCACAATTAAATATGCCGACCAATGAATCTCTGTTTGGTAATCTACTCCAGTGATGAGTTCGTTGTGGTTAGAGTTTTCTAAAAATTCTCTGATATGAATTTCGTGATGTTTGGCTGTTCCTTCAGCTTCAGGACCACTAAAATTCCATATTAACTTTATTTTTCTTCCCATTGATTAAGGTGCTTGAAAATCAGGATTGTTTATAAAACTATCGTCCGACAAACTTAATAAAAAAGACTTTAGTGCAGCTTTATCGGCAACCGAAAGTTGTACGCCACCTTGATTGAGGTATTTTAGTAAAGGGTCAACAGTAGGTGAATTTTGTAAACCTTCACTGTAGTGATTAATTACTTCGTCTAAGGTAGCAAATCTACCATCGTGCATGTATGGAGCTGTATAAGCCAAATTTCTTAACGAAGGAGTTTTAAATTTTCCGTTATCGGCAGGATTTCCAGTTACTGCACCAAGTCCTAAATCGCTAAAAGTAGCATCTAATCCATTGTTGTGAAACAAATTATCTGTCCATAAAGGATTGGCAGCGTTTCCATGGCAATGAAAACAATCGCCTCTATTTTCTGCCATAAACACATTAAAGCCTTCAATTTCTTGTGCTGTTAATGAAATTTGTCCGTTCAAATATTGGTCAAATCTAGAGTTTCCCGAAATTAAAGTTCGTTCAAACTGAGCAATGGCTTTTGCTACCAAAACCGAATCGATATTGGTTGTACCAAATACTGCTTTAAATAAATTGGGGTATTCGGCATGCGATTGTAAACTTGCAACAGCATTAGGCCAAGTGTTGTGCATTTCTATAGGGTTTACAACCGGACCAAAAGCTTGTGCTTCAATGCTATTTGCTCTACCATCCCAAAAAAAACGATTGTCCCAATTCCAAGCCATGTTAAATAATGGCATCGCATTTCGGTTTCCTTGAATGCCATCAATGCCTGTACTAAATGTTGTGCTTTCTCCAAAAGCAAATTGTGGAGCGTGGCAACTTGCACACGATTGAGTTCCATTGCCAGAAAGTATTGGGTCGAAAAACAATTTACGTCCTAGAGCAACACCTTCAACAGTTGTTGGATTATTTGATGGTATAACAGGAGGTAAAATGTATTGTGCAAAAAGGGTTGGAATAGCTAATTGATAGGGGGTAGGATTAAACGTGTCGGGATTAGTTGGATTGGTTGGATTGGTTGGATTAGTTGGGGGGACAGGGGTTGTTTCAACCTCTTTTTGTGGTTCTTTAACACACGAAAAAACAATTAAAAAAGATAAAAAAAGAAAAATATATTTTTTTAATGTATTCATCATATTAAATTTTTAAAGTGGATGATAATTACGATAACTAACATCCACTTTTTTTATTGTTATTGAACTACAACACCCAAACTAAATACAGTTGGACCGTTCAATTGCATATTTTTTTGTGCAATATAATTCATCATTAACCCACTATGATAAGCATTTAAGCTCCAAGTATATGGATTTTTATACCATTCAGAAATATCCATTTTTATTTGAACACTAGCATCATTGGTAATGGTTATTGCACCTAAATCAGCAACGAAAAAATTTTGTTCATTGGTCATTGTCATCATATTATGAGCAGTACCCATGTGGTAAGCATACGTTGAATCATTTCCTTGGTATTTGTATTTTCCTTCCATCATCATAAAATGGTAGCCACCACCAATACCTGCAGGCCAATTCCAACTTGCCGAATTTAAATCTGCATAAGCATTAGAAACATTATCAGTGCTATCAAAACCAAAAGTAAATTTAATGTTTGTATAGCTGTCGAAAGGAATATCAACGGTTGTTGCCCAAGTTTGTGTGTTTTCATCGCTTAAATCAACTAAACGGTATCCATCAATTAAAATACTGTCGCCATTTGATTTAAACAAACGAATATCCGACACTAAGTATTTTAATTTGGTAAGGCTTAACGTATCACCAAATTCA
The DNA here is from genome assembly GCA_015075325.1 of Flavobacteriales bacterium. Taxonomy (GTDB): domain Bacteria; phylum Bacteroidota; class Bacteroidia; order Flavobacteriales_E; family Vicingaceae; genus Vicingus. Next base: position 15,302 of record JABTUP010000018.1, on the reverse strand, counting down.
TTGATAAAACTAAATGCTGGAGCATGAACATCGTGGTGTGTAACTGTTGTTCCATCAAAGTGATGAGCAAAAGTAAAGGTTAATTTTCCTGAAGTTTTGGTTGGAACAGGTGTTGTTTGTGTTTTATATAAACATGTTCCGTTGTCTTTTTCTGCATTAGGGTCGTAATTTTCTGCTGTTGGGTCAGTACATCCTTCTTTTTTTGAACATGATGTGAATGATACAGCTACGCTAATAGCCAATAATAGGATAAGGTTTGTTGTTTTCATAAATTTCGTTTTCATAAAGTTAATTAAAAATAATAAGTAAAAAAGTAATAATTTACTTCTTCGTTGGAAGGTTGACTTCGATTAATTAAAGTGCGGTTAACTTTTTGGCGGCGGAAATTCTGAAGTATAGAACTGTTCTATTGTTTCGTCATGATAACAATAATAAGCTATTCTACTATTTTTAAACAGCTTGGTATTTAGCAAGTGGTGTTCAGGTAAAATGGTGGTTATCTCAAAGTTTAGTTGTAAAGCACGATTTGAAATTGGGTTTTCCGATTTTTCGTCATCAACTTTTACCAACTTTTTTGTTAAATGGCATTTACCTTTACAATTTAACTTTGGTTTTTCTTTGTTGATACAAAACAACTCGGTAATCTCTGCTTGGTTTATAAAGTAATGCAGGGTAATAATCGACTTAAAGTTTAGTGCGTAAACAAACAATAAAGAGAGTAAAATTGTTGATATTTGAACACTTAATTTCATTACTCAAATTTAACGCTTTACTTTATAAAAAAAGCTGTTATTCGTCATAGATTGTATGAATGCTAATTTAATAGTTATACTTGGACCTACCGCAACAGGAAAAACGAATTTAGCAGCTCGTTTGGCTTACGATTTAGATGCCGAAATAATAAGTGCCGATTCTCGTCAGGTGTATCGCGGAATGGACATTGGCACAGGAAAAGATTTGGCTGATTTTGTTGTAAACGGCAAACAAATTCCTTATCATTTAATTGATATTGTTGATGCTGGTACAGAATACAACGTGTTTGAATTTCAAAAAGATTTTCTACAAGCTTACGAGAATATTGTAAGCAGAAACAAAACAGCCATTTTGTGTGGCGGTTCGGGCTTGTATATTGATGCTGTAGTAAAAGGCTATCGATTTTTGGAAGTACCAGAAAATACAGCACTTCGCAATCAATTGGAACAAAAAAGCATTGACGAATTAAATGCTATACTATTGTCTTACAAAGCCATACACAACACCACCGACAGCATTTATAAAAAAAGAATTATTAGAGCCATTGAAGTAGCAAAATTTCAAGCCGAAAATGAAGCTCTGATTAGAGATTTTCCTAAAATCAATCATGTCATTTTTGGAATTGATTTCGACCGAGAAACAATAAAAAAACGCATTACTCAGCGACTCAAACATCGTTTGGAACACGAAGGAATGATAGACGAAGTAAAACAACTCATTGCTAATGGTGTTGACCCCGAAAAGTTGAAGTTTTATGGCTTGGAATACAAACTGATAACGCAGTATCTGCAAAACGAACTGAATTACAACGACATGTTTCAAAAACTAAACACTTCTATTCATCAGTTTGCTAAGCGACAAAGCACTTGGTTTCGGAAAATGGAAAAAGACGGGTTCCACATCCATTGGATTGATGGGAACTTGACGTTAGAGGAAAAGCTGTCGTTAATAAAATCAATGATTTAATTTATTTCTCGCTGATTACGCTGATTATCGCAAATTTTTTCTGCGTGTATCTGCGAAATCTGCGAGCAACTTTCAAACCTTGAAGATTTGATATTAAAAAAGAACATAGTTTTAATTATATTTGGACTATAAAATCAACCTAGCTTTTGAACCCAACCACTGCAAATTTTACTGTTTACAACTCTTCTGCTGGCTCAGGAAAAACCTTTACGCTAGTTAAAGAGTACCTTAAAATTGCTTTAAAATCGAAAAACGCTAAAACCTACAAAGAAATTCTTGCCATCACCTTTACCAACAAGGCTGCTGCCGAAATGAAAGAACGGGTAATAGATGCTCTTAAAGCACTATCGGGACAAATTGCCTTAGAAGGAACTCCAAAATTTTTACTTGCCGAACTAGTAAAACCAGTTGAGCAAGGTGGATTAGGCATTTCGGAAGAAGAAATTAAAACACGAAGCAAAGCGGTGTTGAGCTCCATTTTGCACAACTACAACGATTTTGCCATTAGCACCATTGATAAGTTTACTACCAAAATCATCAGAACTTTTGCACTCGACCTTAAATTACCTTTGAATTTTGGTATTGAGCTAAACGAAGACGAAGTGCTTAAAAGTGCTGTAGATATGCTTATTGCTGAGGTTGGTGTTAACGAAAAACTCACCAAACTTTTAATCGATTACAGCAAAGAAAAAGCCGACGACGAAAAAAGCTGGAACATTGAACTCGATTTAATCAAATTTGCCAAAAACATTACCAAAGAGGGCGGCGAAGAACACCTCGAAAAAATTAGAAACCTTACGATTGACGATTTTGAAGCCATAAAAAAAGAACTTGTTGTTGTTACACAGTCTTTCGAAAGCAATGTAAAAGACATTGGCAAACGTGCACTCGATTTTATTAATCAACAAGGAATTGAACCTAAAAGCTTTTCTTCTTCTTATATTCCAATTTATTTTAATTATTTAGCCACTTTTAGAGCAGATAAATTAACAGCGTCCGATTCTGTTCAAAAAATGTTTGCTGGCGAAAAAGAATGGTATAGCAAAGCAACTCCTTCATCTCAAAAAGACCTTATTGAAGCAAATAAAGCAGAGATTAACGCTTTCTATAACGAAATAAAAACATTGTTGGAAACCAGCCACAGCGACTTTATCCTAAAAAAGTTGTTGCTAAAAACCATTTACCAAACGGCAGTAATCAACGAAATTGAAAAAACCATAGTAGAATTTAAAGCCGATAACAACATTCTTAACCTGTCGGATTTTAACAAACAGATTGCTAAAATTATATTAACCGAGTCCATCCCGTTTATTTATGAGCGATTGGGCGAACGCTACAAACATTATTTAATTGATGAATTTCAGGACACGTCGATTATACAATGGCAAAACCTAATTCCGTTGCTCGACAATGCCTTAGCCAACGGAAACTACAACATGCTGGTAGGCGATGCCAAACAAGCCATTTACCGTTTTAGAGGTGGCGAAGTTGAGCAAATTATTAACTTGCCGAAAATTTACAACCACAACAACAACCCTTTGTTAGTAGAGCGTGAAAAAACCTTGATGAGAAATCATAAAGACGAAAACCTTACACAAAACTATCGCTCGAAAGCCGAAATTGTTGACTTCAATAATCAGTTTTTTAATTTTGTGGCTAACGAGCTTACCGATAGATTTTCGCCCATTTACAGCGAACTTAAACAAGAATTCGACCCCAAAAATACAGGTGGAGGCGTTTCCATTGAATTTTTAGAACCCGACGATTATAATGCAAACACCAAATTAAAAATTAAAGAAACCATTGAACAATGCTTAGCCGATAGCTACCAATACAGCGACATTACTATTCTTACCCGAAGTAACGACAATGCATCGGCAATTGCTTCGTTTTTGTTGGAAAACAACATACAAGTTGTATCATCTGAAAGCCTTTTGTTGAACAACTCCAACGAAGTAAAATTTTTGTTGAGCTTGTTAAAATACATTGCCAACCCCATCGATTTAGCCAACCATTTGTTTGCTATAAATTACCTAATTAGTACTCGATTTACCAACGAAGAAAACATCGATTATTTTATACATAAAGCACCCGATGTGTTGGGCGATTTTCTTCAAAAACATCAATTAACCTTATCTAAATCAAGTGCAACCACATTTTCGTTGTACGAACTTACCGAATACCTCATTGAGCATTTTGATTTAGGCAAAAACGTCAATATTTTTATTCAGTTCTTTTTGGATAAAATACACGAATACGCTACAAAAAACGACAACTCCATTCTTAATTTTATAGAGTGGTGGGACAACAAAAGCAACAAGTTTTCGGTAGTAATACCAAGCGGAATAAACGCTGTGCAGGTAATGACCATTCACAAATCGAAAGGCTTGGAATTTCCTGTAGTAATTTACCCTTTTGCAACCAACAACGCTGGTCCAACCGATTCGTTTATTTGGACAGAAGAACTCATTGTTAATGGCTTGAGTTCTTCTATTTTAAAACTTTCGGCAGACATGAAAGGCACCGTGCTAAGCGAGGTGTATCTCTACGAAAAGGAAAAAGAAAAACTCGATACCATTAACGTGTTGTACGTTGCACTTACTCGCCCCAAAAACCGCCTGTATGTTATTTCTAAACAAAAAGATGTAAAAGAAGAAAAGCCAACTAAAAACTACTTTTTAGATTTTTGTATTGCAAATGCTTCGGCTAAGGTAACCGATAGCGTGTACCGTTTTGGTGAGTTTAAAAAAGTTACTCAATTTACCTCTATCGAAAACTCGGCAAACGAAACATTAACCAACATTTGCTACAACCCTTGGCGGGATAAAATTGACATCAGCTACCAAGCTCCAAAATACTGGGACATAGAAAACCCCGAAACGTATGCCGACTACGGAAACCTGATACATCAACTGTTATCGGAAATTGAACACGCCAGCGACGTGGATAAAACCGTAGAAAAATTTACCCAACAAGGTTTGTTTACACCCGAAGCCAAAATGGAAGTGGTAAACGAACTAAACCAACTGATGGCAAAACCCGAAGTGGCTCGTTTTTTTAACGACTACAGCGAACTAAAAACCGAAACCACCATTTTGTTGCCCACAGGCGAATCGTACCAACCCGACCGCGTAGTGCTAAAAAACAACACCACCCTTATTTTGGATTATAAAACAGGTAAAAAAGAAAAAAAACACTACGAACAGCTCGAACACTACAAAATACTACTCGCCGAAATGGGCTACATTAACATCGAGAGTTATTTGTTGTACATTAAAGAGAAAGAGTTGGTTAGGGTGTAAAATAAATAACTTCAAGTACTGTCGATTTTAAAATTCTATTTTTGATTGGACCGAATTGAGGGGAAGCTTACATTATGTGTGGTTTTTCTCTTCATCGTTTCTGTAATGTTACACCTTCCCAACTGTCAGGGTCGCCAACCATAATATAAATTTCGTAAGGCGGTTTGTCTTTGTTAATATGAAAAGCATTACTATCGAAATATCCTTTATCGTCTATGTGTCCTGTCCTAATAGTTGTAATTGTGTCAAAGTCCATTGGAATAACCCAACTTCCTTGGTCTTTTTCAATTTTCCATTTTCCTTTTGCATTTACCAATTCGTAATCGCTTAAATTCATTCCAAATTCGTGGTGTGGAAAGTATTTGAACTCAAAAGTCTTGTCAGCGTTGAATTTTATAACGGTCTTTAAAGAAATGCTGTCGGGCAGATTTAATTGTCTTTTGCTTATGTCCGCAACAACATAGTCACCTACAATGTCATTAATGTTGGGCTCTTCTGTTGCAAAGTCGGCATATTGAGATTTTATTCTCTCACCTGTCACAAGTGTGTAACCACCTGTCAAAATGGAGGGGATAAGTTCAATACCGAAAGAAAGCAGTAGTCCGTATATAAAAACTTTTGGTCTTATGCGATTGATAAATTTGTTAGAACTATTACGAGTTATTAATTGAAAAATCCAACCACTTGTATAAAATACGTTTGCTAAAAACAGGAAAAGTCCTGTCCACATTAAAAAGAAAATTGGTGGAGAAAAAAATGACCAAAGGTCTTTAACGATAAACGACAAAATTGTCAATGCGAAAATGCCGAAAACTATAAGCAGGAAATTATAAAGTATTCGTCTGAACTCCCACCAAAGAATTATCTTAATCCAAGGTCGGCTGTCGTCAGTGTTTAATATGAATAGTCGCTTTAGCATTGTCGTCTTTTTAAAATCACACATAACGTTTTGGCGCTTGGCGCAGTGGCGGATTTCGGAGCTCAAAACTGTCAATACACCACAAAAGTTGATGCGAGGTAGAATGTTCAATTAACCACGTCACCCGCCATTGAGCCAAACGCCTGTTAGCGGTATGTGGCTTTTCTGTCGTCAAGGTTATTTCCAAAATACTATTACCAAAGCAGCTATAATTACAACACCAAGAATTACCAAAACTGGAATGATTAATTTGGTGTCTCCACCTTTCATTTCAATTTCAAATGTCCCTGAACCTGTCTTGATTGTCTGTTTTGATTTGACATACATTCCTTGCTTATTCAATGCTGTCAATTCACCCATAATCGCCATTAAGTCGTGTTGAGCAATTTGGCTTTGAGTTATTTTTTCCAAAGCCCCTTTTCTGATTTCAACATCGTCAGATGCCACACGCAATGAAAGTTCGTGTCTGTCATCGTCTGTGAGGTTAGGAATTTTAGTGATAATATCAATGATTTTGGTATTATCAAGTCTTGCAAGTTGATTGTTATTGTCCATATGTTTTGAATTCTTTTGTTAATGATTTAAGTTGTTTGATTTCTTCACTTACAAGGTTCAATGCAAAAATTCCCAGAAAGAACCCACCAAATATAAGCAAAGTAAAAAGTTTATGATTTATCGCCAATGAAACCAAAGTGATAATGACAATGAAGTAAATGGCGAGTTTTATTGAAGAAATTATGATTGATGTCTTCAATAATTTCAAAGGTTTCATTTGTGCTTTCAATGACAAAATACCGCCTTCGCCCTGAAAAGTGGAATTCATATTTACTTCACTTTCTCCATTTGAAAGTTCTTCGTAATGTGCAAAAAACAACGCTATATCATTTGCATTTAGGAATGAATTACTTACTGCTTTATTAGCTTCTTTATGAATGGATACGAGTTCATAGGCGAGGTATTTGTCTGAATACTCTTTGAACCTGCTATTAGCTTCTATTTCTTTAATCTTAAATTTCGGAATTTCTATATCATCAATGCCAGTATTTGTAATGTCAACTTTTAAATCGAACAGTGTGATTGAATAATTAGCTGAAAAAATCCCACGCTTAAACTTAAACATATAAGGAAGAAATATATTGAAGTCTCTTTCAATTTGGTCAAAAGCTTTTTGAAGTTTGATTTCGAGTATGTATTTGCTAATTTCAAGAGCTTCTTCCTTTTCTTCTTCTGTCAATATATTGAACCTGAAATTTCTTATTGTTAATGCCTGTATCTTTTCATATTCTTTTTCAAAGATGGAAACAACTTCTTGTGGTCGTTTTAAGGTTGTTGTATTTCTGAAAGTTGTTTTTTGACTTGACTGAAATGACTTAACCGTATTTTTTATAGAAGCCATAAATTCGTGAATGCCTAATTTATGCTTGGCGTTGTCATTGAGAAATTTAGGCATTAAGGATAATATCCTTTCTTTCATTAAGTCTGTCAAATGATAATCCCCGTTTGCCCATTCGGAGTATTTTCTTTTCAAATATGCAAATGAACGAGAACCGTAAACATCATAATAGTAGTTTGATAATTTTTTTCTCGTTTCTAAATCTGCTGTAAAAAACTCTTGGAGTAAAAATTGTCCATAGTCAAGATACTCTGTTGTGAAATCTATTTCTTTTTCAGAGAAATAAAATTTGGATTGATATGACCTGTATCTCCAACTCATTTTTTGATATAGGTATAAAGTCCAACAAGTAAAAGCATCACCACCAAAGAACCTACGAAGTATGCTTTTGGTGAAAGGTCTTGCCAAAAAGATGTTTCCTTTTTTTCTTGCTCGTTAATAATTATTTCTTTCTTGCTGTCGCCCCAAATTCCTTTGTTTGTTTCTCTTGCTTGAATTTGAGCTTGCTCGTAGTCGCTTGATTTGCTGAAATGATATTTTAGATAAGCGAAAGCAAAGCCGTCTGAAACCATTTTTTTATTTATGTCTACACCGTCAAGAATTACATACCTTAAAAGTCGCTGATAACGGTCTCTGTCATTGGAAATGTTGTCGGTTTGCAGGTCAACGGTTTTGTTTTCGATTAGGTCTGATAGATATTGCTTTGCTTCTTGTCCAAATATGTCTGAAATCTCAGGAGCATTTATTCCAATAAGTCGAACTTTTTCGCCCGTCTCGGTTTCAAAAGTATCACCGTCAATTACTCTCGTCACTTTGGTTGTTGTTCCAAAGCAAACAAAAGTCGTCAGTAATAATATGTATGTTATTGTCTGTCTCATTGTCGTTATTGTGGGTCGTCCTGCCATTACCGCTAACGGTTGGCGGTATGTTTTTGTTGCCGATTACGGAGCACTTCACTGTCAAACCACGATGAAGTTTGAAGCGAGCCACAACCTTTCATTTTAGCACTATCTCGGCAATAAAATATACCGCGTGTTACCGTTTCGTTGTTCATTTTCTCGTTAAATTTCTTTCATTTTTGCTGCATCTTTTCTGTCTGCCGTGCGTTAGGGTAGGCAAGCTCTTTTGCAGGTTTTGGTTTTAGCGTTGGCTGGTGCGACCTGCAAATGTGCTTGACTACGAAGCGATGGCTTATTTATCAATTGAAAGTTCTCTTATTAAGTCAACTATTTTGTTGTTGCTGAACTGTTTTCTAAATTCAATTTTTACTTGTCCGCCAAAGAATTTTTCTGCGTGTTTGATTTTTGCTTTTTCTTCTTCACGAAGACCGTCATCACTACCAACGTCTTTGGTTTCTACAATGAAGTTTAGTTTCTGTTTGCCATCTTTGAATTTTAAAACGTAAGCAAAGTCAGGCGAATAAGTCTTTCCGCCTGCAACAGGAATTTTGATTGAGTTTTTCGGGATTTTCGTAAATACAATAACTTCGTTGATTTCTGTTTTGATGTTTTTCATTTCTAATTCAGAGTCGTAATACAACTCGTCAAAGAAATAAGACTGTGCCACGTCTTCATCTGAAAAGAAAATACCAATATCAGAAGCGGAAATTTCTGATAAAACATTTCCATTTTCGTCTGTCAGTTTGGTTGGGTGAATGTTGTTTGAAACCTTTTTGTATTCAATACTGAATTTGTCAATTGCATTTGCCATTAGGAAATGGTCAAATTTATCTTTGATAATTCGCAATGTTGTTGGATTCAAATGTTTGTTTATGTCTGTTCCTGCATCAATAATTGATTGATGAATTGTTGTAAGATTGATATTTAAAATTTTTGAAAGTTCTTTCAGGAAGTCGCTGTATTTCATTGTTGAAATAGTTGCGACATTTCGACCATATATTGATTCTGCTTCGTTCACAATTGCTCTATCGTCTTTGATTTCAACTTTTGCAACTCGTTCACTTACTCCGTCTATGGTAAAATTGCCTTTTTGTGCTTTCAAAAACTCGGTAAACAAGCTTTTAAATTCAGCTTCTGTATCAAACTTATATTCCAAAATAACTTTTTCGTTAAGTTTTTCCCAAAGGTCTTTTAACTCGCTGTATTTGTCTGTTCTTATTGTAATTTTCTTTTTATCGTCTGTTGCTTTGCGAACTTTGGTAGAATTTACGCCCTCAAAGATTTTCGGATAATTGTGTTTGATGTAAGTAAATCCGTTTGCTTTAAAATCGTTGTTTCTCTTAATTACATCATTATCGTCTAAAAGTTGCAAAAGGTCTTCTTCGTTGGTATCGTAGAGTTCACAAATCTTTTTAATCATTTCAGCAGAAAGTTTATCAGGCGTTTGTTCCATTGAAATTGCCCCTGACTTATCATTAATTTCTTTTACTAAATCATCAACAAACTTACTTTCGGTAAAGTCAACAAAGTAATTTAGATAAAATTGTTCGTCTTTTACACGATTGCCATATTCATTTACTGGTAAACGTAAGCCACGCCCAACTTCCTGTAATTTTGAAATTTCACTACCACTGCTACGCAGTTTGCAAATTTGGAAAACATTTGGATTATCCCAACCTTCTCGCAATGTCCATTTTGAAAAAATAAATCGTCTCGGATTTTCCAAACTCAACATTTCTTGTTTATCGTGCAAAATCTCGTTTATTTCCTTTTCAATTACTTCGTCTTTTTCGCTGTTGTCTTTTGAGAAATAACCGCCGTGTGTTGCTGAAATATCAATCAATGATTTTTCAAGAAATGCTTTATAATAAACGTCTTGCTCTACTTTTAGCAAATTTTCAATTTCAGCTTTTGCTAATTGCTCTACCGTTTTTTTGATGTAACCGTCTTTATTTCGGTATTCATCAATATTGTCAATAAAAAAAAGTGTTAGCGGTTTAATTTTTACATCTCTCGTCAAAAACTCTTTTTCGAGTTCAAAATGCTTTCGAATGGCTTTTTGAATCATTATTTCTTGTAAAGAAACTGCATAAGAATAAGGATTAATCGACTCATCTTTTCTAAGTTCTTTTCCATTAGACAAAAGCACAACTTTGCTATTTTGTTTTCCGCTTATTTTTTCAAGCAAAAGATCAGACATTTGATTGTGAATCTTTGCAAACGAATCAGATTCCTTTAATCGAAATGATTTTTCGGTATTGTTTTCTTTTAACTTAAAGACTGCTTCATTTCCATCAATATCGACCAGTTTCACTAAAGCATTTTGTCCAGCATCAAATTCTGTAATGTGTCCGATTACGCCTTTTACTAAATTTCTATTGAACGAATCAACGGCTGTTAAAGTGTAAATCAGATTTTCATAACCTTGAAACGTAGCACCATAACGCAAAATAAATTGCGGTTTCATTTTCTGAATATTCTCCCACGTTTTGTTTCCTGTACCAAATTTGTGTGGTTCGTCAATAATCAAAAACGGTTTGGTTGCACCAATGGCATCAAACGGTACGGTGTATTTGTCAAACAAACCTTTGTCAAAACTTTTTTGCATAGTATCAGAGTTTATCATACCTGCGTTGATAATCAAAACCTGAATGCTGTTTTTTTCAAAATTGCCCGAATTGACAAAGCTTGTAACGGCTGGCGGTATATATGAGTTCTTGCTTTTCCCATTTTTTAAGCTTTCTACAACGTGCAAATGCAAAGGTTTTCCGTATTGCTCTTTAAAATGTTCACGACTACTGTCTGATTTTAAAAAATCAATTGTACCCGCTTTTATAGAAAGCGTTGGGACAACAACAATAAATTTGAAAATGCCATATTGCTTGTTTAGTTCAAAAATAGTTTTGGTGTAAGTATACGTTTTACCAGTGCCAGTTTCCATCATAATGTCTATGATGTTGCTGTCACGTTTTATTCTTTCTGTAATTCCACCGTTACGTTCCCTAACTTTCCGTATGTTTTCAGGATAAGTCCAATCACTTTTAAAATCAAATACAGGATTGATGTAATTTTTATCCGCTTCGGTTGGCTGAACAAGGGGAATATTCAGAAACACGCCAATAGTGCTATCTACTGCGTGTGACTGGTGGTTTAGGTTCTTTTCAAAATTAAATCCTTTCATTTCTTTAGCCCTTAGTTTTTAGTGTTGAATTTTGAGTTGTTTTTACAATGCTCGTTAACATTTTCACTAACTCTTCACAATCTTGAATAAAAGGTTTAAAATTAAAAGTTACCATTTGACTTTTTTCCAAAAGTTCCAGCCAATATAAAGTTTCCCTTGCTTCTTTGCTTGAGATTGCCATTTTGTTGGCAAAATCTGCTTTACTTACACCTGCCAATGCTTCATTGATATTTGCCCCAATACTTGTTCCGCTTCGCAAAAGCTGTTTAGACAAAACAAATTCCTTTTGCTCTTGAAGAATTTTATATAGTTCTATAATTCGCAAAGCGAACTCAAAACTCTTACTTTTTACAATACTTTCTTTCATACTAAAAACTAAAGACTAAAAATTAAAAACTAGTAACGTGTTATGAAGTCAATATCAATTTTCTTTTTGTTTGCGTATTGCTTCACGTTTTCCGAGAGTTCTCGCAAACTTTTGCTTTCAAAGTGATAACCAAATGCAATGATTGAAGTAGGATTGAATGTTTTATCTGTATCAATTTTTTCTAAAACGGCTTTCAAATTTTCAGTTGTAAAGTTTTTGTGCAACAAATACAATCTGCCGTTGCCGTAATAAGCAGTGTATCCACCTAAATCAACAATTTTCAAATCTTGTGTCAACGAAATACCGTCATACGTTTTCCAAGTAATAAGTAATGCTTTGATGTCATCTTCGGTTAGTTTACCTACATCAAAAAGCGTTTGCGAACTATCAAACTGCTCTACTTCAAAATCATAATCTTCCCAAATAGGAGTGGTTTCAAAAATCTTGAATGAGTTTTGAGTTATTAATTTTAAGTTTTTAGTTATTTCTGCCTTGGTTTCTTCTGTAGGTAACTCACTTTCTAATTTTGTTATTTTTTCATTTATACCTGCATTTATTTTATTTGCTGCTCTTGTTATTCTTTCTTTTGTAATTTCAAAAATTGTAGGTTCTGCGTTCAGTTCATCCTTTACAAAATCATATGCAACCTTATTCTTTTTGGGGTCAATAGTCTCAGGAAGTTGAACAACTATGAACTTTCTTTTTCCTATATCTTCAGTATTGATTTGCATTGTGGCATCTGCTGTGGTTGCACTTCCAGCAAAAAAATCAAGCACAGTGTCATCTTTATTTGTTGAAACTTGGATAAGCCAACTTATAAATTCAGTAGATTTTGGTTTTGTAAAAACTTCTTTTCCGTCAAACAATCTTTTTAATTCTGACGTGCCAGTTCCAAATTCCTGATAATCTCTCGGAGCATTAAACCCAGTTTGTCCAAATTCTACTACCCAATTACCATTTCGATTTTTTCTGCAAACTAATTCTTCTTTTCTTTCAAGTAACGTGTCTATTCCCCACCGCCATCTCCATGCAACTCCATTTCTAGCACTAGGACGAATTGCTATGTATCCATTTTTCAATAAATCATCGTCATCATTATATATTTTATCAGGGTCTGAAAAATCGCCATTAATATCGTAGTCTGTTTTTGGTATTATGTCTTTACTTTCAGGATTATAATAGATAGTGTAACCCATTTGTTTTCTTGTTGCCAATCCAGATGGAGCATCATTTAGACTTCTTAAATCTTCATTTACGGGGTCAATTTTATTAATTACAGTTTTTGATTTTTCTTTAGCATAACATAGGCAATATTCCGTTACATTCTGAAATAAAACACCTTCATTAGATTCATTTGCAAAACCTTGTATCGTTAAGTGTGCTACAAAGTTCTCTTCTCCGAATATTTCATCCATTAACAAACGTAGTTGTGCGACTTCATTATCATCAATTGATACAAAAATCACCCCTTCATCTTTGAGTAATTGTTTTGCAATGTATAAACGTGGATAAAGGAAAGTCAGCCAAGCAGAATGGCTGTTACTCTTTTGTTTTGTAAAATCTAAAATACGTTTGGCTTTTTCTGCATCAATGCCAATAAGGTTTTGTAATTCTTTTGCGGTAAATTTCCTATCATCATTATAGACAAAGCCGTCACTTCCAGTATTGTAAGGTGGGTCAATGTATATCATTTTTACCTGTTCATAGTAGGCGTTGGCAAGGTGTTTCAGCACTTCCAAATTATCGCCTTTTATGAGCAAGTTTTCAGAGTTTGCATTTTCGGGTTTGCTATTATGAGTTTCGTCTGCTCTCAGCAAAGTGGTTGCTGGGTCGCTCGCCAAAAGTCGTGCATAAGATTTTCCAAGCCAGTCTAAGCCGTAACTCTCGGTAGAAAAGTTAATTTCCTTTTCAGTCAAGTTGGCTTTAAACTTTTCCAATTGAAAATTTCCGTCTTTGTCAAAGCAATGCGGAAAATTTATTCTCAATGTTTCCAAATCTTTGTTTGGTACTTTTATGTTGTTCGTTATTTTTTCTTCCTTGCTCATTTATTTGTCCTTTTTAGTTTCGTTGTCAATTAATAATTCCTTTACACTTACTCCGAGAATTTCAGCAATTTCATAAAGCACTTCAATTCGTGGTTGTTGTCTGTTTTGTACATAACCATTCACCATATTATAGCTTTTACCAAGTTGTTCAGCCAACCAAGTTTGCTTTATTCCTTTCTCTTCAAGTACCTCTTTTATTCTATTCATTTTCTCAGAATAATTAAGCCACAAAAATAATAAATAATTTTCAATATCTCGTTTTTCAATATAAAAAGTGTTTGAATAATCAACGGTCTGTCTGTGGGTTGGCAAAATGAAGGCTCTTTTGGCTTTGCGAAGCGTTGGCTTTTGTGTCGGGCAAAGCCAAATGTGCCTGAATGTGCGGTGGGATTCCTTTTTCTTTATGCAGCAAAAATTCCTTTGTCATTCAGTCGTTGGTTTCTGTCTTTTTACAATGAACGGTAACGGTTTCGGGCTTTGCGTTGGTGGGCTTTTGAAACAGTAAACTGTCTGCCAGCACCAACGTTGATTAATTGCTAAAATGTTTCTGTTCGCACTGCCCGCCCACTAACGCAAAACCTGTGTTAGCGGTAGTTATTTCTTTGTTTTGTCTTTCTTCCATTGCCAATATATATAAGGATAAACTGGAATTGGAAATGTTTGTTTAGCATCAATGTCATTAAAGTAACCGTTTATTGCTACGAATTCAATTCGTAAGTTTCTTAATATTCCATATTTGTTTTTATAGAAGGGGGCAACTCTAAATCCATATGTTATTTGAATTTTTCTAGGCACATTTTCTAAAAAACTAAGTGTCGAACCATAGTTATATGCCAAATGATAGCTGATCCATTTCGAAGGTCTGTAATCAATTCCAATGGCATAGTTTGGATTCCATCTTTTGGTAAAGGTTTTTGTTTGAAAGTTATCGGTGTCGTTGTTCTGCAAAATCAACTCGTTCATATAGTCAACCCCAAAAGTAAGATTTACAAAAAACTTGTCTTTGATTTTATAACCTATACTTGGTTTAAGGTGAAAATAAGAACCGTTTTCCCAGACCGTCATTGTTGGAGTTTTAAATCGTTGCAATGTATCCCAAAAATGAACGAACATCGCTTCTACTCCTATTGTTGGGATTATTCCCTTTTGTTCATTAAACCTATAGCGTAAATTTAAACTTGGAATAGGTTTTTTTAGTTCAGTAAATGCTCCATAAAGCCAGGGTAACAAGTCTATCTGTGTAGTCAGTTTGTCTGTAATACCATAAAATGCCCAACTAGGAAAGGGCAAGGTCTGTATCGACTGCGCATAAATCCATTCCCCTTTTTTAAGTGTGTATGGGGTTACGCAGTCAACAGGATGCAGGTAGGCATCATCGTTCAACGGATTCTGCTTTTTCAAAGTGTCCGGTGTTTGTCCATACACATTGAATGATAAAAACAATATTAATATAAGGACTATTTTGTTCATCATAATT
>JABTUP010000017.1 GCA_015075325.1 Flavobacteriales bacterium | reverse complement strand
GATGAATTAGTTAATTATACACAACATATTTTAAATCAAAACAATACTCTTATTGAGTTATTTAAAAAAATTCAACCGTTAAATCCTATTCAGGAACAGAATGTAAGAATTGCAGGTATAAAACAAAAATGTGAGCATTATAAATCCAAATTAAATGACATGAAGGCTCATTGTTCTGTTTTTGGTGGTAAATCACCAATTGATAATAAAAATGAATTAAAATGCGAGGAGTGTCCTGTTTTAAAAATATGTGAAAACTAATAAAAAAGAGGCTTTTCAAAGGTATGAAAAGCCTCTTTTTTTTCAACTAAACTTTCTCTTTTGAAAGATATTAATGCTACTTATTATTACGCTATTTATTTTTGAATTACTATTTTTTTAACTGTTACATTATTACCATTAACCAATTTCACAAAGTAAACTCCATTAGTTAATTCACTTGTATTTACTGTATATTTAGCATAGGCAGATAAAACATTTTCATTAATTAATGTTTTACCAACTAAATTTACTACTTCTAATCGTTCAAATTTAAACTCTCCTGGCCACTCTAAAGTAATTCCATTAGATGCAGGATTTGGATAAACTACAAGTGATGATGTTGGCAATATTTCGTTAATAAAAGTTGGTCCATCACATTTGGTTGATGTTAAAAGCGAAACTCTATCCGTGTTTAAAAACGACCACATTCTAGCTTTTTGTCCATGAGTAAACATGTTCATACATGCATCGGTCGAATAATCCATGTAGTTTTCAAGCATATCAAAAGGATCCCAACCATTCCAGTAAGGCTCAGCAATTGCATCATCGCAAGTATTATTGGTTAAAGTACATATTTGTTGAGAAGCTTCTACGGCATTAGGTGTATCGGTAACATAATCGGTTGAATCACAATCTCCATCACCCCAAATATGTCGCAACCCAAAATAGTGACCAACTTCGTGGCTAGCAGTTCTTCCTAAATTTGCTGGACTAGCTGCGGCATCCCAAGGTCTATAACCAGTATGTTGATAAGTTAAAACAACGCCATCGGTAGCAGGGTCATCACCAGGAAATTGAGCATATCCTAATACAAAAGGCGAGCCTCCCATATACATATCACAAACCCAAATATTTAGGTAATCAGTTGCTGGCCATGGATCTACACCACCACTAGCTGTTTTTTTTACCGCATTGTTAAATGGAGAGAACGAAAAATCGTTAGCAGTTGTAGTAACCCTGTTAATTCCTGTAGTAAAATTTCCATTTGGATCGACATTAGCTAAACAAAATTCGATTTGAACATCTGTTGCTAAGGAGTCAAACTCAGGACGTGTATTTACCGTATCAGCATTGGTTCTTCTATAATCATCGTTTAGCACTTGTAACTGAGAATAAATAATTGAATCGGGAACATTTTGAGCAGGAATACTTGGATTATAAACCACATGAAAAACAACTGGAATAGTTGCTACAGTCATTTTTTTGGTAGAATTATTTTTTAACCACTCTTGTGCAATTTGTTCTACACTTTGTCTTTTCGATGCAAGGCTGGGATTCTTTTTTTGCAATTCTGCATGATTGTGCATGGTTCCGCATTTTTCTAATGTTTGTGCAAACAAATTAGCACCAACAAAAGTTAAAGCAAGGAATAACACAGTAGATAATTTTTTCATTTTTTAGTTTTTTAAGTTTTAGTTCTGCTAAAATAAGTAAAAATGATTTAAACTGTACAGTCTTTTTACCAAAGGCAAATAATATAGATAAATGGAACAAATTCTTAACAATTTTAAAAATGCTTGTTAAATCTTATCAAAAAACAACGCAGTTCAATTTCTCATTAATATTTTTTGCTTTTAAAAAGAGGATGTTTTGTTTACTTTTGTTATCATTCAAAAAAAAAGACATGAAATATATTCTTATTGCATTTTTTGCAGTCTCAACATTATTTGCAAATGCTCAAGCCGAATCTGATAATTTTTATTTATCAGAAGGAATCATTAGTTGGAAAAAAGTTTATGAAACAACCTTATCAAAAGACGATATTATTAAACATTTTAAAGCATCGGGCTTATTTTGGAGTTCAGAATTAGTTGCAGACACTTTATTTTGCAAGTTAAAGCAACAACGAGTTGACCCAACAAAAACAGGTGTGGCTGGTGTTCCTGATATTGTAAACAAAACTGCTTATAAAGGTTTGGTAAAAATTGAACTTAAGGATAAAAAATATCGCGTAATATTTAACAACATTATTTTAGTTGGCGATGGCGAAATCTTAAAAAAAGGAGAAGAACAAACGCTAGAATATAACTTTTTGACTAAAGAAAACACTGAATACAGACCTGGTTTTTTAAAGAAACCCAGCTCGATTTACAACATTACCTTTAATGAATTGTTCGAAATTAAATCGAAATCAAAAGACGATTGGTAGTTATATCAACTCTACAACTTGAGCGTTGGTCATAAAAAGCTCTTCTAGCTTTTCAATTCGTGGTTCAAATTGTTTTGCAAAAACAATGCATTGGCATTTCGGTACACTTTCGGTAATTCGATTTATATCGGTATGAAAACTGTTTCCTGTTAAAAATTCTGCATCTTCAACTATTATCGTATTCAATCTACCCAAGTTAATTCCGTTCATGTAATACAACTTAGTTAATCGCTTAGGAGTGGCAATTACAATATCAACTCCAGCATAAATATCATCACGTTGTTTGTTCACATTTGGTTCTTCGTAAGCAGAATATAGCCTTAAATCGGTATTTACCAAAAATTGATTAAATCGTTCTTCTAAATACAATGCTGCTGCCCTATCTTTTACAAATATTAAAGCACGAGGAACATCATCGAGTGCTGTTGCATTTAACTTTTGTATTACACTAATTACTAACGCTGTTGTTTTTCCAACTCCATCTTTACCAATTCCAAAAATATTAGCACCACTTTTTATTTTAGGTAAAACCAAATTTTGAAATGGAGTTAATGTTTCAAAACCTAAACGCTGAAGATTTTCTTGTATTGATGGATGTAGTTTATTGATAGGCATGATAATTTGTTTTGCTATTGAGCAAAAATAGAAAGAACAAATGGGTAATAGAATTATGTTTAATTTTATTTTTATGAAAATGATTAATTCAGTAGCTTTTATATGTCTTTTACTAAGTTGTTTTAGCAATAAAATTGAACATACAAATACCATTAGTGAGAAAAAAGAAGCATCATTTTACTCCTGTGAACTCATTGAAAAGGAATTTGTAAATAAAATTGGAAAATCTAATGGAGTAAAAGAATTATATCTTCGGTGTTCGGTTCAAGATTATTTTATTAAAATTTGCGAGAGTAATGTTACTGCTGAACAACTAAAAAAACACCTAAATAGAGGAATTAAGGTTGAAATAGAAATAAAAAATGGTAGTTGGGATATTTGCGAATATACCCTCGAACAGCAACAAAGTCGCATAGGTGAGTATATTGTTGTCTCGAAAATAATTGATTAATAATAACTTATATTTACAAAAAAGCAAATTACCCATTTATTAATCTTACATTTGCTACAATATTAATAAACAATAAATAACAATGGCTACAGGCAAAGTAAAATTTTTTAATGATCAAAAAGGTTTCGGATTTATCGTTCCAGATGATGGTGGTAAGGACTTATTTGTTCACAAATCAGGAACAAGTTCTTATTTAAAAGAAAATGATGAAGTAACTTATGATGTTGAACAAACTCCAAAAGGACCTTCAGCAATAAACGTAGAAAAACAATAGTTTTAAGGTTTATATAAGTAAAAAAAAGCCTCACGAAATCGTGAGGCTTTTTTGTTGCTATTGTCTCGTCCTGAAATAAGTTGACACAAAAACGACTTATTTATGAAGATGATTTATTTTTTATTGATTTGTTCGTTTAATTTTTTCAAGTCGTTTCTAACTTGTTGGCTATAACCTTTATCGTGAACATAATCATCTTCACCAGCATCATATTTAATTATAGCTGTTGGAAAATCTAATGAAGAAGCATCAACATTTTTGTATTTGTTTTCGTCTACTAAATCAACAATAAATTCGAAAAAATATTTATCAAGTAAATCGGCATTGGTTTTTGTGTTGATGTAAACTCTTTCATCCATAAATCCTTGTTTGCTTACTTCAATCATGTATTCATTATTGCTAAAAAGCATAAATCTAAAGCGAGCATTAGCTTTTGTTTGCATTTTATTTACAATCACATTATTTTCATACAGTTTAACTAAAGCTCCTTCAACTTTTTTATCGTTATACAAAATGTAACCACTCATATCTAAAACACTTGGTTTTGCCATATAACTTTTTACAAAAGAGCTAAAACATAAAATTGAAAGAAACGCAACAATTGAATAAGTAAAAATTTTCTTCATCGTTTTTTAAAATAAATTTCGGCTAAAATACTAAAAATTTAATGGTTTAGAATAGTGCTTTTCATTTCACAATCTCAAACCAATAACACAAACATCGTCGACCTGTTGTAAATTACCTCTCCATATTTCAAATTCATTTGAAAGTAATTTCTTTTGTTCATCTAATGGCAATTGATAAATTTCTAACAATTTGTTTTTAAATGTATTGTATTTGTATTTTTTGCCTTTTGGACCTCCAAATTGGTCGGCGAAACCATCTGTAAAAATTGCAACATAATCGTTTTTATTTAAATTGATTTGATGGTTGGTAAAATCAGTCATTTTATAGTTGTATCCGATGGGTTGTTTGTCGGGTTTTAATTCTAATAATTCACCACTATTTATGATGTAAAGTGGATTATTTGCTCCAGCCCAATGCAATTCATTTGTTTTTAAATTTAATCGAATTAACGAAATATCCATACCATCAGTAGTTTCTCCATCTTTTCCTGTTTGGTTTAACTCGCTAATAATTTTATCTCTTAATTTGTTTAAAATTTCGGCTGGTGTTAGAAGTTTATCTACGGCATTAATTTCATTTAAAAACGAATTTCCTAACATGGTAAGTAAGGCACCGGGAACTCCATGGCCAGTACAATCGGCTGCAGCAAGATACAAGTGGTTTTCTTTTTCTAAAGCCCAATAAAAATCGCCACTAACAATGTCTTTAGGTTTAAACAAAATAAAATGGGGCGGCAAATGTTGGCTTTCATGTTCTTCGGCTTTTAATAATGCATCTTGAATTCGTTTTGCATAATTAATTGAGTCCATTACTTCTTTATTTTTCTCTTCGAGCTGAATTTTAGCAGTTTCTACCTCAAGTTTTTGTTCTTCAATAACTTGTTTCTGCCTTTTTGTTATTTTCAATCGATTAAATATTACGCCTAAAAGCAGCATTACTACAATTAAAACAACAACAACTCCGTAGGTAATCATTTTTTGTTTTTGTTGCTTTTGAGCTGCTATTTCAATATCTTTTTTATGTTCAGCATCTTTTATGGCTTGTTGTTTTTCAAACTCATATTTAAGTTGCTGATTTTTAGTATTTTTAATAATATCGTTATTCAGCAAACTGTCTTTCATTAAAGTATGGAGTTCAAACAATTCTAAAGCTTCTTTGTAGTTGCCTTTTAGTTTGTTTATTTTACTTAAAGTTTGTGCTGCATTACTGATATTTGCTGGAAAACCAAGTTCTTGTGATATTTTATAGCTTTTTAATGCATAAACTTCAGCAAGTTTAACTTCCCCTAGCTTCAGTAACAAGTCTGATAAATCTTTTAAAACAAAACCCATCCATTTTTTATCGCCTTGTTGCTCAAGAATGTTTAACGCTTTTTCGTAATAATCTCGTGCTTCTTTTAAATTGTTTTGCGACTCAAATAATTCACCAATATGATTATAACTTATGGCAATACCAATTTTATCACCAAACTGCTGTTTCATTTCAAGCGATTTGGTGTAGTAATTTAGAGCCTCGTCTACATTTCCTTTCTTATAATAGATTAAACCAATGTTATTTAGTGTATTGGCAATCCCTTTTTTGTAATCAACTTTATAGTCGTTTTTTAACGATTTTTGGTAATATTTTAAGGCATTATCAAAATCTAATTGATCATAATAAATAATACCAATGTTGTTATACAACGAAGCCATTCCTTCATGGTCGTTTAATTCTTCTTGTAATGTAAGAGCTCTTTGATAATACTCTAAAGCCAAATAAACATTTCCCTGACTACGATAAACAAAACCGATGTTGTTTAACGATGTTGCAATTCCTGTTTTATCTCCTATCTCTTCATGAATTTTAAGCGATTCATGGTAATATTTTAAAGCTAAATCAATATTTCCCTTGGTTTTATAAACATATCCAATATTATTAAGAGCATCCGAAATAATACTTAAACACGTTTTTCTTTCTTTTTTAGAAATATTTTCTTTTTTAATATACTTTTCAGCAATTTCTTTTGCTTTAATACAAAGAGGTGCGAGCGTATCTAAATTAGCAACATATAATATTTCAGACAACCCTAAATAGGCTTTTGCAAGAATTGTATCATGGCTTTTTGAGTTAGCCAAATCAGCATTAAATTTTGCAATATCTTTTAATTCTTCATCAGAATACTGCTGACTAGAAATTGATAGTACAACAAAAAAATTAATTATAAATATTAAAAATCTCTTTTTCATAATGATGCCGCAAGATAAAAAAAATTATAGCAGATTTCCTCAATAATAATTGAATATTTTATAATTAATAAAGAGTTTTTCCTACATTAGTAAAATGATAAAAAACTTATCTTTTTTAGTTATTTTATTTTGTTTTATCATTTTTAGGTCTGTTGCACAACACGACCAGCAGACTTATATTGACTCATTGAATAGAGTATATGTAACTACAAAACAGGATACTACAAAAATTCAAACCTTAATTTTTTTATCAGAAATTTATTACAGAACTAAACCCGACACTCTTGTTACGCTTTGCGAAGATGCTATAAAATTTGCTGATGAAAAGTTAAAAAAGAAACTGTCAAAGCAGGAAAAAGATATTTTTATAGTAAACAAAGCTAGTGCTTATGCTAATATTGCTTTGGTAACCGAAGAAAAAGGAAATTTAAAAAAAGCTATTGAATACAATAATATTAGTTTAAAATTATACAAAAGTGTAAACTACCATAAAGGAACTGCCACCGTTCTCAATAATTTGGGGAAGCTAATGAAGATTGAAGGAGAGCTAAATCACGCAATCGAACTTTATGAAGAAAGTTTGAAATACGCCGATTTAAGTAATGAAAAAAAAGGAAAAGCTTATACCATTGGCAACATTGGTGCAATTCATTATTCTAATGGAAACTATCAAGCAGCATTAGAAAATTTTATTAAAGCAAAGGTATTGCATAAAGAAGTAAACGACATTTATGGGCTTACCATCAGCTTAAACAATATAGGAAGTGTTTACAGAAATTTAAACATGTTAGACTTAGCTCTAAAAAGCTATTTAGAAACCTACGATTTATGTATAAAAAGTGGTGACATAAAACAACAAGCCAACAGTAGTTTAAAAATAAGTATGGTTTATGGTCTGCAAAAAGATTTTAAAAATGCTGAAAAATATGGACTCTTATGCCTAAAGTTAACAAAAGAAACCGAAAGCACTCAAGTTGAACTAAAAGCCATTAAAAATTTATACGACCTTTATAAAAAAACCAATTTGCCAAATAAGGCTCTTCAATATCATGAAAAATATATTGAACTTAGAGATAGTTTAAATAACGAAGAAAACCAAAAAGCGATACTTGAACAACGTATTCAGTTCGATTACGACAAACAAGCTATTGCCGATAGTATTAAGTTTGAAGAACAGAAAAAGGCTGAAATTGCAGTTAAAAATCTAGAAATTGAACAAACTCGTAATCAAAAATACATGTTATACGGAGGGCTCTCAGTTTTTATTTTACTCTCCATTTTTATTTTTAACCGATACCAAATAAGTCAAAAACAAGCCAAAATTATATCAACACAAAAAAGGCAAGTTGAGCATCAAAAAATATTGGTTGAAGAAAAAAATAAAGAAATTACCGATTCTATCAATTATGCAAAACGTATTCAAAAAGCAATACTTCCATCAGATTTAGCAATACAAAACCTACTACCTAATTCTTTTATTTTTTATAAACCTAAAGATATAGTTGCAGGTGATTTTTATTGGGTGGAGAAAAGCCCCACCCCAACCCTCACCGATGGGAAGGGAGTCTCTCCCCCTACGGGGGAGTCGGAGGGGGCTGCTATTCTTTTTGCTGCTGCCGATTGTACAGGTCACGGAGTTCCTGGTGCATTAGTTAGTGTGGTTTGTAGTAACGCATTAAACTACAGTTTAAATGAATTAAATACTGATAATCCTGCAGCAATATTAGAAAGAACAAGAGAAATTGTAATTGGTCAGTTTTCTAAAAACAACGATAATGTAAAAGATGGAATGGATATAGCACTATGTTCGTTAAACTATAATTCTTTAACATTGAAATATTCAGGTGCAAACAACAACTTATACATTGCTAGAGGTGGCAAATTGCTTGAATATTCATCGAATAGACAACCTGTTGGTGTACATTTTAAAATGACTCCATTTACTCAACACGAAATTCAACTACAAAAAGGAGATACCATTTATTTATTTACCGATGGCTATGCCGACCAGTTTGGTGGAGAAAATGGAAAAAAATTAAAATATAAACCCTTTAAAGAATTACTTTTGACCATCAGTCACCACCCAATAGAAGAACAAAAAATGTTTTTAAACAAACACTTTACTGAATGGAAAGGCGATTACGAACAGGTTGATGATGTATGCGTAATAGGGGTAAAGATATGAGCGGATATTTGGTAGAGTTACCTTGAGCAATAGTCGAATAAGTGTTATTGGTGTAAGAATTTAACCATGGAAATTAACGAGCAAGAAATTACTTTTAACATACGGTATGATATGCACGAAGAGGATTGGAAAGATCTTGTTGAAGCATTTAAACTATTACCAGGCTGGATTGGCATTGAAAAAACTGGTGAATTCTTTTGGTTAGGAAAAGAAAATGACGAGGTTTATATAAAAGGCAAAATAACTTTTACAGGTTTTGTTTTAGAAGCTAATCTTCCTGATATTGTTTGGGAAGCTTGGATACTTCATTTTAAAGAAAAAACATCAGAAGCTTTGGGATTTGAAGTTTTTGTAATATAAAAAAGGCTGTGTAATATTATATTACACAGCCTTTTAGTTACATAACTATTATTAACTATCTTACAATCAATTTCTCTGTTACTTTATTTTCTTCAGAAACTATTGTAATAAAATAAAATCCTGATGTTAATTTATTCTCAAACTTAACTTCTACATTGTATTGCGATAGTTCCGTATTTAGTGGTTTATTTAAAATCACTTTTCCATAAATATCAGTAATAATCAAAGTTGTATTTGGCGTTAAATTATCCATCATCACATTTAACTGCTCCCCACTATTCGGA
Organism: Flavobacteriales bacterium; assembly: GCA_015075325.1. Lineage (GTDB taxonomy): Bacteria > Bacteroidota > Bacteroidia > Flavobacteriales_E > Vicingaceae > Vicingus. The sequence continues at coordinate 64,358 of JABTUP010000017.1, read as the reverse complement.
TTAGGATAAATACTCAATGTTGCAGGTAATTTTTCTTCCTCAACAACTTCTTCTCCAATAAAACGAGCTGTTTCGTTTTGTATCATTGCTGCAGAAGGAGTGGTTATAGTACAGATGCTACCAAATAAACTAGTATCTGATCCTAATATAACTTTTACTTTCACATCATAAGTTGTACTCATCTGAATTCCAGCTAACTGATCAAATCTTATTGCCCTTCCCCCATTCCAAGCCAATTTGGTTTGAATATATCCAAGACTATTATTACTAACTTCAAAAATATAGCCTGTTGCTCCTGTTACTGCTTTACAATAAATTACATCTGATAAGTTATTCAATGTTATGCCACAGTAGTTATCCATCAACTTTGAGGTAGGAAGAGGATCTGGAGAGTATGTTGCTGCTGTAGTTACTTGACAAGCTATTCCATATTGTCCTTCTGCTCCATTTTTCACAACTTTAACTCTTACATTATAAGTTGTATTTAATTGTATACCAGGAAACTGATCCATTCTTATAGCTCTACCTCCATTCCAAGCTAATTTGGTTTGGATATATCCAAGGCTATTATTACTAACTTCAAAAATATAGCCTGTTGCTCCTGTTACTGGGTTGGCATATATAATATCATATGAATTTTGTAATGTAATACCACATGAAATTTTATGTAATTTAGTTGTTCCACAACTAACAATTGTAACTTGCGTATTTTGAAAATCCGAACAATTTCCTCCAGTTGTGTAAGTTACAGTATAAGTTCCTGCAGTACTTGCAGACAAATCAATTACTCCAGTAGAAGAATTAATAACCAATCCAACAGGAGATCGAGAAAATATTCCTCCTAAAGTTCCTGATATTACAGGAGTTGGGTCAACTCCGTCTTGACAATACGTTGAAGAAGTATAACTAAATGAGGCATCATCTTGGGGACTTACCACAATCAAATTAGTTTTTACCTCATCATCACTTCCACTAGCATTTGTAGCTGTTAAAGTAACTGTATAAGTTCCTGGTGTGTTGTAAGTATAAGTTGTATTTTGGCTTGCTGACATTCCTCCATCACCAAAATTCCAAAGCCATGATGTAGGAGAATTAGAGCTTAAATCTGTAAAATCCACTGATTCTCCTAAACAAATGGTAGTTGCATCAACTGAAAAATTGGCAACTGGTGCTGAACCTACAGCATTAACAGTTAACGCAACTGAATTTGAATTTACATTAGGTGCACAAGTACCCGAAACAATACATCTGTAGGTATTTCCATCCATAGCTAATGTTGCTCCTGTAATAGCTAATGAAGAAGTTGTAGCTCCACCATAAACACCTCCATTACTTATGTTATTAAATCCTCCACCAGTATTTACTTGCCATTGATATCCTGTTGCATTAGAGGCTGTAACACTAAAACTGGTATTATCTCCATCATTTATAGTACTGTTTGAAGGTTGTGAACTGATTGAAGGAGTAGGATTTACAGTAATATATCCAACTTTTGTTTCTGCATCACTACCAAAAGTATTTGTTGCTGTAAGTTGAACCTGATAAGTACCTGGTGTATTGTACGTTATTGTTGGATTTTGAGCAGTTGAACTTGATGGTGTTCCTCCTGCAAAAGTCCAACTCCATGAAGTAGGAGTATTGGTACTTAAATCTGAGAAAGAAACTGAATTACCTACACAAAGTGTTGTTGGTGTTCCGCTAAAATCTGAAACGGGAGCTGAACCTGCTGCTGTATTAATATAAATTGTATAATCCTCAGCTTGACCATAAGTTGGATTATAACAAGGACCAGACACACTGCCTATATCTGTTATAACTCTCATTCTCATATAAGTATTACCTACTACTGTCGAACCATTCACTACAGGAATCGTAATACTTGTATTTGCAGTTGAAGTATAAGGAGGGTTTGTATTTGCCGGTGTTGAAGTTGAAAAGACTTGCTCTCCAGCATCATCAAAATCACCATCATTATTAAAATCAATATATCCTTTAATATTTTGAGCATTATACCATGTAGTAACAGAAATATTCTTAGTTGAATTTTCATCAACTGTAATAAAATTATTACAACTAGTCGTAAAATCAACATAACCACCGTCATCCCCGGCATTAGAGCTTGTAAAAGTAGCATCATTTTCAACAGAAAAGTTCATTATTCCAGCATAACCACCACTAAGTCCGGTTGGACCAGTTACTGGAGAACAATTTGTAGCAATAGGATTTGAATATCCCGGATCAGGATCAATTGCTCCTTTCGATGCTACAATAGAAGTTCCACTCATGGCTGCAGTTACTCTTGTTTTTTGGTCATTTGTTAATCTATCTGTACAACTAAAATAACTCATGTAATTATTTCTTGTATTTAATCCATAAGGGTTATTCCCATTACAAGTATTATTGGTAGGGCATGTACTAGTTAATCTTTTATGTATTTCTGTATCTGCACAGCCATCACTATCATCACCAACTACTAAATCAGCTGGACAATTTGCATTATCATTATCTCCTTGAAAAGTATGATATAGATGGAAGTAATGCCCAAACTCGTGTATAACTGTACTACCATCACCATTGCTATTCAAATTCCATCCGTTGGTGTTTCCTAAGTCATAACCAAAAACAGAAGCCATCATTACTGATCCTTCATATTGGTTTCCATTATAAAAATTTGCATAACCTTGAATACCAAAACCTCCATTATTACCATCAATTTCTGAAACTATCCAAATATTAAAATAATCTGTCTCTGGCCATCTGCTTAAATCTTTTAAAGCATTTTCGTCAGCCCCTATAGACTCAAGAAGAACTCCATTTGCGGTATACCCTGATACACCTCTTGCATCTAATCTATTTATTCCAGATGTAGTATTACAATTGGGATCTCTTTTTGCAAGACTAAATTCTATCTCAAAATCAATTGGACTATTAGGATCTAAGCCTCTATAAACTACATTCAATCTATCAATTGCACTTTGTATTTGTGCATCAGAGATATTTGTTCCGGTTCCAAGAGGCTCACCCTTATGTAACACATGTACCACAACTGGAATAGTTAAAACATTTCCTGTTTTACCTGTGATATTAGTAAGTGGAACAAAGTTTTTAATTTTTAATTCATTTTCCTGTTCTTGTAATTTAAAGGCAGGATCTAATAATTGTTTCTGTCTAATCACATCAAAACCACATTGAGCAGTTGAAGTAAAGGGAAAGAAAATACTTAATGATAAAATTGAGATAAGTAATAGCTTTTTCATAAAAGTAAAGTTTTGTGTTTAAGTGGCTTAAATTTACTTAAAATAACAATCAGTAGATTTTTGAATAGTTATTTTCTTAACATAAAAACGACGAATGGTTAAAATTGGTTGCTTAACGAGAAAAAATGTCTTTCAACAACTGGTTGATTTGAGAAGATTTATTCCAAACCATCATGTGGTCTCCTCGTTCAATAATATGAGTAGGTTTAACATTTTCAAATGGCAACACAAAATCTTTGGTGCCGTGTATGTGTATGATTTTTGAAGAAGCCTTTTTCTTTTCCCAATTTAAAATGGCTTTGATGCTCCAAACAATAAAATCGATATTAATGTTATCGGCCATTTGGTAAAATAACTCTCGTTGTTCTTTGTTCATTGCTCCAAAAAATCGTGATGAATTTCCAATTATGTAATTTATTCTATCGGCATTTAATAAACGAGTTACTCCCAAAAAGTTTAATCGTTTATACATTGGAGGTATTTCGTTTGAAGTTTTAGCACTTGAAATAATTACCACTTTTTCGGGATTTAACATATCAGCCAATTCAGAGCAAACCATTCCTCCCATGGAAACTCCCATTAAAGAAAATGGCTTTGAAGTATCAATTTGCTCTGAAATTGCTACTGCATAATCTTTAAGTGTTTTTATTTTTGGAAAAGGCTGCCACTCTAAATCAACAAACTCAAAACCAGTAATTGGAGCTATTTCTGAAAACAAACGCTTATCTGCTCCCATTCCAGGTATTCGATAGATGATTTGCTGGTTTGGGGTTTGAGGTTTAAGGTTCAAGGTTGAGGATTTTGAGATTAGAGACTAGAAATTTGAATTTTTGTATACTGTGAACTGAAAACTGTGAACTATAAAAAATCCTTAACCCCCAATTTATTTGAATACTGTTGAACAAACTCGATGCTTTTTTTCATAGCAGGATGCATTTCAATATCATTTTGAACAAAAGCAACTTCTTTGCGATAAGCTTTTATCAACCCTTCAATCATTTGAGATGATTTCAATGGTTTTCTAAATTCCAATGCCTGAGCAGCATTCATCAATTCTATTCCTAGAATTTTTTCCAAATTATCAATCATTCGATATACTTTAGTTGCTGCATTTGCTCCCATACTCACATGATCTTCTTGTCCGTTTGAAGAGTCGATAGTATCAACCGAACAAGGTGCTGCCAATTGTTTGTTTTGACTAACCACTGAAGCCTGAGCATATTGCGGAATCATAAAACCACTGTTTAAGCCTGGTTTTGCAACCAAAAATGGTGGTAAATTTCGTTGTCCACCAATTAATTTATAGGTTCTTCGTTCCGAAATACTTCCCAATTCAGCAATAGCGATTCCTAAATAATCCAATACCATTGCTAAAGGCTGACCATGAAAATTACCTGCCGAAACCACCTCATCCTCATCAGGGAAAATAGTTGGATTATCAGTAACCGAATTTATTTCTGTTTCAAACACTTTTTGTGCATGAGCTATTGCATCTTTGCACGCACCATGAACTTGAGGAACACACCTAAATGAGTAAGGGTCTTGTACGTGAGTTTTTTCTTGAGCAATAATTTGGCTTCCTTCCATTACTTTTTTAATGTTTCTTGCCGTAATAAATTGTCCGTTGTGAGGACGGATTTTTTGAATCAGCTCGTTAAACGGCTCAATTCTACCATCGTAAGCGTCTAAAGAAACTCCTGCAACTAAATCAGCAAGATTAGAAAGTTTTTTAGCTCTCAATAAATTATGAATACCATAAGCACTCATAAACTGCGTTCCGTTTAATAATGCCAAACCTTCTTTTGATTGAAGGTTAATAACATTCCAACCAAATTTCTTATTGATTTCTTCTCCCGAATATTTTTTTCCTTCAAAATTTACTTCGCCCAAACCAATCATTGGCAATATTAGATGAGCCAACGGAGCTAAATCGCCCGAAGCACCCAATGAACCTTGCTGATAAACTACTGGAAAAACATTGTGGTTGTAAAAATCAATTAACCGCTGAACGGTAATCAACTGAACACCAGAATGCCCATAACTTAATCCTTGAATTTTGAGCAACAACATTAATTTTACCACATCTTGCGGCACCTCTTCACCCAATCCACAAGCGTGCGACATTACTAAATTTCGTTGTAAAGTTGCCAAATCTTCGTTTGGAATGGTGGTGTTGCACAACGAACCAAATCCAGTGTTTATACCATAGATTGGCTTATTGTGACGAGCCATTTTTTCGTCTAAGTAAGTTCTGCATTTTACAATGGCATCTTCTGCCTCTTGCGACAGAGCAATGTGCATGTTACTGTTTAAAATCTCTTCTATTATTTCAAGAGTTAGCCAGTTTTTATTGATAAAATGAACGTTCATTGTAAATGTTGAATGATAAATTATGAATGTTGAATAATAGTTAATAACTCATCTATTGATGAAAACGGTTTTTTGTCTGTTCCTTTCATTTCTTTAACAAACATTTCTCCATGTTCGTTTGCCGATACAATAAATTTTACACCTTTTTTTTCGGCGAAAACCATTTGTTTTTGCCATTTTGCTTTTTCGGTATATAGCTCGGCATTAATTCCAGCTTCTCTCAATTGAAATAACATAGGTAAAAATCGATTTTCGTCAGCTTCTCCTTGGTTGGTAAACAACACTTGAGTGGAATCACCTTTAAATTCGGGGTACAAATTGTTGTCGAGCAACACATCATAAATACGGTCGGCACCAAATGAAATACCTACACCCGAAACATTTTTTAATCCAAATTTACCTGTTAAATCATCGTAACGCCCACCACCAGTTATGCTTGGAAAGTTCTCCACTTTTACTTCTATAATGGTTCCTGTGTAATAACCCAAACCACGAGCAAGGGTTGGGTCGAAAATAACTTTTGCTGTTTTTAAGCCTAATTTCTTTAAACTTTCAAAAACTAATAGTAACTCATTAGCACCTTCTTCTGTATTATTAACATTTCTAGAAAGCCAATTAAGCATTCCTATAGTTTGGTCTAATTGACTTTGTGGTTTTTTTATTTCTTCGGTTTCTAAAAACTCTTTTGAATATATCAAAGTCAGCATTTTTAATGCAATATCACCTAGCCCTATTGCTTCAAGTTCATTAATTACACCTTGCTCACCTATTTTATCTAACTTATCAATAACAACAACAATTTGTTCGAATTTATCCTCTACTCCAAAATATTTTACAATCCCACTTAGAATTTTTCGATTGTTAATTGAAACCGTATAATTCAATTTTCCTTTAAACAATTCGGTAAAAACATCGTCAATCATTTTAATTAAATCCACTTCGTTAAGTAACGAATCGGAGCCAATAATATCAGCATCGCATTGATAAAATTCGCGGTAACGTCCTTTTTGTGGCTTATCAGCACGCCAAACGGGTTGTATTTGAAACCTACGGAATGGAAAAGTAATATCGTTTTGGTTTTGAACCACATATCGAGCAAAAGGTACAGTTAAATCGTAGTGTAAAGCTTTTTCGGAAATGTGATGAGTGATGAGTGATGAGTTCTGTGAAGAAAGCGTTTCTTTATCCACTTTAGCTAAATAATCGCCACTGTTTAAAATCTTAAAAATCAACTTATCGCTTTCGTCGCCACCTGTACCAACCAAAGTACTAAGGTTTTCCATTGCTGGGGTTTCTATTTGTTGAAAGCCGTATTTTTTAAACGATTTTTTAATTACATCAAAAATATAGTTTCTTCGAACCATTTCTATAGGCGAAAAATCTCGTGTTCCTTTCGGTATGCTTGGTTTTTGACTCATGTGTTGTTTTTAAAGCTGCTAAGTTAGTACAACTTAATAAAAAAAACGCTCCAAAAAGGTTAAACTTTTGGAGCGTTTTTTCTAAAAAAGAATTTCTTACTTATTCGTAAACAATGTATTTTATCTGCTTGTTTTCAATCAATAAAGCATCGAAAATTTTTGGTGTAGCTTGGCTTATATATTTCTCTACTAGTTGATTAAATGATAAAGCATAATCAGTTTTATCTAATTCAACAGCTTGTATTTGTTTGAATTTTTTTAAAGGAACAGCTAAAAAGTAGATATCTTTTTCAAAGGTGTCTGTCAATTTAGCAAGTGTATTTCCAGTTGGATTTTTGTATTTAATTAAAGTGGCTGAAGTTCCAATTCTTGTCATTATTGCATCAAAACTTTTTGAAGTTGCTTTATTTATAAACAGTTGTATACGTTCTTCTATGCTTTTGGTAGAATTAATTTCCTGCTCGGTTATTTTTACACTTTCAACAGAAATAAACTCTTCGTTAACCAACGACAATGCGTAAATATCTTTACCATTAATTTTTACTGGTTGTGCCATTTGCTGTGCATTTAATGAAACAACCATCAATAATAAACTTGTAATTGTAATAATACTTTTCATCTTTTTATCTTAATAAAGTTAATGTTCCTTTAAAAATTGTTTTAGCAGGGTTGTTTACATTTAAAATGTAAAAATAAGTTCCATCGCCTAATTCGTCTCCATCCCAATCGTTTTTATAATTACTGCTAGAGTATACCATTTTTCCCCATCTGTTAAATACCGAAAGTTCGCTATTTTCATAGTTTTCTAGGTTAGTAAAAAACAATGTTTCATTCATATTGTCGCCATTCGGGGTAAATATATTTATTGGAATTACCTCGCACAATTTAATTGGAATATCAATTGAAGTGGTTGATGTTAATAAACACTTATCGGTAACTTCAACACTTACTGTAATTGTTGATACACCAGAAGTAGAATAATTAATACTTGGGTTTACATCGCCTGTGCTCCATAAAAAGCTGTAAGGAGCTACCCCATCATTTGGTCGTACTGAAAGTTCAACTTCCGAACCAGAACAGATTGAGTCTGGTGTTGAAGGTATTAACGTTAATGGAATATACGGAGCAAAAGTAACATTAACGGTATCTTCAATAAACTCACCGCAATGGTCGGTAATTTTAACATAAAAAGTAGTTGGTGCATTTACAGTAGTTTGAAATAAACTATCGGTACTTGTTGCTGCTCCAGTCCATTCAAAAGAATATGGAAGCGTACCATTTTCGACTTCTGCATATAAATCAAGATTGTAGTTAAAACCTAAACATTCAAACTCAGTATCTTGTGTTGTAGATGTAATTGACAATGGAGTATAATCTACCACCACATTAATGGTATCAACATCTGTGCTACCATTGCACATATTTGTTGCCGTAACATAATAGGTAACAGTTGCAGTTGGTGCAACAGTTAAAACCGTTCCGTTTGCTCCAGTAGACCAACCATAGTTATAAATTGAAACACTATCTACAGGAAAGGCTGTTAGGTTAATTTGTTCTCCAGCACAGTACAAGGTGGTATCACCAGAAGTGTTGATATTTGCCAAAGCATTATCAACTATAACATAAACCGTATCAAAAACAGTAACTATATTACAACTTTCAGTAACACTCACATAAAAAGTGTCTGTTTGATTACCAGGAACTACTAAATTGGGTGTTGTTCCAAGAATTGTTCCTGCATTGTTCGTCCATTGGTAAGTGTATGGTGCAACCCCAGAACCTGTTACAGTAGAAACTAAACCAACTGTTGGAGTAACACAGGTATAAATATCTGGAGCAGAAATGGCTAAACTAGGAATATCTAAAATATACAAAACACCTACTGATACAATGGTATCTCCACATGGGTCGATAGTATAAGCTGTAATTGTTAAGGTATCTTGTCCCTCTGTAATACCGTCTAATAATGGAGTAATGGTTAAATTAGCAGAGTTAGAACCATTAGGAATAGTTAAACTGTCAGCAATAAGTGTATAATCCGAACCATTTATTGCATTACCGCCAATATCATAATACACGGTGTAGTCTCCAACAGAGCCTGGACGAGTGAAAGTAAAAATAGCATCTCCACAACCCTCAATAATGGTAGAGTCACCAGTTGCAGTTACCACATTTACCTGAACAGTTTCTGATGAGAAACTACCTGCCTCAATAAATACTCCAGTATCTAAATAATCATCTTCGCAATCGGCTATTGCAATTTTAAAATGATAGGTTCCTCCACATTGCACATAAAATTTTATGGTCATAGGAGTTGTAAAGCCATTAAAATCGTTATTAGTCCCCGATGGATTGCTAACATAATAAGAACTGTTTAAACCCGGATGAATTGAACTTATCGTTATTGGAGTAGATGTTCCAGGTACAGTGGCAACATTAATAGCTCCGTTTGGAAAAGCAGCAGGAGATGCATAAGGTCCTGATATACCTGGTCCGCTAACAAAAAAAGCAAAAATATCGTTGTATACACTATTTATCCATGAAGTATATTCTTCTGATGCAAATACAAATCGAAATTCGACAGTATCACCAACTGGAGTAAAATCGAATTCTAAAAATGCACGATCGTTAGTTGATGTAATATTACCTGCATCGGGATTTGATGTAACTGATCGAGCTATTGCTAACAAATCAGGATCGCCTGGACCACTATACTGACCAGTACTTGGTTGACTTCCTCCTTTTGGTATATCAATAACATTTCCAGTTGAAATTACAATACCAGAATCGATTCCTAAATTTGGAGTTCCAAGTATTCCGTTATAAAAAAAACCTAATTGAGCACTTTGTCCTGCAAAAGTTATGTTACTTGCAGACACTCCATTACCTAATAAAATATTATTTACTAAATAAGTTGGATTATTGAATGGTGCAGTGTTTGTTACTGTTATTTGACCATTTGAAATTATGGTCAAAATGGATAATACAATTGTAATAACTATTTTTTTCATCTACTCTTAATTACTTAATACGATAATAAAATTATAATAACAATAGACTACTTATAGTACAAAAGGTTGCACCAATACATCAGCATTTTTTAAAATAACGAAAAAAAAAGGTGTTTACTTTACCAACTTCTTATACTTAAATCGCTGTGGTTCTGAGCCCAAACGCTTTCTTCTATTTTCTTCGTATTCTGAATAAGAGCCTTCAAAAAAATAAACTTCTGAGTTTCCTTCGAAAGCTAAAATGTGAGTACAAATTCTATCTAAAAACCATCTATCATGTGAAATAATTACTGCCGAACCTGCAAAATTTTCAATACCTTCTTCCAACGCTCGAATAGCATTTACATCTAAATCGTTGGTTGGCTCATCGAGCAACAACACGTTGGCTTCTTGTTTCATGGTCATTGCCAAATGTAAACGGTTTCGTTCACCACCCGATAAAACACCCACTTTTTTACTTTGGTCGCCACCAGCAAAATTGAATTTAGATAAATACGCTCGTGCATTAATGGTTCTTCCTCCAAAATCCATCATTTCTGTACCGCCCGAAAACACTTCAAAAATAGATTTATTAGGATCTAACTCTGAATGAGCTTGGTCAACATAACCTATTTTTACAGTTTCGCCAACTTTAAAAGTTCCAGCATCTGGCTTTTCCTCACCCATTATCATTCTAAACAAGGTGGTTTTACCCGCACCGTTTGGTCCAATAATTCCTAGAATAGAAGCTGGTGGTAACTTAAAAGTAAGGTTTTCATAAAGCAACTTGTCGCCAAATGCTTTAGCTATTCCTGTAGCTTCAATAACTTCGTTACCCAAACGAGGCCCATCAGGAATAAACAACTCCAATTTTGCTTCTTTTTCTTTTGAATCTTCGCTCAACAATTTTTCGTAATTACTTAAACGAGCTTTTGATTTTGCTTGACGACCTTTTGCATTCATTCTCGACCATTCCAACTCACGTTCAAGAATTTTTCGTCGTTTGCTTTCGGTTTTTTCTTCTTGAGCTAAGCGTTTCGATTTTTGGTCTAACCATTCAGAGTAGTTTCCTTTCCATGGAATACCTTCTCCTCTATCCAACTCTAAAATCCAACCTGCTACATTATCTAAGAAATAACGGTCGTGGGTAATGGCTATAACTGTTCCTGGGTATTGTTGTAAATGTTGTTCCAACCAATAAACCGATTCGGTATCCAAGTGGTTGGTAGGCTCATCTAATAATAAAATATCGGGTTGTTGTAATAATAAGCGACAAAGAGCAACTCTACGCAACTCACCACCAGAAAGGTTTTTAATCAACGCATCTTCTGGCGGACAATTTAATGCATCCATAGCTCGAGAAAGTTTGGTATCAATTTCCCAAGCATTTAAAGCGTCAATTTTATCTTGCAACTCCGATTGGCGTTTCATTAACTCATCCATTTTATCTGGATTTTCGTAAACCTCTGGCTCTCCAAATTTTAAATTAATGGCTTCGTATTCAGCTAAAACATCGATGGTTTCTTGAGCTCCTTCTTGTACAATTTCTTTAACGGTTTTGGTTTCGTCTAATTTAGGTTCTTGTTCTAAATAACCTACTTTGTAACCCGGCGAAAACGTAACATCTCCTTGATATGATTTATCAACACCTGCAATAATTTTCATTAAGGTAGATTTACCCGAACCGTTTAAACCAATGATACCAATTTTGGCACCATAGAAAAAGGATAAATAAATGTCTTTGATAATTGTTTTTCCTGAAGGTATCGTTTTGCTAACCTTGTTCATCGAGAAAATTACTTTTTTATCGTCGCTCATAGCAGTAAAAAGTTGAAAGTTTATAAAGTTGAATTTTATGGGTGCAAAGTTAAAAAAGTAAAGGTCATTTTTACTTTTATCGATGTAAAATAAAAATTACCTAAAACTTATTTTGAAAAAATCGCTGTATTTTTTCTTTAATCATGATTAAATGCAAAGACTTTGCATTTTTTTCCAGTAAAATAACACAAAAAATTTATGAAATTCTTACCACTAAGTTTGTTTATTCCTTCACAAATTTATTTCTAAATACCTCTCCTTTGTTAGTGGTTGCATTAATAAAATACAATCCGCTTTGGTATTTGCTTACATCAATGGCAGTATTTTTTGTAATAGTTTTATGTTCAATCAATTTACCATCTATGCCATAGATATCGATTTTTAGATTTTGTGCATCAGGTACAATTATGTTTAATATATTTTTTGTTGGATTTGGGTAGATGAATAAACTTTTGTTACTTAATGTTTTTGATGGGTTAATAGTTAATAAATAATTAATACCTCGATTTATAGTATGTGTTGTAGTATTTGTTATAATAGGTGCATTAAAATCAAAATAAATACCTACACGGTTATTAATTACTGTTCCATCGGGCAAATTAGGATTTTGATTTACGGTAAAAGTTACAAAACCATTACTTGCAGGTTCGTCGGTTGTACTATCGGGCAATAAAATATTATTAAACGTCCATTCTAATACTCGTGGTCCGAACATTTTAAAAGTATAGTTGTGACTCGAAACTCCTGACTGAACTGAAAAAATATCTAAATCAACATCTAAAATATCTCTAACCACAACCGTAAAAGCAGTATCTGTTCCTGTGTTTTGAAAACGGATAACATAATCTATTTTGCCATTTGGAGCAACAAAATGATCGTTACCAACGCCTAGCGGATAACCCGTTTTATCGTTGGGGTCATAACTTGCTGTAACCACCCCACAAAAAATATCCACAATCGGGTCGGCATCATCAAGAGGTAAAGTATTAACCATTCCAGGTGTCCAGTTATTAATGTCTCCACACAATTCAACAAAAGCATTAGGGTGGCTATTTCCTGGATGTAAAGGATGTTGTTCTGTTTGTAAAATCCATGTTTGACCATTCGCGGGATATGAAAATAATGTAGTTTGCCCTCCTTGAAGAAGAACAGAATCAGTATATTGTAAAATCCCATCTACATATACAGAAACAGGAGAAAAGCACTGCATATCAGCTACAATTGGAGCTCCGTTATTTGTTACTGAAAAGTAAATACTATCACTTTGGCACCATCCATTAACACTTAAGCTAGAGTTGTCCCAAGGCAAAGTACAAGGCTCAACTCCGACAATATTAGATGTTGGTATTGAATCAAATACACAACTGTCTGCTGGAAGCAAGTTTGCTTGTATACACAGTGTTTGCCCAAGTATCGCTGAACAACTAATAGTTGTATATAATGAGAAATAAGCACATTGTCCAGGAATTAATGTATCTAAATCAAAGCTATAGGTATTATTACCTAAATTTACATAAGGCAATGATGCGGATGTTAATGTAATTAACGTATCTAATTTTATAATTGCAGATGCATTGGGAATATGAACTGAAGTTAAAGGAATATTACAAGCTTTAACTGATATTTCTTGATTTGATACACATGGTCGTCTTGAAGGCATATTTACAGAAATGTGGGGTTCAAAACATGTTTTAGAACTCTGCACACCTGAATTTTTTAGTGCCGAATCTTGAGCTGTACCATTTACAATAAAATTCATTGGAGTATTACATGTATTGTAAAAATATCCATTAGTATCAACTGTAAATGTATAATTACCAAATAATAAAGAATCATAATGCCAAAACCCATTTAAATTATTTGATTCAACAATAATTCCACCTGGGTTAATTATTCCCCTTCTGTTTAATAATGCATATTCACCACTATTTAAAATACAATTATCATTTAAATCATAATAAATATAACCACTTGCATACCCAAAATTTGGTTTAAAACCTTTACTACTTGTAAAAGAAACTACATTAGTATCTGATACTGAAAATGTGTCAACATATGAACATTGAGTGCTCCAGTAAATTGCTGAATCATAGGTAATAGAATAATTTCCAATAGGTAAAGACTTTATATACCAATTTCCTAAATTATTTGTTGTAACTCTATAATTGCCTGGATTTACAGTTGCAGAAATATTTGAAATTCCATCTTCAGAAGATTGCTTAACACAATCATTATTAAAATCATTAAAAGCATTGCCCATTATTTTATATGCTCCAATAGTTCCAATAATATTATTACAGCTAGTATCTATACATGAAACCAGACTATCACCATTACTACGACTAATCATAATAACAGGAATATTTACACGAGTACCATATGTAGCACCAGCAAGCTCAACAGCATCTCCAGTATGATTGATAATAATTACCCCAATAGCACCTCTTATTTGTGCGTTATATGCTTTCAACCCAAATTCACAAGTTCCTCTGTAAATTACAGCAATTTTACCACTCAAATCTTGAGTAAGATAATTTGACGTATCGCAACCTAAAGAATATTTAGGAATTTCTAAAGGTGGATTGCCTATTCCAGATGAAATACCACTAGTCCCATCATTAATTAACACCAAACAACCCTGAAATGAATTTGTTGTATCAAGCATATTTGGACAATTCCAGTCTGTAGATGAGCCATCAATATTACCAGCGTAAGTTGCATTATATGTAGCAAGTATATTATTGGAGCATGAACTTGAATTAATTTCAATATAAGCTTGCGAATATAATTTTGAGGTTAATATAAAAGAAATACACATCAAAAAAAGTAAAATTTTTCTCATAATCTAGAATTTAGTGAGCAACTGAAAATTAACAAGTTAAATGTAGTAATTAATTTAAAGCAACGCAAATAAAGTTTAGCTCGTTTAGTTAACGGTACGAAATTTTAGTTTAATGGTTAATTTTGCTTAATAAATAAAAAACCATGTCAAACCCATTTATAAACGATTTAAAAAACCAATACAAAAACGGTTCGGCGTTAATCAAAATCATTTTTGTTAATGTGGGAGTATTTTTAGTGTTGAGTATAGTGCGTTTGTTGTTGTATTTTTTTGGTGCAGTTGGAGATTTTCAACAAATTATATCGTGGTTGTCGTTGCCAGCTGACATAGGCAATTTGCTTTACAAACCATGGACAATATTGAGCTATATGTTTTTGCACGAAGAGTTGTTTCATTTGTTGTTTAACATGTTGGTGTTGTATTTTGGTGGGCAAATATTTATGCAGTTTTTAAACCAAAAAAAGTTGGTAGTTACCTATCTTTTGGGTGGCTTATCGGGAGGTTTATTGTATATTTTGCTGTTTAATTTGTTGCCCGTATTTAACGAAATAACGCCTGTTGCTTATGCTTTAGGAGCATCGGCATCGGTTATGGCTGTGCTAATTGCTGCTGCTACTTATGTTCCAAATTTTACTGTTCAGCTCATTTTTTTCGGAAATGTAAAACTCAAATACATTGCACTAATTTATGTGGTTATTGATTTAGTTAGTATTCCTCAAGGCAATGCTGGCGGTCATATTGCTCATTTGGGAGGTGCTTTGTTTGGTTTTTTATATGTACAACAATTGCAAAAAGGAAACGATTTTACCTTAGGGTTTAGCCGATTTTTAGATAAACTAAAAGAACTTTTTTCATTTAAACGAAAAATGAAAGTGGTGTATAAATCGCCAAAATCGAAAAACGACCACGAATTTAACGCTCAGAAAAAAGCCAATCAGCAAAAAATTGATGCTATTTTAGATAAAATTTCCAAATCGGGTTACGACAGCTTAACTGGCGAAGAAAAAGCAATTTTGTTTGATGCTAGTCGAAAATAAAATCGAACCAGAAAACTACCTTTATTTCTTCTCCTCTAAACTCTTTGTATTATCAGAATACACTCTTTCAATTAGTATTTGAAGTGGGTCTATTGCTGCTTTTACTGGCAAACTATCGGTGCTAAAAGTAAACGACAAGTTTTCTTTATCAAATTTAACACGTTGTTTGTAAATCAGTTTTTTCTCATCTTTATCGGCATAAACACCAATATCAACCCAATCATTTAATTTTACTTTGGTTTCATTCCCAATAGTGTCTGCTTTTAATTTATAAGCATCAACATTTAAAGTAACCTCATATTTATTGTTTTGTTTCTTGTAGCTAGCCTCTTTTAATCTAAAATCATATAGCGTAATTTCTTTAAACCAATCGGTAATTAGGTATTTTAACGAATCGGGCACTTGTGGTTCGAGGTGTTTTAAAAAGTCTAACGATGTTGGGTATGGAGGTTCTTTGTAGCGGTATTCTTCCAAAAATCCTTTTAAAGCGGCATTTACCTTTTGTTCGCCAATAAAATCCTGTAAGGCATACATAATAATACTTCCTTTTCCGTAGTGAATATGCCCTTGGTTTTCTACTTTGTACAATGGTAATTCCTTTTCAACCTCACTACTTCGTCCTCTTAAATACCTACTCATGTCGTATTTTAAGAAGTTCTTCATTTTTATTGGGTCGTTAACAGATTTTTTCATTACCATTAACGATGAATATTCGGCAAAGCTTTCGCTTAACATGGTGCTACCTTGCATGGTTGCTCCAATTACTTGGTGAGCCCACCATTGATGCCCCATTTCGTGAGCAATAATAGCATCAATTACATTGTTTTTTTCAGCGTCTTCTAAGTTGGTAATAAACCCAAGCGATTCAGAATAAGGCATAGTTCCTGGGAAAGCTTGTGCAAAACTCGAATATCGAGGAAACTCAATAATACGTGCTTGTTTGTGGTAATATGGCCCAAAATTTTTAGTAAAATAATCGAGCGATTTTTCAATAGCATCTAACATCATATCGATGTTGTAAGGGTGTTTTTTATCGTAATACACTTCAATATCAATTCCATTCCATTTTTTACGAGCCACTTGGTATTCGGCAGACATAAACGAATAAAAGTTTTGCGAAGGGTGGTCGGATTTGTAGTGATAGTAATTTCTACCATTTTCTTTCCATTCTTTCAATAAAGAACCTGGAGCAATAGCCAGTTGATTATCGCTGGTTGAAATAAAAGTTTCTACATTTACCCAATCGGCTGTTCCGTTGGTTAAATAGTTTTTCATGCAGTTACTTCCACAAGGGTTTTCTAATTCGGGCATTCGTTTTTTTTCAGCTAAATCATATTTTTTGCGGGTATGTTTGTCGCTCAACTCCATCCCTTCGCTGTAGCCAAGGTTTGGTAAGATGTTGTAATTGTTAAAAAATGTTCCATTCTCAGCAATAATTAAATCACTCACTTCGTTTTCAAAACCATTGGTTATGTATGACGACTGAACAACTAAATTCAAATTTTCGTTAGGCATTAACGGTTTATTTAGTTTGTAAATGAGGTAATCGAACTTTTCGTCGTTCAATACCAACTCTGCATTTTTAATGTGTATTTTCTGATTCCATTTTCTATCAATTGTAAAGTGTAAACTATCTATGGGTTCAGTCGATTTGTTTTTTAACCGAATGCCTATATACGCTTTAACATCTCTTGATTCAGGATAAATATCAATAATGTAAGTTGCATCAGTAATTTTTGGTAAGGTAATGTTTTCGTATTTCTTATATGTTTTTTCGTAATCTGCTTGAAGTTTTTCAAGTTCTTTACTTGTTTTGTATTTGTTTAAAATTTGAGTGTTGTAATAAACAACGCTTCCTACTCCAAGCCACGCAATAAATACAACTGAAATCATAGCAATGTATTTTGCCGATAGATGTTTTTTGGCTGATTGTAATCGATTTTTAAAATCTCCGGCAACACCTCTAATCCAAAACAAGCCTGCTAAAAACAAGAATAGTAACCCAAACAAAAACCAATAAGCATGAAACCATAAAACACCAGTTAATGCGGGTCCAAACTCGTTCATGTCAGAATAGGTCATGCTTGGTGTTGCACCAACTTTAATCATGTTGGTTTCAATTTCGAGCATTAAAAATACAATGTCTAATAAGAACAAGAAAATGATGGAAATAAAGTAGCCCAAATACTTATTGTTAATAGCAACTTGTATAAAAATTAAAATCAACGACCATGTAATGTATTTTGGAAGTGAATTGTAAATAAAATCCATCGTGTATAAGCCAATTTCAAGATTGGTATAGCCGCTAAACAATTGGTAAAAAATGGAAATAATGATTAAAAATAAATTAATGAGAGAGGTAACAACCACCAATGAAACAACTTTTGATAATAAAGAAGTCATTGAAAAATGTGGCGTGGCATCAATTACTTCATTAATGTGGCTGGCTCTATCTCTCCAAATAAGTTCACCACTAAAAAACACTAATATTATGATGACAAAAATGGCTGAAACACCACTAATAACGTCTATCATATTGTAAGTTATGGGGTAAGATTGCAACCCGAAATACTCAAAACCACCCTGAAGATTGGCAATTAAAATAATTGCACTGAATACAAACAATATTTTAAAAGTGGTACTTTTTAAAATACTTAATAGGTTTATTTTAAGGAAGCTAAAAAAGAAAGTAAACTGACTTGAAGTATTAAAGCTAAAAGAAACTGTTGGTAATGAAAATTGTGTAAAGGTTTTAGGTTGAATTTTTTCGGCTTTGGCTTTTTTCTGTTTTTCTTTAAACGAAAAAGCAAAATAAGAAACCAACAAAATAAGTATTCCTATAGCCGACCAAATGAGTCGATTATAAAGCAATAATCCGTTAAAACCAACCGAAATTGTATTTTTTTCTATCGGAGTAAAATATTTTGAATCGATGCTATAAGCTCTAATCCCAAATGTATCGGTTAAAGCTCCAATTACTTCGTTTTCGATGTCGGAAAGAAGTGTACCTGAAACAATATATCCAATAATAATAATTAGTGTTCCTACAAAGGAAATAACCGTACTTTTCCATTTGTTTGCCATTGCAAAAATAATAGCTCCAGCAAAAAACATATTGGGTAAAATAAAAAGCAAATAGTTGTTAATGAATGATGCTGCATAAAATGGACCTATTCGTTCGGCATCTAACCAGCCAGCAGCAGGACCAATAATGGAACCTAACCAAAAACCGATAAAAACACCTAATAGCGGAATGGTAGATAAAACCAACGCACCAAAAAAACGACCAAAGAAATACACCGATTTTTTGATTGGAGTTGAAAACAATATTTCATTAAACTCGTTTTCGTAATCGCGTAAAGCAGCATTATTAAAAAAAGCAGTAGCAATCATTAACCCAAAAATGGAAAGTATTGCCGCATAGTTTGTTATAACATGCGGTGCGTTTTTATACACGTTTCCAATTGTTCCTCCAATAACGATATTGTCGCTAACTACAGCTCCAAAAACCATTAAAGTTATTATCAGTAAAAAAATATAAATCATTGGGCGTTTTAACGCAGTAGTGATTTCTTTTATAAAAAACTCTTTAAACATTTTTCTAAGTTTTAAAGTTTGTAAAGTAAAAAGTTGAAAGGTGTGTTTAGATTAGTTATTGATTTTGGTGAAGAAAACATCTTCTAAATTTGGTTCAACTTGTTCAAATCCATTACCTGGGTTGCTTTCCGAAAGTACGTGGATTAATGGGTTTCCAGCAACCATTTTATCTGAAATAACTTGGTAATTTTTCTGGTATTCTTCCACTTGGTTTCTAGCAATTGATTTTTGCCAAACTTTACCTTTTAGTTCTTGTAGCACATTGCTAGGTGTTCCGTTATAAACAATTTGTCCTTTGTTCATTATTGCCATGTTAGAACATAACTCGCGAACATCATCAACAATATGAGTAGATAATATAATTACCACTTCTTGCCCAACATCTGCCAATAAATTATGAAAACGATTTCGTTCGCCTGGGTCTAATCCTGCAGTTGGTTCATCAACAATAATCAATTGCGGACTTCCAATTAATGCCTGAGCAATACCCACTCGCTGTTTCATTCCTCCCGAAAATCCTTTTACTGACTTGCCTCGTTGTTCGTACAAGTTCACTTTTTGTAATAAATAATTAACCAACTCTTTTCTTTCTTTACTGTTGGTAATTCCTTTTAAAATAGCAATGTGGTCGAGCAGTTGTTCGGCAGTAATTTTTGGATAAACACCAAATTCCTGAGGTAAATAACCCAATACTTTTCTGAGTTCCAGCGGATTGTTAAGGATATCAATATCATTTAAAAATGCTGTTCCACTATCGGCTTCTTGCAAAGTTGCCAAAGTTCTCATTAACGATGATTTTCCTGCTCCATTTGGACCAAGCAAGCCAAACATTCCGTTTGAAATTTCAATACTCACATTATCTAATGCTTTTACTCCGTTTGGGTAAACTTTAGTTAAATTTTCTATTTTTAAAGTTGCCATAAAATACTATTATTCAGTTATTTTTATCAAATATAGTGTACTGACGAGTGAGAAAGTTTAAAAGTTACACCAATGGTAAATGTTGTAGTTAAACGGTTTGATTAACTTTGCTTGATGGATAAACAACAACTATATCAAGAAGTTACATTTAAAAACAGCCGAAGTGGAGGTGCTGGTGGACAACATGTAAATAAAGTTTCCTCAAAAGTTGAGCTGATTTTTGATGTAGAAAGCTCATCTCAATTTACCGACGAACAGAAAATAGCAATACAAAATAAACTTTCCAATAGAATTGATAACGAAGGATTGCTTCATTTGCAATGTGATGAAACCAGAAGTCAATTAAAAAATAAAGAACTCGTTTTTAAACGGTTTTTGGAATTAATACATACAGCATTAATACCAGTAAAAAAACGAAAACCAAGTAAACCAACTAAAAGCTCGATAAAAAAACGTTTAGATTCGAAAAAGAAACTTTCAGAAAAAAAAGATTCCAGAAGGTTTAAATTGGATTAATTTTGGAAAAGATTGTTCACTGTTGTCTGTTTTCAGTTCTCTGATGACTAAAACAGTGAACCGGAAACAGTGAACCGAAAACAAAAATTATGAACTTTTACAAATACCAAGGAACAGGAAACGATTTTGTGATGATTGACAATCGCAACAACGTATTTGATAAATCGAATATTGAAGTGATTCAGCAGTTGTGCGACAGACGTTTTGGAATTGGTGCAGATGGTTTGATTCTTATTGAAAATATAGAGGGATTGGATTTTAACATGATTTATTTTAATGCCGATGGCTCGCAAAGTTTTTGTGGAAACGGTAGCAGATGTGCGGTTTCTTTTGCAAAATATTTGGGTATTATTCAATCGAAAGCATTATTTTTATCAACCGACGGCGAACACGAAGCTTGGATAAACGAACAAGGTGAAGTTAGTTTAAAAATGCATAATGTTGAAGGTATTGAAAAAGGCAACGATTATTATTTTATCAATACTGGTTCGCCCCATTATATTTTAAATGTAAGAGATGTTGAGGAAGTAAATGTTGTTGAAATTGGCAGAAAAGTGCGTTATAACAACAGATTTGAAGCAGAAGGAACAAACGTAAATTTTGTTTGTTATAAAAACGATGGATTAGAAATCAGAACTTACGAAAGAGGGGTGGAGGATGAAACACTATCGTGTGGAACTGGCGTTACTGCTGCTGCTTTGAGTTGGGCTGATAAATTCAACAAATCCGATGGAAAAATTGTTGTTAAATCGCGAGGAGGTAAGTTGCAAGTAGCGTTTAAACGTGATGAGATGGGAAAATTTAGCGATATTTGGTTAATAGGTCCCGCGGTTCAGGTTTTTAAAGGAGAAGTATTGATTTGAAAATTTGAAAATGAACTAATTTGAAAATGAAACTAAATTCGTAAACTACCTTTCAACCTAACAAACTTTATGAACTTTATGAACTTTATGAACTTTATGAACTTTATAAACTTTATGAACTTTCTACTATAATGTCATTCTCTATACCTATAACACATCAAATTGAAAACATAAACCTTGAAAAAGGAGTGTTTATTTTTATTCATCGAGCGAGTAAAACACCTCCGCATATTGGCATGGTTATCAATGGATTATTATTTGAAATATCTACAAGCGGACCAGGTTTTCAGCAAAAAGGAATCGATTTACTTAAAACAGCACAAAAGCGAGGTGTAGAACTTGTTTTTATTGAGTTGGTTGCTACTCAATCTAAAAAAATGGAAGATAAGATGATGCAATTAGTAAAGCATTACCATCATGTTTCTAACGAAATATCTTGTTTAAATCCTGTAAAAGACTTTATAGAATCGACATACCAAATCGAAGTAAAATCTGCTCGTTTTATTTTTGAGTTATTACCCATTCTGTATCTAAATCACTTGGTAAAAGCGAGTTATGAGGTTAATCTCACACACAAATTAATTGAAAGACAGTTTACATTAAAAACATATTCAAAAGAAGATATTAATCAATGTATTGCTGCTGTAAATCGTAAAAACAAAAGTGAAATTAGTATCTGAGCATATTTACTTGAGAAAAGTAATTCCATCAGACGCATCAATCATTTTTGCGTGGGAAAACAACCCCGAAAATTGGGAGGTTAGCAATACTGAAAAATGTTTTACTTTTAAAGAAATTGAAGCGTTTGTAAATCAGCCTCAAGAAATTAATTTGTATCATCAAATTCGTTTTATTATTTGTTTAAACAAAACGGATTCACCAATTGGAAGCATTGATTTATTTGATTACGAAGAAGGAAAATCGGTAGGAGTTGGTGTTTTAATTGCAGATAAAAATGACCGAAATAAAGGATATGCAAAAGAAGCATTAAAGCAGTTGATTAATTATGTAAGAAATGAACTAAATGTTGCTTATATCTTCTGTAATATTTTCGAAAATAATAAACCAAGTATTCGTTTATTTGAACATTGTGGATTTAAATTTATTGAAGAACGATTATTAGAAGGTGTTAGTGTTAATTATTATGAATTGGAAATAGTATAATATGAAAATGTTTAAAAAAATAATCATTTCAATTTTATTAATAGGCTTATTTATAGGAGCTTACATTGCTTACAACATGTATTCTAAAATATACAAAGCGAATGTAACTTTAGAAAAAAGTAAAACAGCTTATTTTTATATAAAAACAGGTTCTACTTTTCAGGATGTAAGCAACGGATTGTACGAAGGTGGTTACATCAAAAACAGAAACTCCTTTGAATGGGTTGCCGAAAAAAAATCGAACTTTAAAAACAACATTAAACCAGGTAAATACTTACTAAAAGAAGGAATGAACAACAATGATTTGATTGATTTGTTGAGATCGGGTAAACAAGAACCAGTTAAATTGTCGTTCGACCATATTCGAACGGTAAAAGAGTTAGCAGGTAAACTTTCAAAAAATATAGAAGCTGATAGTGTTTCCATATACAATTTACTAACAGATGCAGAATTCATTGATAAATACGGATTAAACAAAAACACCATATTAACCCTGTTTATTCCGAATACCTACGAATTTTATTGGAATACCTCAGCAGAGGAATTGGTAAAACGTATGGCAGAAGAATACAAAAAGTTTTGGAATGCTGAACGTAAAGAAAAAGCTAGAAAACTTAATTTGTCTCAGTCAGAAGTTTCCACATTGGCTTCAATTGTTCAGGCAGAACAATCGATGAGAGTTGACGAACGACCACGAGTTGCAGGATTGTATATTAACAGATTGAGAACAGGAATGTTACTACAATCCGACCCAACAGTAATTTATGCAGTTGGCGATTTTGAAATTAAACGAGTAACAGGAAAGCATTTGGCAGTAGATTCGCCTTACAATACATACAAACAAGCAGGATTGCCTCCTGGCCCTATAGTTTTACCAAGTATAAAATCGCTCGATGCAGTATTGAACTACGAAAAACACAACTACATTTACATGTGTGCAAAAGAAGATTTCTCAGGCTACCATAATTTTGCGGTTGGTTACGATGAACACCAACGAAACGCTCGAAAATATCAACAAGAATTAAATAGACGAAATATTCATTAAATGTAATTTAACGTGAAAGAAACAACCCTGAATATAAAATTTACTGAATACGATCATATCAACGAGTTGAATGTTAATGATGCTCAATTGATTCAGTCGGCAGAAGAAAATTTGAAAAACGCTTATGCTCCATATTCTCTATTTAAGGTGAGTTCAGCTATTCAGTTGAACAATGCTAAAATGGTGTTGGGAACAAATCAAGAAAATGCAGCTTACCCATCGGGTTTGTGTGCTGAGCGAGTAGCTATTTTTTCTGCAAAATCGACTTATCCAACAGCAAATGTAGAAACCGTGGTAATTGTTACAGCCCAAGAAAATTCAACACCTTTTTCTCCTTGTGGAGGTTGCCGACAAGTGTTGATGGAATACGAATTGACTCAGAAAAAACCAATACGAGTAATTTTAAAATCTGGCAATTCAAAAATTTGGATATTTAACAGCGTTAAAGATTTATTACCTTTTGCTTTTGATGCCGACGACATTCTAAAAAAAGAGTAATATTTTTATTTCGCTTTTATGGTCTAAATACCATAAATTTGCAACATAAAATTTAAATCATGGCAAAAAAATCTAACTTCTCAAAAGAACAGTACTTAACATGGTACGAATCCATGTTGCTTATGCGAAAATTCGAAGAGAAATTAAGTCAATTATATATTCAACGAAAATTTGGAGGTTTTCTTCATTTATATATCGGACAAGAAGCTGTTGTGGCAGGAGCTGTTTCAGCAACTTTACCCGAAGATAAAATGATCACAGCCTATCGTTGTCATGCTCATCCACTAGGACGAGGAACTGACCCGAAATATATGATGGCTGAATTGTATGGAAAAACTACAGGTTTATCAAAAGGTAAAGGTGGCTCAATGCACATGTTTGATGTAAGCAAACACATTTATGGTGGTCATGGTATTGTAGGTGGTCAAATTCCATTAGGAGCAGGTTTAGCTTTTGCCGATAAATACAAAGGAAACAATTTCGTTACACTATGCTCTATGGGAGATGGAGCAATCCGTCAAGGAGCTTTACACGAAGCTTTTAACATGGCAATGTTATGGAAATTACCTGTTGTGTACATTATTGAGAACAATAAATATGCAATGGGAACATCGGTTGAACGCACATCAAATGTTACCGAATTATATAAAATAGGTTTAAGCTACGATATGCCTGGAGAACCAGTTGATGGAATGGATGTTGAGGCAGTTCATCATGCTGTAGCAAAAGCTGTAAAATGGTGTAGAGACGGAAAAGGACCTTATTTATTAGAAATGGAAACATACCGTTTTAAAGGTCACTCCATGTCTGACCCTCGTAAATACAGAACCAAAGAGGAAGAAGAAGAATATCAAAACGAAGACCCAATTGAAAAAGTATTAAAAACCATCAGAGCTAATAAATATGCTACTGAAAAACAATTGGAAGCAATTCAGCTTAAAATTAAAAAGCAAATAGAAGATGCTGTTAAATTTGCTGAAGAATCGCCTCTTCCTCAACCAGAAGACATGTATAACGAAATTTATGCAGAACCTAATTATCCATTTATAAAAGATTAAATAGCCCACCCTTCCCTCCCGAAGGGAGGGTATTTTCCCCTCTTGAGATGGGCAGGGGTGTGTAAAAATAAAATGAAAAATTGTAAGTCACTAAACCAAAAAAAACTTTCTTGCCAAAATAGGCTAAGAGTGTTGGATGCTCCCTCCCTTCGGGAGGGTTTGGGGAGGGCTTTAAAATTGTAAATTATGGCTGAAATAGTTAAAATGCCCAAATTAAGTGACACCATGACTGAAGGTGTTGTTGCTAAATGGCACAAAAAGGTTGGAGATAAAGTAAAGTCTGGCGAAATATTGGCTGAAATAGAAACCGATAAAGCCACAATGGAATTTGAATCGTTTGTTGATGGCACTTTGCTACACATTGGTGTTCCTGAAAAAGGAGCTGCTCCAGTAGATGCAATTTTAGCAATATTTGGAGAAAAAGATGAAGACATTTCTGCGCTATTAGCGAATAACTCAGTTCCTGCAAAAACTGAAGCTAAAGCAGCAACAATAGTAACAACACCAGCAACTAACAACCAGCAACCAACTACCATAGTTGATACTTCAAACATTAAAGCAAAAGTGGTTAGAATGCCAAAACTTAGCGATACCATGACAGATGGTACTGTTGCAAAATGGCATAAAAAAGTGGGCGATAAAATTGCTTCAGGCGATTTATTAGCCGACATCGAAACCGATAAAGCTACAATGGAATTTGAATCGTTTGAAGATGGCTATTTATTGCATATTGGTATTGAAGCAGGTGGAAGTGCTCCTGTAGATTCTGTTTTGGCTGTTATTGGCGAAAAAGGTGCCGATTTTAAAGCTTTGTTAGAGAATAATTCTCAGGTATCAGTTGACAGTTCGCAGTCTACAGTAAATAGTTCTCAGTCAACAGTTCACAGTTCACAAGAACCAGAAACCAAAACCCAACAACCAGTAACTAGCAACCAGCGACCAGCAACCAGAGTCATCGCTTCTCCATTAGCTAAAAAAATGGCACAAGAAAGAAACATTAACATTACCTTAGTTAAAGGTTCTGGAGATGGCGGAAGGGTTACAAAATTTGATATCGAGAATTACAAAGGCTCAACTTCTTCAGCAGCTAATTTTGTTGGAGTTGAAAAATATACCGAAGAACCCGTTTCGCAAATGCGTAAAACCATTGCTCGACGATTGGGTGAAAGTAAATTTTCGGCACCTCATTTCTATTTAACCATAGAAATAGATATGGATAATGCTATTAGTGCAAGAAATTCTATCAATGCTATTGAAGGTGTGAAAATTTCGTTTAACGACTTGGTAATTAAAGCCGTTGCTGGAGCATTAAAAAAACATCCAAAAGTAAATTCATCATGGTTAACCGATAAAATCCGTTACAACGAACATGTCAATATAGGTGTTGCTGTTGCTGTTGAAGAAGGTTTGTTGGTTCCTGTTGTTCGTTTTGCTGATGGAAAAACATTAAGCCAAATTAGTTCTGAGGTGAGAGTATTTGCAACTAAAGCAAAAGAGAAAAAATTACAACCACAAGATTGGGAGGGTAGCACATTTACCATTTCTAACTTGGGTATGTTTGGTATAGAAGAATTTACAGCAATTATAAACCCACCTGATGCTTGTATTTTAGCTGTTGGTGGAATTAAGCAAGTACCAGTTGTTAAAAACGGACAAATTGTGCCTGGAAACACCATGAAAGTAACCTTGAGTTGCGACCACAGAGTGGTTGATGGTGCTACTGGTGCTGCATTTTTACAAACATTTAAAAACTATATGGAAAATCCAGTAGTTTTATTAGGAGCACAAAACATATAATAATAAATTGATTATTTGTAATTATTTATTGTAGCCACAGATTGCACCAATTTTCACAGATTAAACGCACGCCAAGCGTGAGTATTTGTGATAATCTTTTTTTAATTTGTGAAAAACAATTTGCGGAAATATATGTAATCTGTGGCATAATAACTTATGAATCGGTAATATGAAATAAACACATAAAAACTATGTGATAAAAAATAAAAAAACAGAAGTTATGGGAATGAAAGAAAACGATTATTTGTGTCCGAAATGTAAAGGACATTTAAATGTAGGCGGGCAGTTGGTTTTTGCTACAGAAACACAACGTAAACACAAAGGATTAATTATGCTTAACCCAAAAGTAGGTGAATACGATTATAAACACCACACTAAATTTTCGTTAGAAAAAGGCGAATTGGTAGAGTTTAAATGCCCAATGTGTCAACACAACCTTACTGCCGAAAAAAATAACGACCATGCGATGATTTTAATGGTGGGTAGCGAAGATAATGCTGATTACGAATTGTATTTTTCTAAAAAAGCAGGAAACAAAAGTACTTACGTAGTTGCCAAAGATGATATTAAAGCTTTTGGCGAAGATGCAATGGATATTGATGATTTGTTTTACTAAAAAATAAAAAATTGAAGTCAAAAAAAAACGCTCTATTTTTAGAGCGTTTTTTTTTTGCAATTAGTTAATACTTTTTATTGTTTTTTCTTATTGCATCATAAATTACTTGCTGTATATCTGTTCTAATATTCATGTTTGCCAATTTTTTATTTTCCGCGTCAGGAAAAGTTCTGTTAGATAAAAACACGTAAACTAAATCTTCATCTGGGTCGGCCCAAGCAATAGTTCCTGTAAAACCTGTATGTCCAAAACTTAAGAACGAAACACAATTACATGAAGAACCAGACGAACCATCAATGGTTGGCTTATCAAAACCTGCTCCCCTCCTATTTCCTGTTACACAATATTGGCATTTAGTGTACTCAGCAACAGTTTCCTCTTTTAAAAAACGTTTGTCTGCATAAGTTCCTCTATTCATATACATTTGCATCAACTTAGCTAAGTCGTTTGCATTAGAAAATAACCCTGCGTGTCCACCAACTCCGCCCAACATAGCTGCTCCTGGGTCATGCACATCTCCCTGTATTAGTTGTTTTCTAAAAACTTTATCGTTTTCTGTTGGTGGAATTCTATCTAAGCTAAATCTGTTGCGAGGATTGTAACCAGTAGTACTCATGCCTAATTGAGTATAAATACTTCCAACATAATTATTTAGCTTTTGTTCACTCAGTTTTTCAACTATTTTCAGTAAAAAGTAATAGCCTAAATCACTGTAAACATATTTTTTTTCTTGAAGTGGTGTGTTTAATATTTTCTTGTAAAGAATGTCCGTATAAAATTTACTGATATATAAACCTTCAGCCACACGATGTGGATAAAATTCTGAGGAATCTTTACAATAAATAACCGAATCGGGGTTTCCATGGTAAAGTGTGCTTTGATAAAATGGAATCCACGATTTTAAACCCGCTTGATGTGCTAATATTTCCCTTAAACTCAAATTAAAATATTCAGAGGTGTCTGGAATTAATTCGGGCAAATAATCGCCTAATTTACTATCCAAACTAAATTTCTCTTGATCTTGCAAGTGCATTGCACCCAAAAGTGTTGATGCAATTTTAGTAATTGACGCAATATCGTAAATGGTGTTGTTGTTTACAGCTATTTTATTTTCATAGGTATGGTATCCAAACGATTTGTTATAAATTACTTTGCCATTTTTGGCAACTAAAACTTGACAACCTGGATAAGCTTTTTCTTTTATTCCTTTTAAAGCTAAACTGTCAATACTGAATAAATCTGATTCCGAAATACCTGCAAACTCTGGTTGGGTATAAATAAACCGACCGATAGATTTAATTTCTAGACCAGTACCTTCTTTAAACTTTGATGAAATGGAAACTGGTAATTTTCCATTTGCTCCAATTGCTCCAAATATTAATTCTGCAACAGCAATATTGGTGTATTTGTTATTCTGATAAGCTAAAACAATACTGTTTACATTTTCTAATTCAGGGAAATCCATTAAACTATATGGATTCATAAAATCGACTAAAATCACTCGTTTGGTTTTGCTTATTTCGGCAATTAGTTGGAAAGTTTCTGTGCTCAATTTGTACTTTTTCCACGGATGTTTATCCGAGTTGTGCAACGAAATAATAACGGTATTGTAATTTTTAACGGTGTCAACAAAAAGCTGTTTGTTTGATTTGTTAATTTCTGATGTATAAAATGATGTTACTTGGTTGTAATATGATAAAGTTTGTTGAAACTCTTGATAATCGCCATCGCCAATAACTAATGAAGCCATCGAAAGGGTATCTAATCTTTCTATGGGGAGAAAATTATTTTTATTTTGAATTACTGTCAAGGCACTTTCATAAAGTTGCTGATTGAGTAGTTCATATTCTTTTTTATTTAAATCAGCAATTAAATTTTTAGAAGAAATTGCTTGGTGTTTGTCTAATCCCGCCCATGCTTTTGCTTTCAGTATTTTTAAACATCTTTTTTCAATCTCTGTTGAGTCTATTTCTCCAAATTCAACAGCACATTTAATTTCGGTAATTGCAACCGGAACATTTTCTGAAAACAACAACACATCGTTACCAGCGAGTAACGCTTTTACATCAACATAACCTGGGCTATGAAATGAACTTACTCCCTTCATATTTAAAGCATCGGTAAAAATTAACCCATTAAACTTTAATGAATCTTTCAATAAATGAGTTACAACACTTTTTGACAAGGTTGTTGCTGTAAGTGCCGACGAATCATAAGCAGGAATAAACAAGTGAGCTACCATCATGCTTGCTAAACCTTCAGCAATCAATGATTTGAATGGAAACAACTCGATAGAATCAATACGTTCTTTTGTATGGTTAATAATTGGTAAAGCTTTATGCGAATCAGTATCCGTATCACCATGACCAGGAAAATGTTTTGCGTTTGCCAACACATTTACACTTTGCATTCCTTTCATGTAAGCAACACCTTTATCAGCAACCTTATACTTGTTTTCTCCAAACGAACGAGCGTTTATTATAGGGTTTTTTGGATTCACATTGATGTCAACTACTGGAGCAAAATTTACTTGAATACCCAATCGCTGACATTGTTTTCCAATGTCTACACCCATTCGGTAAATCAAGTTATTATCTTGAATAGCTCCCAAAGTCATTTGCCAAGGATATTTTACCACACTATCCAACCGCATAGCTAAACCCCATTCCCCATCAATAGAAATTAGCAATGGTATTTTTGATTTTTGTTGGTAACGATTATACAATTCCGCTTGTCGAACCGGACCACCTTGCATAAAAATTAATCCGCCAATTTTATATTTCGTAACCAACGAATCGATTTCTCTAATGTGTTTTGCATCTTTGTTTGAATAGGCAGCAACCATTAACAATTGAGCGATTTTCTCATCTAATGTCATGGTTTTTAATACAGAATCCGCCCAAGAGTTTGGAGTTAAAAATGAAGGAGATACTGAAACTTTTTGTTGCTCGATATTTTCTGAAATTGACACAGTTTTAAAGGTTGCTGAGCATGCCAAAAATATGGTAAGTGTTATTGTAATTACTATTACTAATCGTTGATTCATAAAAATTTAATAAGCACTAAAATTAACTTTAATACAAAGCGATTAACAACTTGTTTTATTGTGTTTTCAACAGTTTGAAGTTGACAGTTCTCAGTTCTCAGTCTTCAGTCTGCAACCTACAATCGAATATATAAAGGTTTTATTCTTACTTCTCATCCCCCTTTTTGAGAACTGTGAACTGAATACTGCAAACTATTTAGGTACTTATTACAAGTTTTCAACACGACTATTGCTTTTCTTTAAATTGAACTACTTTTGTTTTCTATTTTATAACCCAAAAACACAGTAAAAATGCCATCAATTGTAGAATTAGAAAAAGTTGCTTCTCAAGTAAGAAGAGATATTGTAAGAATGGTTCATGCCGTTAACTCTGGTCATCCTGGCGGTTCATTAGGTTGTACCGATTATTTGGTTGCGTTGTATTTCGAAATCATGAATCATCAACCAAAGCCATTTGATATGGATGGTAAAAACCAAGATGTATTCTTCCTTTCAAACGGACACATTTCGCCTGTTTTTTATAGTGTTTTGGCTCGTTCAGGTTATTTTCCTGTTGCAGAATTAGCAACATTTAGAAAATTAAATTCTCGTTTACAAGGACACCCTACCACTCATGAAGGACTAGAAGGAGTAAGAATGGCAAGTGGCTCATTAGGTCAAGGATTATCAAATGCAATTGGTGCTGCATTAACCAAAAAACTAAATGGTGATAAATCAACGGTATTTTCGTTACACGGTGATGGCGAGTTGCAAGAAGGTCAGATTTGGGAAGCTGCTATGTATGCTGCACACAATAAAGTTGACAATTTAATTTCGTGTATCGATTACAACCAACAACAAATAGATGGTAGCACCGACGAAGTGTTGAGTTTAGGTGACCTTGCAGGCAAATGGCATGCTTTTGGGTGGGATGTATTGCACATGAATGGAAATAACATGCAAAACATTATTGAAACAGTAAATAAAGCCAAAACACACTTAGGAAAAGGAAAACCCGTTATGATAATAATGAAAACCGAAATGGGTAATGGTGTTGACTTTATGATGGGATCTCACAAATGGCATGGAGTTGCACCTAACGATGAACAACTCGCTACAGCCTTAGGTCAATTGGAAGAAACTTTGGGAGATTATTAATCGAATTCCCAGTCTACAATTCTCAGTTCTCAGAAAAAAAAAAAAAAAAGAAAAAAAACTAAAAACAAACATGAGTACATTCAAAGATTTAACAGTTTATAAAAAGGCGTTTTCTTTGGCGATGGAGATTTTTAAAATTTCAAAATCTTTTCCTAAAGAAGAAAGGTACTCTTTAACTGATCAAGTTAGAAGATGTTCTCGTTCTGTTTGTGCAAATCTAGCTGAAGGATATAGAAAACGACAATATCCTGCTCATTTTGTTTCAAAGATATCTGATTCAGATATGGAAAATTCAGAAACTCAAGTTTGGCTCGATTTTGCTTTTGCATGTGAATATATAGACGAAAAAACTTATACCGATAAAATTGAACATTCTATTGAAATAGGCAAATTATTAAACCACATGATTAATAATCCTGAAAAATATAAATAGACCCTTTTTATTATTGAAGACTGAAAACTGTAGACTGAAGACTTTGAAATCATTTACCAAACATATTAAAACTCTTACCTTTGTTTTAAGCTTTATTTTAACACTCAATTCCTTTTCTCAAACACCACAAAAAACTAGAATACTCTTTGTTTTAGATGCCTCTCAGAGCATGTATGGCTTATGGGGTCAAGAACAAAAAATGAAAGTAGCATCCCGTTTGCTTAGCCATTTAATGGATAGCTTAAAAAACAAAGAAAACATTGAAGTTGCTTTGCGTGTTTACGGTCACCAATTTTCGGTAGCAGCTGGTAACAGGAGTTGTGAAGACACGAAATTGGAAGTTCCTTTTGCAAACAATAACTTCAATAAAATTAAAACTAAACTAACCGAAATCCGCCCAACTGGTACAACTCCAATTGCTTATTCACTCGAACAAACCAAAAACGATTTTCCGCCTTGTACCAATTGCAAAAACATTATTATTTTAATAACCGACGGTATTGAGGAATGTCAAGGCGACCCTTGTGCTGTGGCTCTTGCTCTACAAAAAAATGGAGTTACACTTCGTCCTTTTGTAATTGGAATGGGATTAGATTTAGAAACCATCGAAGCTTTTCGTTGTGTAGGTAATTTCTTTGAAACTAAAGATGCAGCTTCATTTGAAAATGTGTTACAAATTGTCATTTCACAGGTAATGAACAATACTACCGTTCAAGTAAACCTGATGGATGCTTTTGGAAAACCAACCGAAACTGATGTAAACATGACTTTTTACGATAGTTTCTCCAAATCCATTCAATATAATTTTATTCATACCATAAACGCTTACGGTGTACCCGATACTGTTCCAATCAATCCTGCTTTGCGTTACGATTTAGTAGTTCACACCTTACCCGAAGTAACCAAAAAAGATATTGAAATTACGGCAGGAAAGCATAACATTATTGGCGTTGATGCCCCTCAGGGAATGTTAAAAATGGAAATGAGTGGATTAAATGAATATTCTGATTTAAAGTGTTTGGTTCGTAAACATGGGGACTTAAAAACATTTCACGTTCAAAATTTTGAAGAAACCACCAAATACCTTGTGGGCGATTACGATTTAGAAATATTAACCTTACCACGAATCAACATCAACAAAGTAAATATTGCTCAAAGCCATACCACCAAAGTTTTTATTGCCGACCCTGGTATTGCAACCATTTTTCTTCCTGCAAAAGGTATTGCAAGTGTTTTTGTAGAAGAAAATAATTCCCTTAAATGGATTTACAACCTCTCGCCAAACAGCACACGAGAAACCGTAATACTTCAACCCGGAAACTACAGAATAGTTTACCGAAGCGTAAACTCTAACAAAGTAATTGAAACAAAAGAAAAAACATTTAAAATAACTTCTGGAGCTTCGGCTCAAATAAAATTCTAAAACAAACAACAATCAACTATACAATGAAAAAATACACCTACACCGAAAAAAAAGATACTCGCTCTGGCTTTGGCGATGGATTAACTGAATTAGGAAGAGAAAACCCAAACGTGGTGGCTCTTTGTGCCGACTTAACAGGTTCGTTAAAAATGAATCAGTTTGAGAAAGAAAATCCAGATCGATTTTTTCAAGTGGGTATTGCTGAAGCCAACATGATTGGTATAGCTGCTGGTATGACCATTGGTGGTAAAATTCCGTTTACCGGAACTTTTGCCAATTTCTCTACAGGTAGAGTGTACGACCAAATCCGTCAGGCAGTAGCTTACTCGGGTAAAAATGTAAAAATTTGTGCTTCACATGCTGGTTTAACTTTGGGTGAAGATGGTGCTACTCACCAAATATTAGAAGACATTGGTTTAATGAAAATGCTGCCAGGCATGACCGTTATTAACCCATGCGATTACAACCAAACCAAAGCTGCAACTAAGGCTATTGCTAACCATGATGGCCCTGTGTATTTACGTTTCGGAAGACCAGCCGTTCCTGTTTTTATGAACGAACCTTTTGAAATTGGTAAAGCTATTGTGTTAAACGAAGGAACTGATGTAACCATTTTTGCTACAGGTCATTTGGTTTGGGAAGCAATACAAGCAGGTGAGCAATTAGAAGCAAAAGGCATCAGTGCTGAAATTATTAACATCCACACCATAAAACCACTCGACGAAGAAGCGGTGCTAAAATCGGCTAATAAAACAAAATGTATAGTTACTGCCGAAGAGCACATGATGAATGGCGGTTTGGGAGATAGTATTGCTCAACTAATTAGCATAAACAACCCAATGCCAATTGAATATGTTGCAGTAAACGATTCGTTTGGAGAAAGCGGAACTCCTGCTCAATTAATGGAAAAATACGGCTTAAACGCTGAAAGTATTGTTAAGGCTGTGGAAAAAGTGATGAAGAGAAAGTAAATGCAATTTAAAAAAATATAAACAAAAAAACATGAAGAAGTTAATCTTATTAGGCTTAATTATTATTTATCAAATAAACTTACTGTATTCACAAATTGAAATTGAGTGTGATGAATTTAGTCAAGTTATTGATAGTAATCATATCTTAGTAAAGAAAGGAAACAATTATGGTATAATTGACATTAATGGTAAATTGCTTATTGATTATACGATTAAAGACCCAATAATAAGTGAAAATATATTATTAACGATTAAATCTAATGCTAGTGGACTTAGTGAATTAATAGATTTATCGACTTTAAAACCTATTTGGTCAGGAAATGTTACACAATACCATCCTTTTACTAACGGTTATGCTCACATTTATGATTTTAGAGATTCTGATATGTCTACAAGTTCATTTTTTATTGATAAACAAGGAAGAAAAATATTTGATTTACCAAAAAACACCAATAATATAAAATACGGAGAAACTTTTTCTTTTAGTAACGAAGTTGTTCGTATACCTATTAATAATTCAAAAACAAATGAAGAATATTTTATTTATCTTGATAATTCTGGGAATAAAATCATGGAGAAATCATTCTCCATTGCAAAGGATTTTTATTACGACTTAGCTAAAACTTGTGTAAAAAAGTACGATAAATTTCATTGGGGTTTTATTGACAAAAAAGGTAATGTAATTATAGATTATCTTTACACTAAAGAGCCTACTTCGTTTAGTGATAGTATTGCTCGAGTTGAAAACACTAATGGTCTTTTTGGATTTATAAACTTAAAAGGTAATATCGTTCTAGAACCACAATATGTATTTGCAACTGGTTTCTACAAAGGTTTTGCTTTAGTGAAAAAAGATTATACTGGTGAGTTTCTACTTATAAATAAAAAAGGAGAGATAATAAAAACTTATAACTCTTTCAAACACTTTAATAGATCTGACCGAACAGAGCAATCAATTTTATTTATAAAAGAACTTGTTGATAATGGCATTCTTAATACTGGTACTTCCTATGCAAAATTTATTGATTATGATGGGAAAGTTCTTTTCAATGAAAAAGGATTAACAGTTGATGAATTTAAAAATGGACTTGCAAAATTTAGTAGATTTAACCTTAAAACTGGTAAAACAGTTTATGGTATATTAAATAAAAAGGGAGAAACAATCTTAATTAAAAAAGACAATCAATTTTAATTTTAGACTACTCTAGAGTTGAACTTCACTAAGTAACATATAAAAGATGACGGGTCAAGCCCGTCATGACGTTGTTGGTTGGTTTTTCCGTTAATTGATGGTTTAATAGTCAAAAATCCAGCACTTTATCTTCTACTTCCGTCATTGTGGGGTTGACTCGCAATCTCAAATCATACCACTTTGGATTTGAAGTCTCAATAGCTAATACATAAACAATACACATTTGTTAGAACTCAACAAAATGTTCATCTTTGCAACACCATGAGTTTACAAGAAAAAGACACCAAATACATTTGGCATCCATTTACCCAAATGAAAACCGTACAACAAATTTTACCCGTTGTAAAAGCAGACGGTATTTACTTGATTACCGAAGATGGAAGAAAAATTATAGATGGTGTTTCTTCGTGGTGGACAAATCTACACGGACACTCTCACCCCTATTTAGCTAAAGCTGTTAGTGAGCAATTCAATACCCTAGAACACGTTATTTTTGCAGGTTTTACTCACCCGAAAGCCATCGAATTAGCTGAAAGAATTTTGGGCAAACTGCCCTTTTTAAACAAAGTTTTTTTTTCCGATAATGGCAGCACAGCTGTAGAAGTTGCCATAAAAATGGCTTTTCAATATTGGTATAACCAAAACCAGAAAAAAACAAAAATTATTGCGTTTAAAGATGCCTACCATGGCGATACCTTTGGTGCTATGAGTGTTGGCGGAAGAAATGCTTTTAACCAACCTTTTTTTCCGTTTTTGTTTGATGTTGAATTTATTGATGTTCCTACAAAAGGCAACGAACAACGTACATTAGAACAACTTAAAGCTCTTGTTCAAAAACAAGATGTTGCTGCTTTTATATTTGAGCCGCTGGTTCAAGGTTCGGCAGGAATGGTAATGTATAGCCCTGAAATTTTAGAAAAATTATTGCTCGTTTGTAAAGAAAACCATGTTTTAACTATTGCCGACGAAGTAATGACCGGTTTCGGACGAACAGGCAAATGGTTTGCAACTGATTACATCAACACCAAGCCCGATTTGGTTTGTTTATCGAAAGGATTAACGGGTGGAGCAATGCCAATGGGATTAACGCTTTGTTCGAACAAAATTTACAACGAATTTTTATCGGACAACCACAGCAAAACATTTTTTCATGGACACTCGTTTACTGGCAATCCATTAGCTTGTGCGGTAGCTTGTGCTAGCCTAGATTTAATGGAAAAATCAGAAACTTGGCAACAAATTGAACTGATTGCAAAAAATCATCAGGTATTTAAAGCTAAAATAGAAACTTTCTCAAAACTAAAAGAAGTGCGACAAACTGGAACCATTTTGGCTTTGGAATTCAATACCGAAGAAAACTCATCGTATTTCAACAACTTACGCGACAAACTTTATCAATTTTTCTTGAATAAAAACATCTTGCTTCGCCCGTTAGGAAATGTGCTGTACATTTTACCACCTTACTGCATCACAAGTACAGAGCTGCAACAAATCTATGATGCTATTGAAGAGTTTTTAATTAATCACCAGTAAAACTTAGTATGTTCCAAAAAGACAGCTATTTTACACATTTCAACCCCAAAATATACCGTTAATCAAATAAGAAGGCTAAAATCGTCTCTATTGAATTCCTATAAATACTTTTGATTAACAGAATTAATAAAATATTTGTACTTTTGTATTCTAATCTGACTTTCAACTATTGAATTGCTATGAAGCCATCAACAGAACTATTCCAGTTAATTAAATCGTTATCAAAATCAGAAAAAAGGTATTTCAAACTATCGTCTTCATTGCAGTCGGGCGAAAAAAACTACCTCAAACTTTTTGAAGCCATTGAATTACAAAACGAATACAACGAAGAAGCTATAAAAGAACAATTTAAAGCAGAAACATTTATTAAACACTTGCCCTCCGAGAAAAATCATTTGTATAACCTTATTCTTAAAAGTCTAAGAGGTTTTTATGCCGATAACTCTGCTGCTTCTATTTTACAAGAGCAATTGCGTAATATTGAATTGCTATACAACAAAGCACTTTACAAAGAGTGTTCGAAATACATTGCCAAAGCCAAAACCATTGCTTACAATTTTGAGAAATATTATTTTCTTCTGGACTTGATAAACTGGGAGAAAAAATTGGTTGAAGAAGGTTATCACAGAGGTGTTTTTGAAGCCGATTTAAATAAACTTGTTGATGAAGAAACAGATTGCATTGAAAAATTGAGAAACATTGCTGAATACCAAATGTTGTATTCTCAAATTAATGCAGTAATGCGTAAAGGTGGTTACACCAGAAACCCAGAGGAAGCTGAGTTGGTTAAAAAAATATCCAACCACCCATTGATTAGTGAAAAAAATACAGCATTAACTTTAAAAGCAGCTACAGCATGTTTCTCTATAAAAGCCATGTGTTATATTGCAAATGGCGATTACAACTCGGCGTTTAGCCATTTACAAAAAGTGCTTAAAATAATGGAATCAAATGCTTTCATTATGAAAGAACTTCCGAAAAGATACATTAAAGCTTTAAACAGCATTACTTATGCTTATTTAAACAATAATGACATTGAAAATTGCTTACTTTATGTAGATAAAATTAAAGCGTTATCAAATCAACCTGGTTTTGAGAGTATTGATATTCAACTGGATTTATTTTCGTTACCAAACAATGCAGAATTATTAGCCTATTGTTATTCTGGAGAGTATAAAAAAGCCATTGAAGAGGTTATTCCTAAAACCCTTGAAGGCATTGAAAAATACGAAGGCAAGTTGAGCAACGAAAGCGTATTATTGCTTTACTACAACATATCAAGAGTTTATTTTAGTGCAGGAGAATACAAATTAGCATTAAAATACAACAATATTGTTTTAAACAGCAACGAACCTATTCTTCGTCAAGATGTATTTACTTTTGCTAGATTAGTAAATCTTATCATCCATTTTGAATTGGGCAACTACGATTTATTAGAATACACCATAAAATCGACGAAACGATTTGTTGATAAAAACCAACGAAACTATCAATTTGAAAATGTGTTCTTAAAAAACATTAAAAAAGTAGTTAGAGCTAAAAACCCCGATGATACCACAAAGTTGTTTTATCAGTTTAAAACCGATTTGGTTAAAGTAATGGAAGACCAATATGAGCTGGCTGCATCAAGGTATTTTGATTTTATGACTTGGTTGGATACTAAAATCCATAAAAAATCTTACGCAGATTTATTGAAAACCAAAAAAAGGTCGTTATCCGTTTAAGCGTTGTTTAACCACTTCGTACATTACCATTCCTGCTGCTACAGAAACATTTAACGAAGCAATTTCACCAACCATAGGTATTTTACCTAAATTATTACTGTTTTTTAGCAATTGATTGGCAATACCTGTTTCTTCACTTCCCATAATTATAGCGGTTGGTTGAGTAAAATCGACCGAAGAAATCAATTGATCGGTTTTTTCGGTACAAGCCACCACATTTATTCCACTCTCTTTGAGCATAAAAACAGTGTCGGTTAAATTATCAACCTTACAAATTGGAATACGGTAAATAGCTCCCGACGAGGTTTTTATTGCATCTTCATTAATTTGTGCCGATTCTCTTTTGGGTATTACAACAGCATGAACACCCAAACATTCGGCAGTTCGGGTTATTGCTCCAAAATTTCGCACATCAGTTACCCTATCTAAAATTAAAATTAACGGCACTTTTCCTGCTTCAAACAATTGCGGAATAATGTCTTCAATATCTTGTGTTTCGATAGGTGAAATAAAACACAATACGCCTTGATGATTTCCTTGCGTGTATTTATTTAAGCGTTGCACAGGAACATACGAAAAAGGAATTTTCGATTTTTTTATTACGTTTCTCAACTCTGTTAAACCCTGCCCTTGAATATCTTGTTGGATATAAACTTTTTCGATTTCTTTACCAGACTTGATGGCTTCGATAACTGGATGAATACCAAAAATGATGTTTTCTTTTTCTTTCATGCGGCAAAGATATAACAAACCATCAAGGTTTTAAAAACCTTGATGGTATAAATTATTTGTTTTAAAAAATTCTTCCACTTCGCCATGTGTCAACCGCTCTGTACCAAGTGTTTTTGTAAATAGCCGAACGGCTCAGCACATAATCATTATTGGTAAGGTAGTTTTTTGATTTGTAAAAAACAAAGTTCATCGACATGATGTTGTTTTCTTCACCGTATATCCAATTTTCGTAATCTTTGTTTTTATACACCACGTTTGGTGGTCCATAAATCAAATAAATTAAACCCCTATCGGTTTTCCAACCTTCCAAATAGCTTGTAAAATAATGATTTGCGTTTTCTACTCTATTAAAATATTCTTTAATTAAGGTTCTAGCACGTTCTGTTCCACCAGCAATTTCTAGCCAGAACTCGTCCATAGCTAATTTCTTATTTTCAGCCTCCATTAAATTGGTGTATTCCTCTTTAGTGGTGATATATCGCATGGGTTCAATCATGTTTTCAACATCCTTAATTTCAGGGAAATTGTTTTGAAAACAAAAGAATGTTGGACCTTCTTTTATCACATCGCTAGTTTGAAACAAAAATAATCCGTGAGCATTTATGGTAAATTCTACGTTGTTTAAACTATCAAAAACTAAGGTTACGGCTGAGTCTGGGGTTAACACAATGTTTTCATCTTTTTCTGCTTCAGAAAACGGAGGTTTTGCAATAGGATGTTTTACGTGGAAATATTTTAAACTTCCTTCTTTAGTATAATTGTTGGTGCTACGTTGTAAAACAACTTTATCGTTAACCGATAAATAGTTTTTATAAATAATGTTTCCCAAAGTATCTTTTGCCAAAAAATTTTGTGCATGATGAACATTTGCTCTATTCAATAAAATTTTCTTTTTTAGGTAATTATCTCTGTTTGCATCGTAAAACGATATCAATAAATTATAGTTTTCGGTTGTTTTAGTTTTGAGATTTACTATTCCTTCGAGGTATTTTTTTTCGTTGTTTTGACCAAAATCGTTAAAGTAAACTGTAGCACTATCAATTAATTGCTCTAAATCGTCCATTAATTCGTACTTAACATGAAGATTGGCCGTGAAAGTAGTATCGGAGCGTCGTTTGGTGTATAATAAATCTTCCGATTTTATTCTAAAATAGAACTTTGTTAAGGTATCATTTTCATGAAAAACCTTGTAATCAGGTTCTAAAAGGTTAATGCCTGGCAAATAAATTCCAGCCACATTGCGGTTGGTTGCATTTTCGATTGAAGAGCAGCCTGTTAAAAAAACAATAACAACTGTGCAGAAAGCTACTAACTGTTGCACTATTCTCTTGTCTTTATTCCTTGTTTTCATTTATTATTTTCTATTTTTAACCACAAAGTTCTCAAAGTTAATCGCAAAGAATCACAAAGTACCATTTATCACTCTTCTTATACCATCTTTAACTCGAACCACATTGAAATTGATTAATAATCCCAGCTTATAACTACCTAATTTCAAATAGGTTAATGTTTGAGCAAGATGAATGTCATTTAATGCTTCAACACTCTTAATTTCTATTACTAATTTATTATTTACAAGCAAATCGATTCTATAGCCGCACTCCAATTTTACTTCTTCAAAAACTAAAGGCATTGGTTTTTCTTTTTCAACAAAAAGTCCTGATTGTCCAATTTTATAGTACAAACATTCCTTGTAAGCACTCTCTAACAAACCTGGACCAAGAGCATTATGCACTTCAATTGCTAAGCCAATAATTTTATTAGATAATTCGTTTTCAGTCATATTGTTTTCTTTGAGAACTTTGTGCTTGTCGGTTATATAAACTTTGTGTGCTTTGTGGTTAATAATCTAAAAACTACATTTCCTCCTCCTGACTTTCATCGTCTTCTGTAAAATTGGCGGGTAAGTTTTTCGTAGTTTTTGCTCCCAATACTTTTAATTTTTCTACTCTACCTATTAAGTTTCCACTACCAAACTGAAGTTTTTTAACCGCTTCATCGTAAGCCGATTGCGAACTTTTTAACCCTTTATCAATTTTGTTTAAATCTTCTAAAAATCCAACAAATTTATCGTACAAAGCTCCACTTTGTTTTGCTATTTCAATGGCGTTTTTGGTTTGATTTTCTTGTTTCCAAACCGATGAAATGGTTCGCAAGGTTGCTAACAAGGTTGTTGGACTAACCAACACAATTTTTCTGTCCCAAGCGTAGTGGTAGATGTTTGGGTCGGACTGCAAGGTAAAGCTAAACGAAGGTTCGGAAGGTAAAAACATCAACACAAAATCGGGCGAATTAATACCTTTTGCATGACTGTAATTTTTTTCGCTTAATCCATTAATGTGCGACTTAACAGAAGCTATGTGAGCTTTAATACAAGCCAATTGTTGTTCTTCTGTTTGGGCTTCCATAAAATTGGTGTATGCCACAATCGAAACTTTCGAGTCAATAATAATGTGTTTTTCTTCGGGTAATTTTATCACCACATCAGGATAAATTCTTGCTCCTTCATCGTTTGTTGTTGCAAACTGTGTTTCGTATTGTTCGCCTTTTTTAAGTCCAGAGCTTTCGAGTATTTTTTCCAAAATAAATTCACCCCAATTGCCTTGTGTTTTGGTATCGCCTTTTAGTGCTTTGGTTAAATTTTGAGCATCGGTTCTCATTTGTTGGTTTAAATCCGACAACGATTTTATTTGCTCCATCAACGAGGTGCGTTCTTTCAGTTCGGTTTCGTATTTATCTTCCACTTTCTTTTCGAAAGCTTTAATGTTTTCTTTTAAAGGAGTTAATATTTCGTCCAATCGTTTTTGGTTTGCCTGAGCAAATTCGCTTGAGTTTTCTTTTAATAATTTATTGGCAATATTTTGAAATTCAAGAGTAAAGCGTTGTTGAATTTTTTCTATTTCGGCTTTTTGTTCAGTTAATTTTTCTTCTAAGTTTCTGTTTTGAGTTTCCAACTGAGCCGAAAGCGTTAACAACTCGTTGTTTTGAGTAACCAACTTTTCTTCTTTTTCTTTTTGTTGTTTAAAAACCTGTTCAGCATTTTCTA
The DNA here is from genome assembly GCA_015075325.1 of Flavobacteriales bacterium. GTDB lineage: Bacteria > Bacteroidota > Bacteroidia > Flavobacteriales_E > Vicingaceae > Vicingus. The sequence continues at coordinate 21,314 of JABTUP010000017.1, read as the reverse complement.
GTCGAGTTGCTAATTTGGTGTTTTCTGTAGCTAATGTTTTTAGCTCGTCATCGTTAGTTGCTTCATTTTGTTGCGATTTTTTTACAAAAAACCCTATAAAAAAACCAAGCACTGAGCCAAGAAGCAGAAGTAATATTGATGTGATATCCATAAATTTAGTTACCAAAGAAAGTTCATTCCTGAACCTTTATTATTTTTATTTTGAGTTTGTTGGATATATTTTTCTATATCTGATTTTAAAAAGTTAATGTATTGTTGAAACATGAAATCATAAAAATAGTTTATTTCATTGGTTTTTCTACTTTTCTCTAAAACCTCAACATAATCAATTCGATCTTCTTTATTAACAATTGCCAAAGGCAATCTAAATTGTTGTTGAATAAAGTTCATCATTAATCTCGAAGTTCTTCCATTTCCATCATAAAACGGGTGAATAGAAACCAAATTAAAATGAGCAGCAAAGGAGATTTTTAATTGCTCAACAACGTCATTTGCAGAGGTATTTATCCTCTCACAAAGTGTTAAACAATATTCTTCCATTAATTTCGGAACTTTATCAAAATTAGGGAAATACCTATCTCCTGCCCTAACATTACCTTTTCTAAATTCGCCCTTTGATGAATCTATATCGCCAAAAGCAGTAAAATATATTTTACCTGTTGATTTTAAAACCTCTGCATTAATTCTTTTTATCAAATCAATACTAACTTTTTCCTTTCTATCTGCCATTTTAAGAGTAAACAATAAGGCATCAAAATGGTCTTTTACCATCAACGATTCTTCAATTTTTTTACCTTTAGGAGTAACACCTTCATCTAACAAAAGATGAGTCTCAATTTTTGTAAGTGTTGAACCTTCAAGTGCTGTGCTATGGAAAGACAACGTATGTTGATTGTATCTTGTATAATCAACCACATTATCAAGTGCTAAACTCTTGTATTGTTCTATGATTTTAATTACATCCATGAGGCTTTAAAATTAAGATAAAAATTGATTTTTTATCGGGGTTTTGTATATTTACCAAAACCAAACAACAAAACCATGTGCATAAAACACGAATTGCTCGAGTACTTTAAAACTCCTACAACCAAGCTAGAAAAACAATCTTCAAAAAATAAAGCTACCAAAAACCTTCAAACTTTGTTAAACGAATTAGGTTTTGCTGATGAATTACAATTTGACAAATATGGAGCAGATGGTAGTTATGGCAATTTAACACAACAAACTGTTGCTTTATTTTTAGCTAAAAACAAGCTAAATGGCGATGGCAGTTTTATTTACAAAAACACCGCTGAACTCATGCTAAAACGACACGATACTTTAGATGAATTACAAATTTTAGCTGATGATGTTGATTCGAATAAAATAGAAAATGTTTATTGCTACAAATCCAAACAGAAAGTTAAAATACAAGCCCTTCAAACCTTGTTAAACGAATTGGGTTATGGAAAAACGCTACAATGGAATAAATACAAAAACGATGGCGATTATGGTGATTTAACCTCCAAAGCTGTTGTTCAATTTGGTAAAGACCATAAAATTGATGTTGATGGTAAAAAGTTAACAAAAGAATTGGCTCAACTTATTGTTGAAAAACTGGCTTCATTTTATGGAAACCATTGGAAAACAGCATATTCGTTAACCGAAATAGTGAGCGAAAATTCCAACCCTTTAGTTGATTTTTCTGCCTCAAATTTTGTTGGAAAACGTGTGGTTGCCGACAACGATTTTGTGGCTGCACTCAAACGAATAAACCAATACGCCAAAGACAGTGCAATTTTAATTCATGTAACAAGTAGTTACCGAATTGATGCTAATGTTTCTGGTGCTATTGTTACCCCATCAAAAATGTCGAACCACATGGTTGGGCACGCCATTGACATGAACGTGAGATATGGCAACGATTATAAAAATTGGTGTAATTCTACTGCTTTATCAAAACCTACTTTACCGGAGCCTGTTGCAAAATTTATTGGATTAATTAGAGCTGATGGAGAATTGCGTTGGGGTGGCGATTTTAGAAAAAAAGATAGCGTTCATATCGACGATTATTACAACAAAAACGCCGAAAATTGGAAAAAGAAGTTTGAACAAATTAAAGGTGCATAATGAGGTTTTATTTAATAATATTTATCACGTTTTCCGCCACTTGGACTAATGCCCAAAACTATGTCGATTTGGTTAAAATCAACTATTCCACCACTCCATTTAACAGCTACGACAGCCTAAAAGGAATTAAAACCCAACTTCAAGAATTTAGTACCGATATTACTTTGCCTATAGTTTTAGACTCAACCAAAACATTTTTAACAGGGGTTTTATTTGAACAAATTAACTTAGTAAACGAACCGAGCAGCCGAAATACCTTTTACACCATTAACCCCAAATTTGGATTAAACTATAAACATTCCGAAAAGGTAACTGGAACTTATGTGTTTTTACCCAAAATTGCTTCCGATTTACAAAACGGATTAAGCCAAAAACATTTTCAGTTTGGAGGAATAGCATTGTACAACATTAAAAAATCGGAATTGTTTAAATATCGACTTGGAATTTATTTTAATCAAGAATTGTTTGGTCCTTTTGTTGTTCCGTTACTTGGTTTTTATTACCAAAGTAAAAATAAAAAGCTGGAAGCCAATTTTACACTTCCCATTAGTGCCGATTTAAACTACGAACTCACTAAAAACATTAAAAAAGGTGCTGCTTTTAATGCAATAGTTAAAAGTTTTTATGCTTCCGATTTTAACAACAATTACATCACCAAAACCACCAACGAATTGTTTGCTTATGTTCAATTTAATTTCCCCTCGTATCGCATTTTAATTGAACCTCAGGTTGGTTATTCCGTTGCTCGAAGTTTTCGAATTTATGATGCCGATGATAAACTAGATTTTAAACTTTCGGCCTTTGCATTTGGTTCTAAACAACAACCATTAAACTACGATTTTAACGATGGTCTTATTTTTAAAATTCGTTTGGTGTACCGATTTATGTTGGAGAATAAGTAGTTTTGTGGGAAGTTTGAAGACCGAAGACCGAAGACCGAAGACCGAAGACCGAAGACCGAAGACCGAAGACTGAAGACTGAAGACTGTGAACTGAAAACTGATAACTAACAACTAATGAAAACTGCTCTATTTCCTGGTTCGTTTGACCCCATAACCAAAGGACACGAAGATATTATTTTACGTGCTTTACCTCTTTTCGATAAAATTGTGGTAGGCGTTGGAACCAATACAGCTAAAAACTACCTCTTTACCCTAGAACAACGAATGAATTGGCTAAAAGAAACATTCAAAAATCACCCAACAATTGAAGTGGTTGCTTACGAAGGTTTAACCATTGATTTTTGTAAAAAAATAAATGCCAATTATTTACTACGAGGACTTCGAAACCCAATAGATTACAACTACGAAAGCAACATTGCTTTGATGAATAAAATGCTCAACAACGAAATTGAAACCATTTTTTTACTCACTTCACCAGAGTTGATGGCAATAAATTCAACTATTGTTCGTGATATTATTATTAACAAAGGCGATGCAAGTAAATTTGTTCCCGAAGCTATTCAACACCATTTTAAGTTTTAAATCAGTTATGCTAAGAAAATTAATCTTTATTGTTGTTTTGATTTTTTGTGCTAACTTTCTTTTCGCTTCAAAAACGGTTATTAAAGGGTTTGCTAAAGGGTTTGGCGACCAAGAGTTGTCGGTTTACACTTTTACCGATTACATTACCAACAACAAAAAGCACTTGGGCTATATTACCATTAACAAAGACGAAACCTTTAGTTTTGATGTTGAGCTATCATCCATAAGTAAAATTTACTTAAAAATTGAAGATAAAACCACCTGGTTTTTTGCCGAACCTGGTAGTGTTTACAACATATCGCTTAGTTATAGCGAAGAGTTTAACAAAGGTAGAATTTACGACAAACAGATGTCTTTAAAATTCAATTTTCCAGCACCCAACGAACTGAACCAAGAAATAAAAAAATACAACCAAAAATACGATGCTTTTTTTGACGAAAACTACCTGCTTTTTGTAAAACGCGACCGCTCTGTTGAACCAAAAATTAAAGCTTTTAAAACCAAAATGCTAAAAGAAGTTGAAAGCATGAAATCCGATTTTGTAAAAAATCACATTATTTATTCAATTGCTCAGCTCGAAACAACCATTGATGTATCTTATAACGACAATCAAACAGGAAAAAACAGTAAAAACACTAAAGCCAATTTATATTTAGAATACCTCGATAAAAAACCCGTACTCTACAACAATGCCGAATACATGACTTTTTTTAAAGATTTCTTTAAATCTGAGCTAAAAGACATGACTATGCAAGTAAGCGGGCTAGATGTAATTAAAGCCATTAACGACAAAGCATCTTTTAAAGCATACAATACTGCTCTAGCAAAATATCCTTTTTTAGAACAAGAAGAGTTTAAACAACTTTTTGGGATTTACGGGTTGCTTCGTATAGCCAACGATAAGTACTTTACCAGAAAAAACATTATTTCAATGCTCAACGAGCAAAAAAATGGTTCAATTTATCCTCAGCAAAAAATTATTGCTAGCGAAATTTTACAACTGTTAACCGAAAAAAAGCTTGATAAAGGAACTACTCCTCCCGATTTTAAATTATACAACCAACACAACGAACTGATTTCATTACAATCGTTTAAAGGAAAATACTTGTACATCAATTTTTGGGCAACTTGGAATATTCCTAGTCAAAAGGAAATGAAAGTAATGGAAACTTTGTATAAAAAATACGGTAACGACATCGAATTTTTGAGTATTTGCACCGACAACAACATCGATAAAATGAATAATTTTCTTAAAAGAAACCCAACGTATACTTGGAAATTTTTACACATCGGTAAAAATCAAAAGTTGCTAGACGATTTTTCGGTTGCAACTGTTCCAACGTATATTTTTATTGATGACAAACTAAACATCATTTCGGCTCCTGCTCCACGTCCTGGAGGTTCTGCCGAGCGTTCTACCGAAGAAAATATTGAAAAATATTTTTTTGAAATTACAAAAGCTAATCAAAATTCAAACCCATTTAAATAGCATGAATAAATTCGGCACATTATATTTAATACCAATTACCTTGGGCGAATCGCCAATAAACAATGTAATTCCTGAATACAATAATGTGCTGTTAAATGAAATTGATGTTTATGCTGTAGAAAATATTAAAACGGCACGTAGGTTTTTAAAAAAAGCAGGAATACAAAAACCCATTGAAGATTTAACATTTTTTGAAATAGGAAAAAGAAGTGAATCCAGCAATTACCCTACATTTATAAAACCACTTTTGGAAGGTAAAAACATGGGTATATTATCGGAGGCTGGCTGCCCTGGTGTTGCCGACCCTGGTGCCGAATTGGTAGCATTGGCTCAAGAAAAAAAAATTAAAGTAGTTCCATTGGTTGGTCCTTCATCTATTTTGTTATCGTTAATGGCTAGTGGATTTAACGGACAAAGTTTCTGTTTTCATGGCTATTTACCGATTGAACAGAAACAAAGGGTAAACAAATTAAAAGAGTTGGAACGCAATGCCTTTCGAGAAAAACAAACGCAACTGTTTATCGAAACTCCTTTTCGCAATCAAGCCATTTTTAAAGACATTTTAACCTCGCTAAACAACAATACCAAACTTTGTGTTGCGGTTGATCTTACCTTATTCACCGAAGAAATATACACCAAATCAATTGAGGATTGGAAAAAAGAAACTAAATTAGACCTTAACAAACGCCCTTGTATTTTTTTGATTGGGTAGTTTCTTCAAAACTACATCAAAATTACCGTAAACAAAGCTTTTTCTACCGTTAGTTTATTTGTTCAAACCAAATCAATTAAATTTAGTATAGCAATTATAGGCCTATACTAAATTAACATTATTCACTCGTGTTAGCATTTATTAGCTAACCTTAACATTTAAACCTATGAAAACCATTAAAACAGTAGCAATAGTTGCAATACTGTTCAACCATGCTACAGCTCAAGAAATTGAGTTACCCAGAAACAACGATTCGATTATTAAAAATGAAATAAACATTACTGTTGAAGAACTCAAGCAGGAATTAGCTTTGTTACAATTAAACGCTCCAGAAGTATTTCATCGAACCGCAACGGCTCACTATGTTTACATGGATAAAGGCGATATAAAATCGGCATTAAAAGACATGGAAAACAATATAAACTTTGATGAATGGGTTATGAAATATCCGAATAATAAATTAGAAACAAATTTGCTAGTAGTAAAAACTGAATACGCGTTACCGAAATATAAAAAATCGACCAATTATACCAGTTTACCGAGCAAAAAAAGATTACCACATAGTATTATTAGTAAAAACGACTTAACAACAAGTGAAGGAAAATGGGTAATCAATTATAGTCCAAAAAATAAATATTCAGATGAATTTTTAATTGGATTCTTTTTCACGTCAAACTTTGGTTTTGAATCAATTGAGGAGCATTTTCCAAAAATTATTGCTTATGGCAACGCTATTGAAGAAAAAAGCTCGAATATGATAAACAATTTTAATAATGAATCTGCTTTAAGCAAAATATTAAGTTTTTTAGAAAAACTAATTGATGTGTGTGCTGCAATAGTAATCAACTACAATAATCCAGATATTATTAGATATACTGTTGCAAATGTGTTGGTTCCAAAAATGGTGAAATCGCCAAATGTTTTTCAGAAATGATTCATGTCAATTTTTCTAAACTCTGCCAATAAATTAGCTTGTTTACAAGTTGATTTATTGAGCTGTTGTAATAATTCATTAGCAACATCAAACACATCTTCATCAGAATAATAGTTATCGCGAGCAAAATGAACAAACTTTAGCACTTTAAAGGCATTAAACCAATTAAAAAACAACTGTTTAAAGTGAATTAACGAAGTACTGTTTTGTCTTATCTTAACTATATTTTCATCGAAAGAAATGGTTTTTAGGTATTCCAAAACTGATAAAGGCAAATTAAGTTCAGAGTTGTGGTATAAATAATCTAACTGCTCAACAAATTGTTTTAAATCTAAAAACGATTGAAGAGCATAAGTGGTGTACGCATGTTGTTCGTTGGTTAAATAGTTTTGCATGGCTCTTCCTGTACCAAAAGGAACTCTATCCGAAACTCGTGGTGATGGAAAAATGGCTGTTGAATTTAGTTCTGTAAAATTTCCAAGTGCCATCATTTTTTGAAGAAAATAAAAATCTTCCCCTGCTTTTCGTTTATTCATTCCTCCTTGCTTTTGATAAGCTTTACTTTTTACCGCCATGCTCGAACCTATGGTATGGAAGGCAAAGGGAAAACCACAAAATTGAAGTGCATTTTTGTAAACTCTTAAATGCAATTCGTAAGCCTCAATGGCTTGGTAATTCGCTTTCGAAAATTCATTTCCCTGCAAAGGATGTTCAAAATAAATAGAACACGCTGGTGATTTGGGATGTTGTTCAAAATGTTTTTCGAGTTCAACCAAATAATTTGCTGCACAAGTTGAATCGGCATCAAAACAGGCAATAACACCGTCTTTATTGAGCTGTTCAAAACGAACAACAGCTTCGTCCATTCCAATTTTTCGAGCCAAACCAACTCCTGCATCTTTTACAGGTAAATTATTGGCTTCAATAAAATAAAAATCAATTCCTTTTTTAGCATTGTTGTTTAACCAAACAAGTGCTTCATTTAACATGGTTAAATTGGCTTGTTTAATTTTTTCATCATCAGCAATTGAACAGTTGAACACCGTTATAACTTCTACCAATCCTATTGGCAACGTACAATTGTTTAAACTTTCGAGCGATTTTATTAAGTGAGTTTCGTTAAAACATGGAACAACTACTACAATGGATAAATGTTGTTGCGGGGTATTTAAAATACAAGGGTGCTGATAACTTAACTGATTTTGCAAATAATAACTCATCTTCAAATTAACTACTTTTTAAAAGAGGATTCAAAAATTGAGTTCTTTTATCAACACTCCCCTTACCCCTCTTTCTAGAGGGGATTTAATTGTTAATTTTTTAACTTCTTTAAAGGAAAGTTTTTAACCAAGTTTCTGCTTCTTCTTTGGATTTAAAAAATTTGGTTGGAACACTCGGTTTATTAATGGATAAATAAAAATTACCAATTATTTGATGTGGCAATGAATTGTAAAGAAACGCTTCTGCAATAGAAAAGGATAAACCTTCTGGAGATGCTCCATAAACTTTGGCTTCAGAAGTAAAATTTGTGTAATTGCCTAGCACATGAAGTATGGGGGCTTTTTTTTCTGTTAATTCTTGTTTGTAAACATTTAGGATGTCGTAACAATCATCTAAATCAATTACTGCATGATGTCCAAAAATTACTTCAACTAACCCATCGTTTCTGAACAATATCTTTGATTTTTTTAAAACAACTTCTTTCAACTGTAAAACAATTTAAGCTTCTATAAACCACTAAGATAGCTAATTATAATTTATCTTCCAAATATTTTCCTGTAAATGATTTTTTACATTTTACTAAATCTTCGGGAATTCCTTCAAATACTATATAACCACCTTTATCTCCACCTTCTGGGCCAATATCGATAATCCAATCGGCACATTTCATAACATCTAAATTATGTTCAATTACAATAAGCGAATGTCCTTGTGCAATTAACGCATTAAAGGCTTTCAATAATTTTTTAATATCATGAAAATGAAGCCCGGTAGTGGGTTCGTCAAAAATAAAAAGTAAGTTTTCGGTGGTATCTTTTTTACCTAAAAATGAAGCCAATTTTACGCGTTGAGCTTCTCCTCCACTTAATGTGTTAGATGATTGCCCCAAATGAACATAACCCAAACCAACTTCTTGCAATGTGCTTATTTTCTGAACAACTTTATTGGCGTTGGTATCTTCTAACGAACTAAAATAAACAATTGCTTCATCAATAGTCATTTCCAATACATCGGCAATGTGTTTGTCGCCCACTTTAATTTCTAAAATTTCATCTTTAAACCGCTTGCCATTACACACTTCACATTTTAAATGGATGTCGGACATGAACTGCATTTCAACAGTAATTTCGCCTTCTCCTTTACACACATCACACCTTCCACCATCAATATTAAACGAAAAATGAGAAGGTTTAAAGCCTCTTGATTTAGCTAGTTTTTGAGAAGAAAACAGGTTTCGTATATCGTCGTACGCTTTAATGTAGGTTACTGGATTTGAACGCGACGATTTTCCGATAGGATTTTGATTTACAAATTCAACGCCTCTAATTTGTTTGATATCGCCCGATATTTTATCGAGTTGCCCCGATGTTTCGGCATAACCTTCAAACATTTTTTTTATTGATGGAAGCAAACAGTTTTTTACCAACGATGATTTTCCAGAGCCACTAACTCCTGTTACAACGGTTAACGTATGTAACGGAAATTTGACATCAACATTTTTGAGGTTGTTTTCACGAGCCCCAGTAATTTCGATGTATTTACTCCATTTTCTTCGCTTTTCGGGAACTTCAATTTTTTCAATTCCATTTAAATATTGAGCAGTAAGGCTTTTTTTATCGTTATACAATGCTTTTATATCGCCTTGAAAAACAAGTTCTCCGCCTAAATGCCCTGCAAAAGGACCTAAATCAATTATTTCATCGGCAGCTTTTATAATATCCTCATCGTGTTCAACCACAATAACGGTATTGCCAACATCGCGTAAACTTTTTAAAACAGTTATTAAATTTTCGGTGTCTTTTGAGTGCAAACCAATGCTTGGCTCGTCTAAAACATACATGGAACCTACCAAACTGCTGCCCAGCGATGTTGCTAAGTTTATTCGTTGCGATTCTCCACCCGAAAGTGTTGACGACAACCTATTGAGTGTTAAATAACCCAAACCAACATCTTTTAAAAACTGAACCCTGCTTTTAATTTCAATTAATAACCGATGAGCAATTTCTTCGTCTTGTTTGGATAATTTTATTTTTGAAAAAAAATCAGCTAATTCGGTAATTGGCATCAACACCAAATCCGTAATGGAATGGTTGTCAATTTGCACATAATTCGCATCTTTTCGTAATCGAGTGCCTTTGCAATCGGGGCAAACTGTTTTACCTCTATATCTCGAAAGCATTACACGGTATTGAATTTTATAGCTTTCTGCTTCCAACATTTTAAAGAATTGATTTAATCCTTCAAAGTATTTGTTTCCTTTCCACAACAGTTCGTAATGCTCTTTAGATAGTTCGTATATGGGTTTGTGAATAGGAAAGTTAAATTCCGATGAATGTAAAACCAATTGTTCTTTAAAGTTTTTCATCTTGTCGCCTTTCCAACAAACAACCGCATCTTCATAAACCGACAACAGCTTATTGGGGATAACCAAATTTTCATCAATTCCAATTACACTTCCGTAACCTTCGCAGGTTTTACAAGCTCCAACTGGGTTGTTAAAACTAAAAAAATGAGTATTGGGCTCGCTAAATTCTATACCATCTAATTCAAATTTATTGTTAAACGTTTTTTCGGTTAGTTTTCCATTGCTTTCCAAAATAACTTTACACGAACCTTTTCCTTCGTAAAAAGCTGTTTCTATGCTCCCGTATATTCTGCTTTCGTTGTCTTCGTTGGTTTGGTCAATAACAAATCGGTCGATTAACACATCGATGCAGGTAGTTGAAAACTGTTTTTCGCTAATTTGCTCAATGCGTTCAACTTTATTGTTTAGCCAAACCCTGCTAAAACCTTGTTTAAGCAATAAATCCAACTGTTCTTTAACACTTTTGTTTTCTAACTGAACGGTAGCTATTAAATAAACCTTATCGTTATTTTTTAATTGGCTAAACCATCTGGCAACATCATTTACCGTTTCTCTTTTAACCAAATTTCCCGAAACCGGAGAATAGGTGTTTCCAATTCGAGCAAAAAGCAATTTTAGGTAATCGTAAATTTCGGTTGAAGTACCAACGGTAGAGCGTTTGTTTACTGTATTTACTTTTTGTTCGATAGCTATTGCAGGAGAAATTCCATAAATATGGTCAACATCGGGTTTTTCTAATTTTCCTAAAAACTGACGAGCATACGATGATAAACTCTCGACATACCTTCGCTGACCTTCGGCAAACAAGGTGTCGAATGCTAACGACGACTTACCCGAACCCGACAAACCAGTTACTACCGTAAATTTGTTTCGAGCTATTGCAACATCAATATTTTTAAGATTGTGTACCCTAGCTCCTTTAATAAAAATAAAGTGTTTGGCATCTATTTTATTGGCTTCCGACAATTTCATTTAATAAAGCTAGAGGTTAAATTTTGTTAAAAAATACAAAATTACTCTTCTTTTTAGTAGTTTTGACGGTAACAAAAAATTAATTGTAGCGTAAATGCAATAAAAACAATAAGCTTTACGTTAAGTTGAAATAAAAAATATCGCCTATAAGAAATATCTACTTTTTTTAAATTACAGTTCCTTTTGAGGAATTACATATTTTAACCACTAAAAGTAGATATTATGATACTTTCCAAACTTACTGAACAAGAACTTATTCATGCTTATATTAAAGGCAATGAAAATGCAATTGAGCAATTAATTTTGCGTCACAAAAACAGAGTTTACAGCTATATTTACTATAAGGTTAAAGACGAAGAATTGGCTGAAGACATCTTTCAAGATACGTTTATTAAAGCCATAAACACGATTAAAAAAGGCAATTACAATGATGAAGGTAAATTTTTGCCTTGGGTGTTGCGTATTGCTCACAATTTAATGATTGATTATTTCAGAAAAAACAGCCGAATGCCAATGGTAAAAGGTGCAGAAGACTTCGATATTTTTGATGTACTAACCAGTCCTGAAAAAAATGTAGAACAAAGCATTGAATCTACTCAGTTGTACAAGCATTTAAAAACATTGATAAAACACCTGCCCAACGATCAAAAAGAAGTGATCATGATGCGTTTGTATTTTGATATGAGCTTTAAAGAAATTGCCGACATGACCAATGTTAGCATTAACACTGCACTTGGCAGAATGCGTTACGCTTTAATTAATCTTAGAAAAATGGTTGAAGAAAAAAATATTTCATTAGTTATCCAATAAATAATTTGTTTTGTTTTTAGTTGATTAAGAAATCTCGAAAAAATACTTTCGGGATTTTTTATTTTTATACAATATGCAACAAATTATTACGTTAATGAACCGTAACTAACTTAAATCTAAAAAACGCCTATGCAAACTTTTACTCATTTAGAATTTCTTGAATTAGCACAAAACGAAAAAACATTAAAAGAATCATTAAACAACTTGGAAACAGCAGAACCAGAACGCTCTCCAAAAAAACAAACCATCAACAACATTTTAAACTACTCTAAAGCATTGAGTGTGAAAAAATCGAAAACTGTTGATTGTATTGAAATGATTTTAAATTAATTCAAGAGATTTGACAAACAATTATAGAGGTTGATAAATATCAACCTCTTTTTTTTTAGTTTTGCTTCGATGTTAAAGTTAAAACTCTTCTTACTGGTTGTACTATTTTTAGGTTGCTTAAAACAAGCTGCTGCTCAGGTTGATTCAATTTCTGCAAATGAAAACAAACCCAAAAAAAGCATTTTAACCAAAAGTATTTTTCCCACAACACTTATTATTACTGGATTTGCATTAAACAGAAGCTCCTTTGAAAAAGACGTTGCTAAAAATGTAAGAAACCAAGTTGGCAACGATTTCAATTTTCCGATAGATGATTACATACAGTACATTCCTATGCTCGAAATGTATGGTGCCGACCTCATGGGATTAAAAGCCAAAAATCACTGGTTCGATCAAACAAAGTACTTAGCCATTAGCCAATTAACCACCGCCATATTTGTTCATTCTATAAAACGAGGCATGAATAAACAACGACCCGATAATTCGCCTCATGCTTTTCCTTCGGGACACACATCACAGGTTTTTGTTGGTGCTACGGTTTTGTATCACGAATTTAAAGATGAGCATCCTGTACTAGCTTACAGCGGATTTGCAATTGCTACAACCACTGGTGCTTTTCGCATAATCAATAACCGACATTGGTTGTCGGATGTGGTTTCGGCTGCCGGAATTGGTTTTTTGGTAACCAACGTGGTTTATCATTTTGAGCCTTTTAAGAATTTCAATCCTTTTAATAAAAGCAAAAACACTTCTTTTCTTCCATATTACAATGGCAACGAATTTGGTTTGTATTTAACCACAACTTTTTAATTTTTTTTATTTCTTTTAAAACAACATTGTATTTGTGTAAAATATTTTTTAGACTTATCTAAATTTATGTTTAGTTTTACATAAATTTAGAATTAAATGCGTTTTTTACTACTATTTTTCCTTGCCAATTCAACAATGTTCGGTCAAAACACTGGAAACATTAAAGGACGAATTATGAGCGAACGCAGTGGTGTACCATTTGCAAACATTGGGTTTAGTGGCACTTCATTAGGAACATCATCAAACGAACAAGGTTTTTTTAAAATGGATAACCTACCTTCTGGAAAACATACTTTACAAGCATCGGCAATTGGTTATAAAAACATAAAAAAAACCATTGAAATAAAACCCAATGAAACCGTTTCCATTCAATTGGAATTGGAAAAAATGGAACAACAATTAAACGAAGTGGTAATTACTGGAACATTAAACGAAGTTTCGTTAATAGAATCGGTTGCTCCAATCGAAGTTTTTACCCCTGTTTTTTTTCGTAAAAATCCAACTCCTGCATTGTTTGAAGCCTTACAAATAGTAAACGGGGTTCGTCCACAAATAAATTGCAGCGTTTGTAACACAGGCGATGTTCACATCAACGGCATGGAAGGTCCTTACACCATGATAACCATTGACGGGATGCCAATTGTTGGTGGTTTAGCTTCTGTTTATGGATTAAACGGAATTCCCAACAGCATGATTGAACAACTGGAAATTGTTAAAGGTCCTGCTTCTACCCTATATGGTTCGGAGGCTGTGGGTGGTTTAATTAATGTAATAACTAAAACCCCTGAAAAAAATCCTGATTTTTCGTTTGATGTTTTTACCACCAGTTGGCTAGAAGTAAATACAGACGTTTCCACCAAATTTTCAGTTAAGAATGCTACTTCAATCTTGGGCATCAATTATTTTAACTACGCTAATCCCATTGATAACAACGGCGATAATTTTACTGATGCCACCCTGCAAGATAGAATTGCATTCTTTAACAAATGGAGTTTTAAACGAAAGGAAAACAGAGAAGCTTCTGTTGCTCTTCGATACATTTACGAAGATCGCTGGGGCGGAGAAATGCAATGGGAACCAAAGTTTAGAGGAGGCGATAGTATTTATGGTGAATCGATTTACACCAGCCGATACGAGTTGGTTGGAAAATACCAACTACCTACCAAAGAAAATATTTTTAGTTCATTTTCATACTCCAACCACAACCAAAATTCGGTTTACGGAAATATTCCCTATCTTGCTCAGCAAAACATTGCTTTTGGTCAAGTTTATTGGGATAAAAAAATTAAAGAATTACATCGTTTAACCATAGGAACAGCTCTTCGTTACAACTATTACGACGACAATTCGGTTGCAACCCAAACGTCCGACTCATTAAATCCTATCAATAAACCCGAGCAATTTTGGTTGCCTGGATTTTTTGCTCAAGACGAATTTTATTTGAACGAGAAAAATAAATTGTTACTAGGAATTCGTTTAGACCACGATTCACGACACGGTTACATTACCACTCCACGGTTAAATTACAAATGGTCGCCTTCCGACCAACAGCACATCCGACTGAGTTTTGGAACAGGCTACCGTGTAGTTAACTTATTTACCGAAGACCATGCAGCAGTAACAGGTGCTAGAACGGTTGAAATAAAAAACAAATTAAACCCCGAAAAAAGTTATAATGGAAACATTGGTTATCAAAAATTTATCAATACCAACTTTGGTTTCATCAATGTTGATGCAAGTGTGTTTTACACCTTTTTCAACAATAAAATTATACCCGACTACGAAACCGACCCAGATAAAATTATTTACGATAATTTGGATGGATTTGCTGTTTCGCAAGGCATGAGTTTTAATGCCAGTTTCGATTTTAAATCGCCCATAAAAATTTCGTTGGGAGCTACCGTTTTAGATGTATATCAAATGAACAGAAACGAATTTGGAAGAATGGTTAGAGAAGACCAACTGCTTACCGAAAAAATATCTGGAACATTTGGTGTTTCCTACAAGTTTTTAAAATCAAACATAAAAATTGATTACAGCGGAAACCTTTACGGACCAATGAAATTACCTTTAGTAGAAAATGACTTCAGACCCGAATACTCTGCTTGGTATAGCATACAAAACATACAAATTACCAAAACTTTTAATAAAGGTTGGGAAATTTATGGTGGAATAAAAAACCTGCTCAATTTTACTCCTCCAAAATATTCTATTCTTCGCCCAAACGATCCTTTTGATAAAAATGTAAACTCGCCCGACAATCCGAATGGATACACTTTCGACCCCACGTATGTTTACGCTTCAAACCAAGGTATAAGAGCTTTTATTGGGATTCGTTACCAATTTTTTAAATAATCAGTCTTTAAGTTTTTAGTAAAGAAAATTTAAAATACCTTTTTTATGGTATTGATAATACACTTCTAATAAGTGAGATTTGCATTATTATTTATAATTAGTCTAAATAAAAATAAGATGCGATTACTGGCTTTATTTATCATTTTTCCAAGTTTTCTTTTGGCACAAACAAAAGGTACAGTTAAAGGTATAATTAAAGTAGACAAAGAAGCTGTTTCTTTTGCGAATGTTGGATTAACAGGTACTTCATATGGAACAGCAAGTAGTGAAAATGGCAAATTTATACTCGAAAATATTCCAACAGGAAAATACATTCTTCAAATTTCTGCAATAGGTTTTAAAAACTTTAAAAAGAGCGTTGAAATAAAACCAAACGAAACAACTACCATTCAAATTGAAATGGAAAAAATGGAACATCAATTAAACGAAGTGGTAATTACCGGAACATTAAAAGAGGTAACTTTAATGGAATCGGTTGCTCCAATTGAAGTTTATACCCCAAAATTTTTCATGAAAAACCCTACTCCTGCTCTTTTTGAATCACTACAAATAGTAAATGGGGTTCGACCTCAATTAAATTGTGGGGTTTGTAATAATGGCGATATTCATATTAACGGTATGGAAGGTCCGTACACTATGATTACTATAGACGGCATGCCAATAGTTAGCGGACTAGCAACCGTTTATGGATTAAACGGGATACCAAACAGCATGATTGAACAAATGGAAATTGTAAAAGGACCAGCATCTACTTTATATGGTTCGGAAGCTGTTGGAGGTTTAATAAACGTAATAACAAAAACTCCCGAAAAAACTCCCGATTTTTCGTTTGATGTTTTTACCACCAGTTGGCTTGAAGTAAATACTGATGTTTCAACTAAATTTAAATTAAAAAAAACAACATCAGTTTTGGGTGTTAATTATTTTAATTATGCAATACCAATTGATAACAATGGCGATAATTTTACTGATGTAACACTTCAAGACAGGATTTCGGTATTTAACAAATGGAGTTTAGATAGAAAAAGCAACAAAGACGCTTCTATTGCTTTTCGATACATTTACGAAGACCGTTGGGGAGGAGAAATGCAATGGGAACCTAAATTTAGAGGAGGCGATTCAATTTATGGCGAATCTATTTATACGAGCAGGTACGAGATTATAGGAAAATATCAACTTCCTACTAAAGAGAATCTTTTTACATCGTTTTCGTATTCCAATCATAATCAAAATTCAGCCTATGGTGCCACACCTTACTTTGCACAACAAAACATTGCTTTTGGACAATTGTATTGGGATAAAAGTATTAAAGAAATTCATCACTTAACTTTAGGTGCAGCTGTTAGATATAATTATTATGATGATAACACCCCCGCAACACAAAATACAGATACTATAAATCCAAAAAACAAACCTGATGCCTATATTTTACCAGGAATTTTTGCTCAGGATGAATATAGTATTGATGAAAAAAATAAAATTTTGTTGGGAATTCGGTTTGATCACGATTCGAGACATGGTTACATAACAACCCCACGACTAGCATACAAATTTTCAACAAGCGAAAAGCAACATTTTAGAGCAAGTTTTGGAAGTGGCTATAGAGTAGTTAATCTTTTTACTGAAGAACACGCTGCATTTAGCGGTGCCCGTGAAGTGGTTGTTGCCAATCGTTTAAACCCTGAAAGAAGTTACAATGTGAACTTAAGTTGGCAACAATTTATCAATACCAATTTTGGGTTTATCAATTTTGATGCTAGCCTGTTTTACACCTATTTCGACAATAAAATTACACCCGATTATTTAACTGATCCTAGCAAAATTATTTACGATAATTTGGATGGATTTGCCGTTTCTCAAGGCATGAGTTTTAATGCACATTTAGATTTTAAATCTCCAATTAAATTAATGTTTGGAGCAACCTTGCTCGATGTTTTTCAAAACAATAGAGATGAATTTGGAAGAATGGTTAGAGAAGACCAATTGCTTACAGAAAAAGTTTCAGGAACATTTGGTGTTTCCTACAAGTTTTTAAAATCAAACATAAAAATTGATTACAGCGGAAACCTTTACGGACCAATGAAATTACCTTTAGTTGAAAACGACTTCAGACCAGCATATTCGCCTTGGTATAGCATACAAAACATACAAATTACCAAAACATTTAATAAAGGTTGGGAAATTTATGGTGGAATAAAAAACCTGCTCAATTTTACTCCTCCAAAATATTCTATTTTAAGAGCTAACGACCCTTTTGATAAGAATGTAAATTCGCCCGACAACCCCAACGGTTATACTTTCGACCCAACGTATGTTTATGCTTCTAATCAAGGTATAAGAGGTTTTATTGGTGTTCGCTACCAATTTTTTAATTAAATTTTATTAAAAATTGGGCTAAAACTCTCCCCTAACCCTTCTCTCAATAGAGAGGGGAAAAAATAACGAAATTAATCAGGGGTGAGTTTAATAGCAAAAACTTGATTTAGTGTTAAACTTTTTATAAGTTAGTACTTTCTTATTTAAAAGTTAATGACCGAAAATTGCCCATTATGCAACAGTAAAAGTGAAGTGTTTTACAACGTACCCAAACAATTGTTTTATAAGTGCGACAACTGTTTTGGAATATTTTTGTCTAGAAATTTACTCCCAACTGACGAGGAAGAAGTAGAGCGTTACCAATATCACAACAACGATGTGAATGACTTGGGTTACCAAAAATTCGTCTCCCCTATTGTTGATAAGGTAAAAGCAAATTTCAATACCACACACAAAGGTTTAGATTTTGGAGCAGGGACAGGACCCGTTCTTTCTAAAATGCTACAAGAAGCGGGTTATCAGATAAAACAATACGACCCATTTTTTCATAACTACCCCGAACTGTTGAACGAAAAATACCATTACATTGCCAGTTGCGAAGTAATAGAGCATTTTCATCACCCTTACAAAGAATTTGAACTACTTAAAAAACTGCTGCTACCCAACGGAAAACTCATTTGCATGACCGATATTTATAACCCAACTATTGACTTTGCCAGTTGGTATTACAAAAACGACCCCACCCATGTTTTTATCTATCAAAAAGAAACTTTTGAATGGATAAAAACAACCTTTAACTTTTCTGAACTAACAATAGAAAAACGATTGGTTGTTTTTAGTTATTAAATACCATATTTACACTACTAAACACAATAAGTCCTTTTGATGATTTGTAAATAAAGTTTATATTTGAATATATTATGTAATTAGAACTGCACTTATTTACCCAAATTTTGGTGATTTCATGTAGTTTTATCATACATATAAAGAAGTTGGCTGCCATTTTATCGAACGATTATCCTCACAATGAGAGCCTCAAAACTATTTTTACTTTTACACAAAAAAATAAATGCAAGATGTGAAAAAATCACTACATTTGCACTATTAAAGAACAAAAGATATGCTAATAAGATTTTCAGTTGAGAATTTTTTGTCATTTAGTGATAGACAAAAATTTTCTATGTTGCCAGGTAAGGGCAGTTTAAAGGCTGACCATAAGACTTCAAAACTTAATGGCATTTCTGTTTTAAAAACGGCAGTTTTATTTGGAGCTAACGCTTCGGGTAAATCCAATTTGATTAAAGCTATTGATTTTGGAAAGAAATTAGTTTTAAGAGGAAGTAAGCCTGAAAAACCAATAGACTATCAAAAATTTAGACTTGACAAACAATCAAACACTGATGATTCGAGAATTGAATATGAAATACAACATAAAGGCAAAAATTACGCTTATGGTTTCACATTCAATAATGAGTTAATTAAAGAAGAATGGCTTTATGAAATCGGGGCTAAGAAAGAGGTTAAAATATTTGAAAGAAATTTCTCTAATAAGGAAATATTTGACCTAAACTATATTTTACAAAAGCTAAAAAAAGAAGATGAAAAACAATTTCTTCGTTTTATAGCAAAAGGAACACCTAACAATCAACTGTTTTTGACTGAAATTAGAACAAGGAAAGTCAGAGAAAACGTTTCTAAAATTGAAGACTTACTGAATGTTATTGATTGGTTTCAAAACTCATTAAAAGTTATATTTCCTGATGATAAATATAATGAGGGATTGAAATTTGAGTTAAAGCAGGATGAAGAATTACTTACCATATTTGAAGAATTTTTATCCTATTTCGATACGGGAATTGACGGTGTTTGTCTTGAAAAAATAGATTCTGAAAATATAGATATTCCTAAACCTTTATTAGAGAAAATAAGAGAAGATTTATTAAGTAAAAAATCTGAAAACATTAGAGCTTCTATAATCTCAAAAGGAAATACCACCTACTTTTTGTCGGTTAAGAATAATGATATTGTCATTGAAAAATTTATGACAAAGCATAAAGTGAAAAATTCTAACAATCCAGAAAAATTTGACACAAGTGATGAATCAGACGGTACAAATAGAATAATGGATTTCATTCCATTATTGATGGACTTATTGAAAGGAGATAATGTTTTCATCATTGATGAAATGGAAAGAAGTTTACACCCGAATTTGATTTATGACTTATTAGATTTGTTTTTATCAAAATCAAAAGGAATAAATAGTCAGTTGATTTTAGCGAGCCACGAATCATCGTTATTAACTCAAAAACTATTGAGAAAAGATGAAATTTGGTTTGCTGTAAAGGATAATTACGGAGCCTCACACTTACATTCTCTCGAAGAATATAATGTGAGATTCGACAAAGAAATTCGCAAGGACTACCTGTTAGGAAGATTTAAAGCTATTCCAAGAATTGGCAACAGAAATAAACTTACAGTAATTAATAAGTAAAACTTTTTGTTATGCCTCGCGAAAGAGAAGAATTTTTCAGAGAAAGTAATACTAGCGAAAGGGAGAAAATATTTGTATTGGCTTTTGAGGGAAATATAACCGAAGAAAAATACTTTTCTGAATTTAAAAATTCAAACAAGTTTAATGACGAATTGATATACTTGCATCTATTAAAACGTAGTGCTAACGACACTAATAGTGCACCCAATCACGTTTTTAGCAAATTGAAAAAGGAAGCAAAAGACGAATTCAACTTTAAAAAAGGAGATGAACTTTGGATGATAATTGATACCGATAGGTGGAAAAGTATTCCAATTATAATTGAAGCCTGCAATGACTTGGAAAATATGTTTGTTGCAGTGAGTAATCCGTGTTTTGAATTTTGGCTATTGCTCCACATCAAAGATGTTCAAGAATACAATGAAGAAGAGTTGGAGTTACTTTTTAAAAACAAGAAAATTGGCAACAGAAACTATATTGAAACAAAAATTATAGAAATTACAGGTTCATATAATAAAACGAACCTCAAAACAAATGATTTTCTTCCTAACATTGACACGGCTGTTTTGAGAGCTAAAAATCTTGACAAACCACAAGAAGAATATCCTACCAAATTAGGTTCTCACATATATAAGCTGATTGAGAAATTAAAAAAAGTAGAAGAATAGTGAAAAAAAACAGCATATAACAGGCGTTTGGCTCAATGTCGGGTGAAGTGGTTAATTGAATATTCTACATCCAACCTCTCTCGCAAGTTTAACTCCGAAGTTTCGGAGTAACTCGTGAGGTTGTAAAACCCATTTTTTGTAGAGACGGACGATTGTCCGTCTAACAGCATAAAAAAAAGACGGATAATCATCCGTCTCTACGGTTTATTGTATTTACCAAAAAAAAGATTCCTTGTTATGCAAGGATG
>JABTUP010000016.1 GCA_015075325.1 Flavobacteriales bacterium | reverse complement strand
AAGTTTCGTATATACACCCATTTTAGGGTAGCTTTGCGAAAGTTTGTTTCGGGTATATACAAGTTATAAGCAAGGCGGGCTGACATCTTCCTAAGACAATTTATCGGTCGACAAAATTATTTCGGTTCCAAAAAAAATTGGCTGACTGTGCGACACTCGGGCGACCGCTCGACCCCAACACAAGAAGTTTAAATTTTTACACCCACCGCACTTTTTCGGCAAAGCCGTTTTGGCTATCCCACATTGCAGCACTTTTGCAAGCCCGCACAAGCCACCGCACGACCAAAGGCTCGCAAAAAAGCTGCAATCTCCCACCCACACTACCATGATTATAATTTTTAACATATTGACCTTCAATAGTTGATAGAATGATTGATTTTATTAACTTAGCATTGTCAATAAATCAATAATTATCAATTTAAAACCTATTACTATGGAAAATTCAAACTGCTTCCCAGGATCACGTTACCCACAATGGCCTTTCCCTTGGCCATTTCCCTTTCCTTTTCCTTTTCCCGACCCATTCCCTCCTTATCTTAATTCTGTTACGTCAAGTTTTGGAAGTATTCACAACGAACTTTTAGATGGATACGCTGTGGCATTCCCGGCATTAAACGGTACGCATCCCGAAATCTGGAATTTTATGATGACCGGAACCACTCGCCTAACTGCTCAAGAAGGAATAACTGGAGGAAAATTTATCTCATTTAAGGCCGCTAACGATCACGCAGTAAACATTAAGGCAAGCCTCAATAATTATTTAAGAGAACTTGTTAAAGATGGCGAAATGACACCGTTTATTGCCGAGCAGACGAACATAATGCTTGGTATTATAAAAGATACTGCTGATGGTACTGATATTTCTTTCCGACTAACAGCTTATGCCAATCGTATTGCTCTTAAGACTGACGTATCAGCCGAAGACAAAATGATTCTAATGGGTGGAGCTCAAGTAGGAATATATTCAGGGAATTTTTGGGATTACGCTTTAAAAACTGCATCAAGCCCTTATCATCAAATAGCGGTTGATTTAAATGCGGGAGGTAATTTATTCAAAATAAAGTGGGCTGATTTAATTGGCTTTGTTGTTGGTGCAGTAGCTGGATCGGGTGGTGGACCCGTGGGTTCTGTTACAACCGGAATTGCTTTAGGCGGTTTTGCTTCCGAAGTTTTTGGAGAAAAATAAAAGTTTGTTGAATCATAAATGCGGGTTAGCCACAACTATCCCGCATTTTATTTAATCCTCTTCTATTAATTTTCTTTCCTTTCAAAAAATGAACTTGAGTAACCGCATCGTACAAGCCTCATCTGCTTTTTTTTTGCCTATATATAAAGGCAGATTATTCTTGCTTTGTCTATTTCTAATAGGGATTAATAATATTTCTTCATCTCAATCTATACATACTGTAGACTCGCTTGTGACATTACTTAATACTATCAAGGGAGATACCGCCAAGGTAGATTTATTAAATTTAATATCAGCGAATTTGTATCAAGTAAACTTAGACAAAGCGGAAAAATATTCAAAAGAGGCGTTAATACTATCAGAAAAAATTGATTATAAAAAAGGTACTGGCGCTGCTTCAAATTTTTTGGGAATTATCAATAAAGAAAAAGGGGATTATCAACAAGCCATTGAATATTACTTTAAGGCTCTACATATAGCTGAGGAATTGAATTTTGTTAATGGAATCAAATCTTGTAATTCAAATATTGGATTACTCTACCTCGAGTTAAATAATTATGAAGACGCTTTAAAATATTTGAATAAAGCGCTAATAATTAACGAGAAAATCAAAGATAGTTTGGGCATAGGAAATGCTTATAATAATATTGGTGCTGTTTTTAATCAGCAAGGTGAAAGCAATAAAGCATTAGAATATTATAGTAAGGCATTAGAAATTCGAGAAAATATTAAGGATAGTTTAGGACTACCAGAATCATTCAATAATATGGGCATGGTATATTTTAACTTGAGCAATTATGCTGATGCTCTCATTTGGTTTCAAAAAGCGATTCATACTAACCAAAAACTAAACATAATCACTGACCCTTTGCCATATATAAACATTGCAAATATTTATTTGAAGCAAAAAAAATATGCCGATGTCCCTGCTTTATTAGATCGTGCTTTAGAGATTTCGATAAAACTAAAAAAAAAGAAAATTACTGAAGAGATATATAAATCATACGCTGAATATTTCAAATCCATTGGGAATGATAAAAAGGCATTAGAATATTATATGCTATATACCGAAACAAAGGATTCTCTTTTAAGCGAGAATAATATTAAAAAAACATATCAACTGCAATTACAATATGAGTTCGATAAAAAAGAAGCGATCGCAAAGATCGAGCAAGAAAGAAAAGACGCTTTAGCACTTAAAGAAAAACAACAGCAACAAGCGATTGTTTACATAACAAGCGGTGGGTTATTGGTGTTTTTATTATTATCAGTTTTTATTTATAGAGGCTATTCCCATAAGAAAAAATTAAGCTTAAACCTTGCGCATAAAAATCAAGAAATTACAGATAGTATTAATTACGCTAAAAGAATACAAGAAGCAATTTTGCCAACAGAGGATGAATTTAAAACTGCTTTTCCTGATTCATTTATTTTATTTAAACCCAAAGATATTGTGAGTGGAGATTTTTATTGGATTAGCACAAACCCAAAAGAATTTCCGTCAATAGATAAAGAGTACGGTAGTAATAGTTGGAGAGTTAAAAACCCTTTAGTAGCAGCTGTTGATTGTACAGGGCATGGTGTTCCGGGTTCTTTAATGAGCATGATGGGTAATTCGCTTTTGAATAAAATTGTTGACACTCATAAAATTTCTAATCCAAATGAAATTCTTAATTTGCTGAGAACTGAAATTATAAACTCCTTAAAACAACATGGCGAGAACGAAAATAAAGATGGAATGGATATTGCCTTATGTACCGTTTATGATGATAAAATAGAATTTGCGGGTGCAAATAACCCAATTTACATTATCCGGAAAAACGGTAATTTGGAAGAGATAAAAGCGGACAAAATGCCTGTCGGTTATTCCGGAGTTGAACTGAAACCTTATACCAATCATTCTGTAAAAATGGAACTAGGCGATAGTTTTTATATTTTTACAGATGGGTATGCCGATCAGTTTGGGGGGAAGGACAATAAAAAATTCAAGTACAAACAGTTAAAAGATTTGCTTGTTACAATTAATTCCAAATCCATGGAAAGTCAAAAGGAAATACTAAATGAAACAATTGAAAACTGGAAAGGAACAAATGAGCAAACAGATGATATACTAGTTATCGGAATACGGATTTAAAAATATTTTTCTTTTAATTAAAACTTGGTACTATGAAAACATTTTATTTAACAACAGCGATGTTGTTGTTTGGTCTTTTGTCGTTCGGACAATCTGATTCAACGAAAACAAATAATAAACAATTTCTTACATATTATGGGCTTCAAGTCCCCGATATTTCTGAACTAAATTCGGTTTTGGGGTTATCGAATTATCCTCAGCTAAATTCAAATAATTTTTCGGTTGGCTTGGGAATGGTTAAATTTTCACGAAAGAAAATCGTTTTCCAACAAGAACTATTTGTTTATTCTCAATCAAGAAAAAACGATTCTATCACGTCCTCAATCAGAACCATAAGTTTTGGCCAATCGCTTTTTGGTTATTCCTATGTTAATAATAAAAAGTTCCAAATGTATTCCAGCTTTGGTTTAACCTATATGAGCACAACTGTTAAAGTGATAAAGGAAATACCTTCCTCAACCCAATATAATCAATATGCTTCGTCTATTGGCAATCAGCTTGAAATGACTTCAAATAATTTTATGGCAGACGTCACAACACATTTAACCTATTCTATAAAGATGCCCGACACTAAGAATCGCCTTATACTTGGTATCAGAGCAGCTTACTATTTACCATTTGAAAATTCAAAATGGACGATGAACAAAACAAAACTTGATAATGGCCCCAATACTAATCCAGGTGGTTATTCATTGAATTTTGTTTTAGGATTTTCATATTAGCAGATAGACTTCCAAACCCACAATGGCAAGCACATTTGCATTTCGCACAATTCCACTACACGACCAAAAAATGCAAAAGAGCTTGCCATTCTCCCACCCGCCTGTGTATGCGTGACGTGAAAAAAAAATGCCTTCCCTTCTGTAAAAATTTAAACTGCGACCACTCAACCCACCCACCGCAGACCGAAAAGAGTGTTCCGTAGACAAGCAAGTGCAAACCATCAGCAGACATCGCATTAAACAATGAGGGACACAACCGCCCAGCTTATAACAGCACCTACCAGTAATTGGCGCGGACGGGGGTAAAGAAAGTTTTGTATCTTTAAACAACATTTGTGGGTATAGACAGTTGAGTGTTCCAAACGCCAACTACTGGTAGCCGCAAAACGTTATATGCCATTTTAGGACGACACCGTAAAGGTAACAAAACGGACAGACAGAAGAACAAAATATTAACTTTGAAACCGTGAAAAAATCGGACGACATAATGACAGAAAAAGCAAAAAACAAGAATTTACATAAAGCCAAAGACAGCAAGAAAGACGAGTTTTATACTCAGCTTGGCGACATTGAACGAGAATTGAGATACTACAAAAATCATTTCAAAGACAAAGTAGTTTACTGCAACTGTGACGACCCACGAGTAAGCAATTTTTTTCATTTCTTCTCATACAACTTTGAAAAACTTGGACTTAAAAAACTCATTGCGACTTGTTACAAAAATCAAGATATGGACTTGTTCAGCGAGAACAAATCTGAACAAGCAATTTATTTGGTTTATGAAGGCGACAGGAACGACAACAAAGTTCCCGACCCAAACGAAATTGGAGTAAAGAAACTCAAAGGAGACGGAGATTTTAGAAGCAAAGAGTGTATTGAACTTTTAAAACAAGCCGACATTGTAGTAACAAATCCACCGTTTTCATTATTCCGTGAATATGTTGCTCAACTAATAGAATACGACAAAAAGTTTGTAATTGTCGGACACCAAAACGCTATATCATACAAGGAGATTTTCAAACTTATAAAAGAAGACAAGTTGTGGTTAGGTTACGGTTTTAAAGGCGGTGCAGCCCATTTTATAAACAAACATTACGAAGATTACGCAACAGCAGGCGACCACAAAGAAGGAATGATAAGAGTTTCGGGAGTTCACTGGTTTACAAATCTAGATATTTCAAAACGTCACGAAGACCTGATACTTTATAAAAACTACAATCCAGAAGAATATCCGACTTATGAAAACTTTGAAGCAATCAATGTTGACAAAACAAAGGATATTCCAGTTGACTATAAAGGTTATATGGGTGTTCCAATTACTTTTTTAGATAAATATAACCCTGACCAATTTGAAATAATTGGTTTAGGAATTTCAAATTCAGGCATTGAAATAGGTGTTCAGCCATATAAGGAAGAACACAGAAAATACCGAAAAGAAGTTCAAAAACGTGGTGCTGTTGATGGTGACCTCTATATGATGAAGAACGGTATTGTTGAAGTTCCTTACGCAAGAATAATAATCAGAAATAAGAAAGTGCAAAAATGAAAATAGAACTAAAAGAAATTTCAGTCCGTGACCTTACTAACGGCTACCAAGACAATGAAGAAAACGGAGTTGTTGGCTTCGGTGGTAAATTAGATATTCGTCCACCCTATCAAAGAGAATTTGTCTACAACCCAAAAGAAAGAGATGCTGTAATAAATACGTTGCAAAAAAAATTCCCTTTAAATGTTATGTATTGGGCAGTCCGTGAAGACGGGAACTTTGAAGTCATAGACGGACAACAAAGAACCATTTCTATTTGCCAATATGTGAACGGAGATTTTTCAATAGATGGTTTAGCATTTCATAATTTACCAAAAGACAAGCAAGACCAAATATTGAACTACACTTTGATGGTTTATTATTGCTCAGGAACAGACAGCGAAAAATTAGATTGGTTTGAAACAATCAATATTGCTGGAAAAGTTTTAACACCACAAGAATTGAGAAACGCAGTTTACTCAGGTTCGTGGGTTTCAGACGCAAAACGCTACTTTTCAAAAAACAGCAGACCTAAAATTGGTGACGATTATTTAACAGGTTCGGCAAACAGACAGGAATTTTTAGAAACTGCAATAGATTGGATTTCAAAAGGCAGTATCAAAGAATATATGTCAAAGAACCAACACGAACCCAACGCAAATGAACTTTGGCTTTACTTTCAAGCGGTTATAAATTGGGTAAAAGCGACTTTCCCAAAGTATCGCAAAGAAATGAAAGGCATTAAATGGGGCTTTCTTTACAATGAATACAAAGACAAAAAGTTTGACCCGAAAAAACTTGAAGATGAAATAACAACTTTAATGTTGGACGAAGATGTAGAAAATAAAAAAGGTATTTACCACTACGTTCTTACAAGAAAAGAAAAGTATTTAAACATTCGTGCATTCAGTGACAAACAAAAACGTGAAGCATACGAAAGACAAAAAGGGATTTGCCCAGTTTGCACAGAACATTACGAAATTGAAGAAATGGAAGGCGACCACATTACACCGTGGCATTTAGGCGGTAAGACAACTGCGGACAATTGCCAAATGTTATGCAGGGACGACAACAGAAGAAAAAGCGGTAAATAATGACAGAAGAAAAACGGCATATAACAGCGGTTTGGCGTAATGGCGGGTTCAGTGCTTCGGTTGACAGTTTTGTGGTAGGTTCAAGTGCAGTTCTTCGATTGAACTTTAGAGCTAAAAATCCGCCACTACGCCAAGCCGCAAACCGTTACCACCAATGCTAAGACGACAGACAATGAACAGACAAACAACATTTTTACTTTTCGGTTTGACACTACTTTTTAACCAAGTAAGCGGACAGACATTTAAGCAACAATTCAATGACTTGGTTTCAAAAAAGGACACCTCTGGACAGCAACAACTTTTAGAAAAATGGGAAAAGACAGACGGTAACGACCCTGAACTTTTTGTTGCCTACTTCAACTATTTTGTAGTCAAAAGCAAAAATGAAATTATAACTCTTGGACAAAATCCCAAAGGGAAAGATGTTTTGCAGATTATGGACCAAGACACTACAAAAAAAGAACCTGTTGCCTTTATGTATGGCGACATTCATTACAATCCTGACCTTTTAAGTAAAGGTTTCAACTGGATAAATAAAGGAATTGAAAAGCACCCAAACAGACTTGATATGCGGTTTGGGAAAATTTATATGTTCGGACAAATTGAAGATTATGAGACCTTCACAAAAGAAATAATCAAAACAATTGACTACTCGGCAATAAATCAAAACGAATGGACTTGGGCTGACAGCAAACCACTTGACGACCCAAAAGAATTTATGTTGAGTTCAATTCAAAACTATCAACTTCAACTATACAATACAGAAAATGACGACTTGCTTGACAATATGAAAAGAATTGCCGAGACAGTTCTCAAATACTATCCAGACCACATTGAGAGTTTATCAAATCTTTCAATAGTTTTTATGCTTCAAAAACAGTATGACAAAGCATTAGAACCATTATTAAAAGCAGAAAAACTTAACCCCAAAGACTACATTGTTTTAAGCAATATAGCACAAGCATACAAACTAAAAGGCGACACAAAAAATGCAATAAAATATTACGAACTGACATTGAAACACGGGGACGAACAGGCAAAGAAATATGCTCAAGGACAAATTGACGAACTCAAGAAAAAATAGAAGCACTGGTGGTAATTTGCCATTTATTTGTATGGGGGCTTTTAACCACTTTCGTATTAAGCGTAGGGTTGTCGGGCATTTTACTTTTTGGTACAGTAGGTTAAGCATCAGGCAATGGTCAACTTCATCAAAGAATGTTTTTAGGTCTATATCTACTATGTGGGTATATCCCTCATGGATGTAACCTAACGCTTTGCCGACTGCTTGTCGGGCGTTTTTATTGGGTCTAAATCCGTAGCTATTTTCGCTAAATTCATACTCGTATTTCGGCATTAACACTTGTGATACCGCTTGTTGTAACAACCTGTCGGTTACAGTAGGCACACCTAATAGACGTGTCTTCCCGTTTCCTTTGGGTATTTCTACTCCAAGAATGGGTTGAGGCAAGTAGTTACATGCTCTTATGGATTGGAACAGCTCGTCTTTCCTTTTCCGTATATGTTCGGTTAGTTGAGAGATTTGCATCCTATCTACTCCTGCACTCCCTTTGTTGACAATTACTTGCTTTAGGGCTTTTTGTAGGTTGTAAGGTTGTAATACTTGTTCTATCATTCTTGTTTGTTTTACGCTGTTCCGCTTTCTCAGGGCTATATCTTTTGGATATTCCGCTGCGAATTAAGAACCATTTTACGTTTAGTCCTTCCTTTGCTTGTGAGTCCTCCCCGCCTTTGTCGGGGCTCGTTGCTGCTAAGTACTACGACATCTGCTGACTTCTTCGCTCTGTTAACTCGTAACTGCGAAGACCTCCCCTGGTAAGAGCCTTTTCTTTCTGTTAATGCCCGGTACATCTACTAGTAAAGGTTTTTGTTCGCTTCGGACGTTGCAAAGGTGTGCTTGCTTATCCCCTTTTAATAGCCTCTTATGTACTTCCTGTTCGTCGGTACTAACTTTTGCAGTCTTGCTTCCTTCAGTGCTAACTTCACAGTTAACCACCTTGCAACTTGCTAATGGTTCGAAGCGTTACCCTCGCCCATAAGGGACTTCCACCCTCTAGAAAAATTAACTCGCCTATCTTTTGCTTTTCACATCTTTTATTTGCATATTTGATGTTTTTATAAAGCTTCGGATAGGTGTGCTTTGCTCATGCAGGGCACACACAGCACCTACAAGAAATTGGCGGTTCAGTGGTTAAATGAAGCTTTGTACTTCGTACCAAGTTTTGTGCTGGCAGACAGTTTTCGTCTCCGAAATCGCCAACTTCTTGTAGCTGCCAACCGTTATGCCCAATTTTATGAAACGACATAGCGGACACCGACAGACACGAGCACCGACAATTCGGTTTGACAGTTCTTGACAGTCATTCACGACTGATAACAAAGTGCTGACTTTTCCGACAGTCATAAAACATCGGCAGACAAATTTTTAATTTAACTTTACAAAAAAACAAAATGAAAAAAATAATATTAGGACTTGTAATTGTTAGCAATAACATTATCATTTCGCCAAACGCAAACTGACTACTCATTGGCACGAGTAAGCAAACTAAATAACAAATTGGTTTTCCTTTGGAGCGAGCTGCTCAAAAATCTACCGGGTTCATTCAAATGCAACTTTCTTTCTCTATAACCAATATTAAAACGCTTGTACACATAATCGTTTATTATTCCCAATTGCTTTGCACGATTGAAAACAGCAGGAAAAGAAATCCCCCATCGTTCTTTTATTAATACCAACTCATTTTGGTAAAAATGAAAACGGTCTTTGTGCAATTCTTTTCTTGCCATATCTTCTGGATAAAGAACAGCACAAGCAAAAGCGTGACAAAGATTTTCTTCTTCTCTTTCAGAAAGTTTTTTTGAAAACTCCAAAGCGTGATGTGCTAATTCGTGAAGTGCAGTAAATCTTTTGCGAACAACATCGTCATTGCAACTCTTATTTTGCTTTAAAACAATGGCTTTTACTCCGTCAATATCTGCTTTCATACCGTCAAAACCATCAGGCGCATCAATCTCAATTACTTTATAACCCTTATCCTCCAACATTTCAACAACATCAGGAATTGGGTCGTAGCCCAATTTCCATTTCTTTCTTAATTCCTTTGCTGCTTCTTCCGCATCATCGGAATTTTGAATTACTTTGTCATAAGTAAAGTACTCGGGGTTTTCATCAAAATTCAATACCGCTTCCAGTTCTAAATACCGTTCAAACGCTTCTTTTGCTTTTTCTACTACTGACGCTTGTTCGGTTTTAGAAATTTTGGACACAAATTTTCGATAACTGATATTGGTTAAATCAACTTTAATCCCAGGACTTGAAAAGAAATAATCTACCGGCACGCTCAACACGTTTGACAAGGCAATTAACAGTTCACTATCAGGCTTCATCTTCCCTTGCTCATATTTATTAAGCGACTGCTTTGTAACTACATTCTTCAACCTATCGGCTAAGTCCTGTAGCGACATTCCAGCCATTTTTCGGGCTGACACAAGTCTATTTCCAAATACATTATCCATATTGACTATTTTTTAAAAGTATTTCTACTTGTTGACAAAGGTACAATTATTTTACGAATTGTCAACCAAAAGGTTCAAAAAAATTTTTAACGATAAAAAAACCTGCCTTACTATTTCTGTCATACTTATTGTCCTACCGCACTTTTAGCACATTGCCGTCCTCGTCCCTGTGGGCGGCAAAGAGCTAAAGCCAACCCTCAAAACAATAAGATATGCCATAAATGCAACCGCTCCGTAAAAAATAAAATTTCATTTCCCCTGCTTCGCAAAAATTAAATCTTTCCCGACCACTCATTGCCGACAGACAAAATACTGTTTCTTCAAGACATTTAAGCGGCTAATTAAAACGGTAAAAGCACGAGAGACGGTGAATTTGACAAGTCTATTTGGGAAGCCAATTATCCAAAAATGGAAGAGCTCTCCAAATATCCAAAACAAAATGAACTGTTCAACCAAATGTTAGAATTTTATGCACAAATTGACGAGACAGGTTTTACTGAAATGCCCAAACAAGCATATCAAGATTGGTTAAATTCTCTCGAAGATGAAAAGCAAAAACAAGAGAATGAAAAATTCAAACTAAAAATCAAACTCAAAGCATTAGATTAAATGAAATTACTTTTTAGCATATTATTCTTATTTTTAGTTGGCTTTTCAAAAGCTCAAACAGATTCAATTACTTTGTATTACAATCAAGCATTTGAGCAAATCAAAACATTGCTTGAA
Source organism: Flavobacteriales bacterium (assembly GCA_015075325.1). Lineage (GTDB taxonomy): Bacteria > Bacteroidota > Bacteroidia > Flavobacteriales_E > Vicingaceae > Vicingus. Next base: position 75,255 of record JABTUP010000016.1, on the reverse strand, counting down.
AAAGAAGATAGTTTGAGTTTTAAAGAAGCTGTTTTCATTACCGAAAATGTTTTTTTCAACAATGAACTTAATGAGGAGGCTTTTAATCAAGCAATTCAAGAAAAGATAGACATTGCCAAACTTTGGTTAAACAACAATCATTTAATGAACTACTCTTTTAAAGATTCAACTGAATTTGCTAAAAATGGAGCAATCTTTAAATTAATGACTGATACTATTTTTCTTTTCAAAGGAACTCCAATAAGTTTTCCATATCAATATGACTTTGATGATTTTTTCGGAGAACAAGACTGGACTAAAATGTTTGTTAGCAAATTATTAGCAACAGGAAAAGGAAATTGTCATTCTATGCCAATGCTTTACAAAATCTTAGCAGACGAAATTGGAACAAACGCTTACTTTTCTTTTGCTCCTAATCATCTTTACATCAAACAAAAAAGTTTAAAACACGGCTGGTACAATACTGAATTGACCAGCTCTGCTTTTCCGATTGATGCATGGATTATGGCTTCGGGTTACATCAGCCGTGAAACCATCATTTCTGGAATTTATATGGACAAGTTAACTGAAAAACAATCTATCTCACTTTGTTTAATTGATTTGGCTCACGGTTATCAAAGAAAATCTAAAAAGAATAATGCTGATTTTACTTTAAAATGCTGTGATTTAGCGTTAAAATATTATCCAAATTACATTAATGCTTTGTTGCTTAAATCAGAAACTTTAAAAAGAAAATTTGATAGTGAGGAAAATCCAAATATTAAGCAACATCTGTTTGCTCAATTAGAAAACACTTACTCCACCATTGTATCATTAGGCTACAGAGAAATCCCAAAATCGGTTTATTTTGAGTGGCTTTCTGAATTGGCAAACAACAAAGAAAAATATCAAAACAAAAAATTAATCGGTACTTTTAACAATGAAAATTCTGTAAAATGAAGAAAATAATATTCATAGCAATTTTTGCTTTTTCTGTGCAAAGCATAGTTGCACAAAATCCAAATCCTTTTAAATCTATTGGTAAACCTGCTCCCGAATTTTTATCGTTGAGCAATGGTAAATATCCCGAAATTTTTGAAAATGACACGCTTCGTAAAATTGGTTCGGTAATGTTCAATACAAGAACCAACAAAATCGAATATTTCATCGAAACTGATACTCTATATTCGGAAGCTACTTTACAACCCGAAATCGTTAGTCGGTGGTTGAGTCAAGACCCTTTGGCTAGAAAGTATCCGAGTATGAGTCCTTATGTTTTTACAAACAACAACCCTATTTTATTAATTGACCCTGACGGAAAAGAACCCATTTGGGGACAACTAGGTAGCTTAAAGCAAATAATGGGAGAAATGGATAAAGCTTTAAATGATAAAATGATAAGAGGAACTAGTATAGACTTACAATATATGATAAATCATTTTGAAGCAAATAGAAAATATACAAGAGAAGATGGAAAGTTAGTAGATGTTGATGCTACAAAGAATGTTAAGCGTTATCTATATACTGAAAAATCGGGATGGCTAGACATGGAGCATTTTTTTGAAATGGCTTTATACACAAAAGAAAATGGAGTGGCTGCGGCATCTTTATATTCCTACGCCTCGGAAGAAGCTCAAAATACGACTATCTCTGCCTTCGGAACAGAGTATTGGAACAGAAAAGCTAGTGGATATTCTTACGAAGACATACCCTCAGACTTTGCTGGAATTGATTTTTGGTTAAAATATGGAAAACAAATCGAAGGGGGAGATATTTCTCTTATTGATGCAACTCAAAAATATTTAGAATCACTCTCACCAACTGAGCCATCAGATGCTCCGAATATTGATTACATCCCACATTTTGTAGAAAAAGATGGACCTAATACATTGCGTAATATGGGGAACGGATTAACAGGCGATAAACTTAAAACAGCTCATAAAAAAGAATATGATAAAAGAAGTCCAGAAATGAAGAAGAAAATGAGTGAAGCAAGAACTCAAATAACTGATTAAATATGAAAAAAATATTATTCTATTTTAGCCTCATTATTTTAGTGACAATATCCATTTTTAACGACATTCCTATATGGTTTAAAAATGATTTTTTAAACAAATTATACTATAATTATTCTATTATTATAAGCTTTTTATGTTTACTTATTTTAAGTATACTCATATATAAAACAAAAAATAGACTTCCTATAATTGTATTACTTCTAATATTTATTTCTATTAAATATTTTACATCTAATGAATGGAAGAATAACCAAATAATAAAGACAAATAAGAATAGAACTATTGAAAATTTTCAAAATCCATTTTTATCATATAAGATGAAAATCGATTCAAATAAAGTTTCGTTTAGGTTTAATGATTATTTTATGACTTATGAAGAATTAATTTTTCAACCCAATCATGGTTTAGATATGAATATTTATGAAGTCAAAAATGATGAATCATATAAAAAAATATATAATCAAAATTGGTTTTGGTATGTAAATCCAGATTAAATCCCACCCTAATTCCATACACATTGGTCATTCGCACAAATCAACCCATAAGCCAAAAATGCCCAAAGAGTATACAATTGCCAACGCTCCGCGGATAGAAAAAAAAATAAACAACGTGTGGTAACAATAGCTAAAAAAACATAGGGGTTTTGGTGGTTAATTGAAAGTTTTAAGCTTCGATTAAAGTCCGCCAAACCAAAATTTTGATAATGAAAAAAGAAAGATAATTATAAAAATATTTGGCTTGGCTCAGTGCTAAATTGAAAGAGCAGCGTTTCAAACTCCCCTACGTTTCTTAGCCGGGTCGTTGTGCGTCATTATAATACGAATCATCAAAGTAAAGACTTCCTTAAAAATCGACAAATTAGATGAGTTTTTAGAGAATATACTTCTTATAAAGACAAAAATACAACAATTAAATAGATTTAATTCTATCTATTATTACTATATTTGTATAAACAAATGATTTTATGGGCAGCACAAGTCTTATTCCAACAGAAAAAATAATTGAACGCTTACGGTATGAAAATCCTTGGTGGGTTAACAAACAAATACCAGAAGTGTATAGCACAATGGCCAAGCGACTATATTTTAGTTTGTTTTATCCATTTGTAATTGAAAAAAATATAAAAAGAGCATTGGTTCTTATGGGGCCAAGACGTGTTGGGAAAACTGTAATGTTATTTCACAGCATACAACAATTATTGACTGAAAATGTAAATCCGCAAAAAATATTTTTCATCGGCATAGACAACCCTATTTATGTGCACTTAAGCTTAGAAGACATATTAAATTTATGCAAGCAATCACTCAATCAGGACAATCTAAAAGATTGCTATGTTTTTTTTGACGAAATACAATACCTGAAAGATTGGGAACGCCACCTTAAAGTGTTAGTTGACTCCTTTCCTGAAACGAAATTTATTGTATCGGGTTCTGCCGCTGCTGCATTAAAATGGCACAGCACGGAAAGCGGAGCGGGCAGATTTACAGATTTTATGTTGCCTCCACTTACATTTCAGGAATACATTCATCTAAAAGAAATGAACCACTTAATGTACAATGGAAAAATAAGCTACGGAGAAAACGAAATACCCTATTGTCTTTCACACGATATAAAGGTTTTAAATAAAGAGTTTGTACATTACTTAAACTTCGGCGGCTACCCGGAAGTTGTTTTAAGTGAAAAAATACAGAGTGATATGGGACGATACGTAAAAAACGATATTGTAGATAAAGTATTACTTAGAGATTTACCAAGTTTATACGGCATAAAAGATGTACAAGAGTTAAACCGATTTTTTACTTACATAGCTTACAATACTGGCAATGAATTTTCTTATGAAACAATGAGTAAAGAAAGTGGTATACAAAAAGACACTTTGAAAAAATACCTAGAATATTTAGAAGCGGCATTCTTAATCAAAGTATTAAACAAAGTTGACGTAACAGCAAAACGACTAAAACGAATAACCAGTTTCAAAGTGTATTTGACAAATCCATCATTGCGAACAGCCTTATTTTCACCCATTAGTGAAACGGACAGTGAAATGGGGAATATGGTGGAAACAGCAGTTTTATCGCAATGGATGCATAGAGAAAAATTAGATTTAACCTATGCCCGATGGAAAGAAGGTAGAAATGAAGGTGAAGTAGACTTAGTGTTGGTTGATGATAAAAAATATAAACCTCAATGGGGTGTTGAGATAAAATGGAGTAATCGATATTTTGAAAAACCAAACGAATTAAAAAGTTTAATACATTTTTGTAAAAGCAACAATTTTAAAAATGCTTTGGTAACATCAATAGACCAACTAGGAATAAAGCAAATAGAAGGTTTACAATTTTCATTTTTACCAGCTTCAATATATAGTTTCAATATTGGCGACATAACATTGAAAATGAAGAATCAAAATTAGAGTGTGTATACAACGAAATCCCGTACTTCCTAAGCTATAAAAGTACGAGTTAAGTTAAGGGTTGGTAAAGAGTGAGATTGCTTCGGTTGCACAACAACAAAACAAATCCTTTTTTTTTGAATGATTATTTCACTTTTAACAATAAAATTTACGAATAAATAAAACATCAATCATTCGTTAAATAATGTAATTTTGTGCTTCTTAAATTAAGATATGAAATAAGCCATGAGCGAAATGCTCATCAACACAAACAAATTGTTAAATGGCGATTCCATATGACCGATTTAAGACAATAAAATATACATATGAAACACCTACGAAACTTTTGTATAATTGCACATATCGACCACGGTAAAAGTACTCTGGCAGACCGCTTATTGCAAATTACTGGAGCAATTACTGAACGAGAAATGCAAGAGCAGACTTTAGACGACATGGATTTGGAACGTGAGCGTGGAATTACCATAAAGAGCCATGCAATTCAAATGGAATACACCTACCAAGGTCAGGAATATGTGTTAAACTTAATCGATACCCCTGGTCATGTTGATTTTTCTTACGAAGTTTCTCGTTCCATAGCCTCTTGCGAAGGAGCTTTACTTATTGTTGATGCAACACAAGGCATTCAGGCACAAACCATTTCAAACCTATATTTAGCTATCGAAAACAATTTGGAAATTATTCCGGTATTAAACAAAATGGATTTAGATAGTGCCATGCCCGAAGAGGTTAAAGACCAAATTGTTGACCTTTTGGGCTGTAAACGTGAAGAAATTATTGCAGCAAGCGGAAAAACAGGAATGGGTGTTGAAGAAATTTTGGCTGCTGTTATTGAACGTGTTCCTTGTCCGAAAGGCGACCCCAACGCACCTTTTCAAGCGTTAATTTTCGATTCGGTTTTCGATTCGTATCGAGGTATAAATGCTTACTTTAAAGTAATAAACGGTGAACTAAAAAAAGGCGAAAAAGTAAAATTTATTGCTACCGACAAAGAATATTTTGCCGACGAAATAGGCACATTAAAACTAAAACAAGTTCCAAAACCTGTTATCAAAACTGGCGATGTTGGATATATTATTTCAGGAATAAAAGTTGCCAAAGAGGTTAAAGTGGGCGATACCATAACCACTGTTGCCCGACCAGCACCAGCTATTCAGGGTTTTGAAGATGTAAAACCAATGGTGTTTGCTGGTGTTTACCCAATTGAAACCGATGAATACGAGGAGTTGAGAGACGCCATGGAAAAATTGCAGTTAAACGATGCTTCACTAACCTTTGAACCCGAATCATCTGCTGCACTTGGTTTTGGATTTCGTTGTGGTTTCTTGGGAATGCTTCACATGGAAATAATTCAGGAGCGTTTGGAACGAGAATTTAACATGACGGTTATAACCACTGTTCCAAACGTATCGTACCATTGCTATTTAACGAGCGACAGAGAAAAAGCGGTGGTATTAAATAATCCATCTGATTTTCCCGACCCTAGCCGCATTGACCGAATTGAAGAGCCTTATATTAAAGCCAGTATTATTACAAAATCGGACTATGTAGGTGCAATAATGACGCTTTGTATTGAAAAACGTGGAGAATTAACCAATCAGGTATATTTAACTACAAACAGAGTAGAATTGAATTTTAATGTTCCTTTGGCAGAAATAGTGTTTGATTTTTACGACCGTTTAAAATCGATTTCAAGAGGTTATGCTTCGTTTGATTATCATCCAATTGGTTTTAGAGAATCAAAATTGGTTAAAATGGATATCATGCTAAATGGCGACCCAGTTGATGCTTTATCGGCATTGGTTCATAAAGATAATGCGTATGATTTAGGAAAGAAAATTTGCAACAAGTTAAAAGAATTGATTCCTCGTCAGCAGTTTAATATCGCAATTCAGGCAGCTATTGGAGCTAAAATTATTGCCAGAGAATCGTTATCGGCATTACGTAAAGATGTAACTGCTAAATGTTATGGTGGTGACATTACCCGAAAACGTAAACTTTTAGAAAAACAAAAAGAAGGAAAGAAAAAAATGAAGCAAATTGGTAGCGTTGAAGTGCCTCCAAAAGCTTTCTTGGCAGTATTAAAACTGAACGACTAAAACAAAAAAGCCAACAATATTGTTGGCTTTTTTGTTTTAATTGTCTCGTCCTGAAATAAGTTGACACAAAAACGACTTATTCCACCGTTACTGATTTTGCTAAATTTCGTGGTTGATCAACATTACAACCTCTCATGATGGCAACATAATACGATAACAATTGTAGTGGTATAGTTGTCAATAATGGGCTTAAAGCATCTTCCGATTCGGGAACTTCAACAACAAAATCAGCAATTGCTTTTACTGCTGTGTCGCCTTCTGTAACAATAGCAATAATTTTTCCGTTTCTGGCTTTAACTTCTTCAATGTTGCTTACCACTTTTTCGTAGTTGCCGTGTTTAGTTGCAATAACAACTACAGGCATTTCTTCATCAATTAAAGCAATAGGTCCATGTTTCATTTCAGCAGCAGGATAGCCTTCAGCATGAATATAGGATATTTCTTTAAGTTTTAATGCTCCTTCTAAAGCAACAGGAAAATTATAACCTCTTCCCAAGTACAAGAAATTTCGTGCATTTTTGAATATTTCAGCAATCGTTTTAATTTGGTTTTCCGATTGCAACATTTTTTCAACTTTTTCAGGAATAGCGTTTAGTTCTACCAACAACTGTCTGAATTTTGAATCAGAAAGTGAGCCTTTTGCCTGAGCTAATGATAATGCCATTAATGATAAAACAGTTACCTGAGCAGTAAATGCTTTGGTAGATGCAACACCAATTTCTGGTCCAGCATGAGTATATGAACCTGCGTCGGTTGCTCTTGAAATAGAAGAACCAACAACATTACAAATACCAATAATGGTAGCTCCTTTTTCTTTAGCTAATTTTATGGCAGCAAGCGTATCGGCGGTTTCTCCTGATTGCGAGATGGCAATTACCACATCACTTTCCGTAATAATTGGGTTTCGGTATCTAAATTCTGATGCGTATTCTACTTCAACAGGTATTCTGGCTAAATCTTCAATAAGGTATTCACCTACTAAACCAGCGTGCCACGAAGTTCCACAAGCAACAATAATAATACGCTCGGCATTAATAATTTTTTGTTTGTATTCTCTAATTCCTCCCAATGAAACAATGCCTTTGTCTAAGTCAATTCTTCCTCGCATACTATTTTTTATAGATTGAGGTTGTTCAAAAATTTCCTTCAACATAAAATGGTCGAACCCACCTTTTTCGATGGCTTCTAATTGCATTTCAAGTTCTTGTATATAAGGAACTTTAGGTTGGTTTTTGATGTTTATTAAACGCAATTCTTCGCCACGTTTTAAAATGGCAATTTCTTCGTCGTTTAAGTAAACCACGTTTTTTGTATATTCTACAATTGGAGTTGCGTCAGATGCAATATAATATTCATCTTTTTCGCCTATACCTATTACCAAAGGGCTACTTTTTTTAGCAGCAATTAACAAATCGGGTTCTTTTTTAGATACAATAACAATTGCATAAGCACCAATTACTTCGTTTAAAGCAATTCGTATAGCTTCTTCAATTCCTACACTTGTTTTTTCTTGTATATCCTCAATCAGATGAATTAGCACTTCGGTATCAGTATCGCTCGAAAAAACGTGTCCACGTTGAGTTAATTCTGCTTTTAACGAAGCATAGTTTTCAATAATTCCGTTGTGTATTATTGCTAAATCGCTGTTTCCAGACGAATGAGGATGAGCATTTCTGTCGCTTGGTGCACCATGTGTTGCCCATCGGGTATGTCCAATTCCTACTTTTCCTGAAGTATCTTTTCCAACTGTAAAAGCCTCTAATTCAGATACTTTTCCTTGTTTTTTAAACAAATGAATATCGTTGTTGTTTAGAAGTGCAACACCAGCACTGTCATAACCTCGGTATTCTAATCGTTGTAACCCTTTAATTAAAATTGGGTAAGCTTCTTTTTGTCCTATATATGCTACAATTCCACACATTTGAATTAATAATTTGAATAGGTAATGTTGAGTTTAATTTTGTTTGATGGATGTTTAAATGAATTAATTACCGAACGGTTAGCATTTATTGCCGAACCAGATGGAATTAAATATAATCCATAATCTTCTTTGTTGTTTTGAATTAAATCTTGTAAATGTCTAGTAATATTGAAGGTATAGGTTTTTGAAGTTATATCATAAGTACCTCCAAAACTTTGATCGAAATAGTCAATTAAAAAAGTTGCATTTCCAGAAGAGTTTATTCCTGTAAGAATCATATTTTCTATCGGATTTAATGTAAAATCGCTTCCTTCATTAATCATAAACACCAATTCTGCTTTATTAATTATAAAATCGCCTTGTTTTGCTAATTCTTTGATGTTTGGTAAAAGCAACTTTGTTTTAACTCCTCCCATTGATTGAACATATGTAACAGTTGAATCAAAACCACTTCCTGCGAGGTGTTTTTCTACATCGGTGTTGGTGTAATTATGAGCAAAACGATTGTATTTTTTGCTTTCAGAATTTATTAAAAAACTATACGATTTATTTGTTTCAGTATCGTTGTGGTAATACAATGTTAATGTTGAAACAGACGAGTTAATATCAAAAGTTAAAATTGAGCCTTCGCCTTTTTGAAGAGTAGAAGAAGTAACTGTTGTGGTTGGTGTAATGTAAAATCCGTTTACTAAATTTTTTATTACTTGGTTATCAGAAATGGTATTGGAATTTTTTCCTAAATCGATAATAGATTGTCCGAAAGCGTCGTCTAACCTAATTCTAACCTGTGGAGCTACCTTTATGGTGTCGCCGTTAGAAATAATTTTTGTTGAATCGTTGGTTAAAGGTGTAAATGTTAATGAACCCAGTGGGGTTGAGTTAGAAGTTAAATCTTCGTTTGAGTAATATTCAGATTTTATCAATTGTTCTGATAACTGAAAAACATTAATGCTCATTGGAGTTAAAATGTTTCCGTAAAAAGCTGCTTCATTAAGGTATTTAAGAGATAAAACGGCCGAATCTAAAATAGCATTTTGACCAAACGAAACATTGGTTCCTGCTAAAGTAATTTCGGTATAAATTGCCGATGAGGCAAATCCCATAATGCTATCGTGGTAAATACCAAGTAAATTAACACCAGAAATATCTGTTTGTATCGAATCATCTTTAACCAATGATGTTAAAATGGAAAAAGTATCGGTAAAATGGATGGTTAAATTTTCATCGTTAAACTCAGGAAACAATTGTCCATCTTTTTTACAAGAAACTAAAGTTATTGAAAATATAACGGAAAGCAAAAGTGCTTTCCGTAAAAATAGGTTTTTAAATATTGTTGAACTCATGAAGTTAATCTTGTAATACGTTTGCAGATTCTAAAATTTCGTCGTAAAAGTCAGAATGAGCTTGTACAAAAGAATCAAAATCGTGATAGTTTAATTTTGGTTTGTTAATGTTGTTAAAATGGTTTTCTAAATCTGGATGAATTTTTTCGCTGGCTTTAATAACAGCGTCAGAAATATTCATAGCAGCTTTATTAATATCAACAAATGAAGTTTTTTTGAAATCAGCCACATCATCTGGTGTAATTCCATCCATTAAAGCTTTTTCAGCAAAATTATTGTCTAAGTTTTTATCAAATTCGTTGTCGTAAATAGAATAAACAACTTTTGAATTAGCAAAAATAGGGTCTTTTCCGTATGAAGTTTTAATATAAAGAGGAACTAAACTGGTCATCCATCCATGGCAATGAATAATATCTGGAACCCAACCTAATTTTTTTACTGTTTCTAATACACCACGAGCAAAGAAAATGGCTCTTTCATCGTTATCTTCAAAAAATTTACCGGTTTCGTTGCAGTTTACAACTCCTTTTCGGTTAAAAAAGTCTTCGCTATCAATAAAATATACTTGCATACGAGCAGGTTGAATAGAGCCTACTTTAATAATGAGTGGATGGTCGGTATCGTTAATGATTAAATTCATTCCCGACAAACGTATAACTTCATGAAGCTGGTTTCTTCTTTCGTTTATACAACCAAACTTGGGCATAAAAGTTCTTATTTCTTTACCTAATTCTTGAATACCTTGTGGTAAAATTCTTCCAACTTTCGATAGTTCACTTTCTTCTAAATAAGGGGTAATTTCTTGGGAAATAAATAAAACTCTGCTTTTTTTCATATGTAATTTTGATTGATGAGGTTAGTGTTGATTTACCTTGAAAAAGGCGTTAACGTGCTTGTTTTTAATAGCTTAAGATGTTTCAAACACAAAATTAATCATAAATGTAACTAATGATTTACATGCAAAGTTACTAATTTTTAGCGTGCAAGTCAAGCAAAATGTTTTTGTTTAACTGTAGCGTTCATTTATTTCAAATATCCCGCATTTTTTACAATAATATCTTTGGTCATTCCTTTAAGCACATTTCCGGCTTGAATAATTAAATCGGGCGATGGAGGAAAAGGTACCGGTTGGGTTTGTAAATCTTTTTGCGATTGTGGGCTTAATGCATTTAAATCGCCATTGGCAACGGCATAAAAGTTCTCAAACAAGGCATCAGAAGTAATGGGTTCTGATTTCATTAACTTATTGGTAATGTTGTCATAATAATTTAAACTTCCGGTTATACGAGCTGTTTTTCGTTGTTGAACTCTTTTAATTGCACAATGTATGGTTTTGTATTTGGGTATTTTAATATCGTTGCCTAATGTATCTTTTTTTACATTTCCATTAGCATCTAAAACATAAGAAAACCCATCTTCAATTTCTTTACTTTCTTGAGCAATGCTTTCTTTCATTTCTTCGGGCGAAACCAAAATATCGGTCATCGATAAAATAATTGAATAATGGTAAATTCGGTTCGAATCAATCGTATTATCGTAGTTTAACCAATCTTTATCTAAATCATCAACATTAATGGCTTGTAGCTCTTCCATTAATGTTTTTGAGGCAACTACTTTCGATTTGTCTTCAATAGTAAAAAACACGTTGGTTGTTCCTTTAAATTTTGCTTCGGCTATTTTTTCATCAACATCTCTAAAATTAGTAATATAACTTTTGGCCTCTACAAATCTTGAATATGCTTCACGTGCAGCAAGTTTATCGTTTTTCCCTAATTGTTCAACTCCTTTGGCATAAGCATACTCGGTTGCTTTAGTTTTGGCGTTTTCAATTTCGCTTTCAAAATCTTGTTCTTCATAAACTATTCCTACTGGAGGAAGCGTTTTTGCCAATTCTTGTCTTCTGTTCATTCGCACATAAATGGTGTAAATTTTACTCCAATTTGCAGGATTTCCTTCGGCTTTTAATCGTTCAACTTCGGCTTTGTCTTTTACATAAGCCATACGATAGGCATCGTTAAAAACATCAACTTCTTCAAATTTACCTGGGTCTTTTTTTATTTTTTTAGCAGAAATTTCCATTGCCGAATCGTAATCGCCTTTGTCGTATTTTTTTGATGAAGATGCACAACCTACTAATAACGCGATGGAAAAAATATAAATAATAAAATATTTCATGGTTTAATTATTTTGAATGATGGAAGTTTATAACAAACAACATTCCAAAGGTAAAAAAACTAATCAACAATAAACAAATCATGTTTAAAACTCTTTTACTTATCCTCTTGATTTTCTGTTCATTTTATTTACTTTCGACTTTCAAAAATCGAAAAAATGAAAGTTCTATTTCCATTTATTTGTGGGTTTTTTTGTTGCTTTTTTCAAGCACAAAACACTTTTGCTATGTTGGTTTTAGAGCAAGATACAGCTAAAAAAAATGCCTACTATTTTGTTTCGAACCGAAATACTTCTGATGGTAACTTTGCCATGTATAAAGCCCGAACTAACCAAAGTGGTATTTCTTCAACTTTAATTCGCGGAAACTTTGAAGTAAAAGGGTTTCCTCAAATGCGAAAAGCAGAAATTTCGGTGTATAACATTTCTACTGATGAATTGGTAGGCGTTTATAACACCAACAGTAAAACCGGAAATTATCTTATTATTTTAATGCCCAATTTAAAGTACGAGTTTGTTGTAAACAGCTATGGTTATGCACCCATCAAAAAAATAGTTGAAATACCAAGTTATGCTAGTACCAACATTAATGATGAACTATCTAAACAACAACTTACACTTTCTATCGATTCGGGTAAAGTTAATTTAGCGATAAACACCTGGTTTGTCGAAGAAAAAGAACCAACACTATTTTTACTTACTGTTTACGACGAAAGCAACGAAAACAATCACAAAGTTGAGCTGTATGAGATAAATGAAGTTGAAGAAATTGAGGTTGAACGTCGCCAACTAACTGAAACAGACTTTGGAAATATTGATGAAGTACTAAAAAAACAGGTAGAAGAAGAAAATAAAAAACCAGAAATTGCAGAAAAAGCTTTTTTAAAAAAAGATTACAAAACCGCTTCCGATATTTATTCTCAATTACTCAATTTTGATGCATCTGATGCATTATATAATTACCGAAAAGGAGTATCGTTATATTTTTTAGAACAAAACAAACTAAAAGCCTTGCCGTACTTACAAAAAGCCGAAGGAAACCCCAATATTCCTTACGATGTGCATTATTATTTAGGCATGATTTACCATTTGTGGACCGATTTTGCTAAAGCAGAAATAGCTTTTAATCTATTTAAAACTAAAGCAAAACCAACAGAAATAGAAACACTAAAGATTAACCAACTTTTACAAAACTGTATCAACGGCAAAGGTTTAATTCAAGATCAATTTGATATGTTTATTCAAAACAAAACTCCTATTGATATTCAAAAATTAACAAAAGAATTACCCACCCAATTGACTAGCGAAAAACTCTTCGAAAAAACATCGTTTTTCATTTCTCCAATAGATGCTAAAAAGAAAGAAAAAATGTGGATGTTTAAAACCGAACAAAACGAAATGATTCAAACCAGTTACGGGTTAGATGAAAAAAATGGAAAAGATTTGTTTGTAAACGTACTCATGGGTGGAGACAAATGGGGTATACCAAAATCGCTTGGAATTACCATTAATACTCCTTTTGATGAAGATTATGCCTATGTTACATTGGATGGAAAAACCCTTTATTTTGCTTCGAAAGGACACAACAGCATGGGTGGTTATGATATTTTTACTGCAACCCGAAAAACGGTTAATGATGCTTGGAGCGAACCAAAAAACATGGGCTACCCTATCAACTCGCCTTACGATGATTTTATGTTTATGCCCAGTTTAAATGAGCAAGATGCTTTTTTTGTATCGAACCGAAGAAGCCCAACAGGTGGTTACAATTTATATAAAATTAGTATGCCAAAACCCGCATTGCCGTTAACCATTATTAAAGGTCATTTTATGACCAACGATTCTATTCCAAATTTTAGTGCATCTATTGCGGTATACAACACCAATAACGAAGAAGTGGTGGGTATTTACAATTCTAATGCAAACACCGGTAATTTTTTAATGGCTTTAATTCCTGGCGTAAAGTACGAGTTTAATATTACAGCCGATGGTTTTAATGAGCATACTGCTTATGTAACTGTGCCAATTCAAACCGAAGATTTTCCGCTCAGACAAAGTATAAAACTAAAAAAAGAAGGCTCGTTTGAAATTTTAAACATCGACAATTATTTTACTAAAGAAGAAGCCGAAAAAGCTCCTGAATACAAACTCACCAAAAAGGATTTTGAAAAAAATATTCCTTCCAAAAATGCTACACCTAAACCAACTATTGCTGAAAAGTTTAAAAAAGCAAGCTCCGACCAGCAAAAAATTATTGATGCTGCCGAACAGTTCTTTATCAATAAACAATACTTAAAATGTGCCGAGCAATTTGCAAAAGTAGCTCCGTTAATGGAGTTGTCGGACAAACACAATTACATGTACGGAAAAAGCTTGTTTAATGCTACTCGCGACTACGAAAAAACACTCGAATTTTTAGAAAAAGCAGCACAAAGTAAAACCACTCCTTACGATGTGTTTTTTATGCTTGGAAAAACCAATCACAATGCCTACCGATTTGAGCGTGCTGCAAAAGCTTACGAAAAATACAAAACACTTGCCAACGAAAAAGAAATTGCTGCTCACGACATTGAAAACGAAATGAGTTTGAGTATGTTTGGAAAGAAAATAGTAAACAATCCTAAACCAATTGAAGTAACCCAAAACAAAACATTTACTCAAGCCAATTTCCACAACATTTATGGCTCATTAGATATCGAAGCGAAATTTTTATTAGCTCCCGATGACATGACTTCAGCAAAAGACAAAGCAGAAAACTTTAAACCAACCATGTATTTAAATAATTCAAAAACAATCATCTATTTTTCGAGTTATGGCGAAAACGGGGCTAATGGTAAAGATTTGTATTTTATGAAAAAATTGCCCAACAACACTTGGTCGGAAGCAATAAATGTTGGAGCACCTGTAAATACTACTGCCGATGAAGACTTCCCATTTCTATCGAAAGATGAAACCACGCTCTACTTTAGCTCCAAAGCACACGGTAGCATGGGTGGATACGATATTTTTAAAAGTACTTGGGACGAAAAAACCAACTCGTGGTCAACGCCTATAAATATGGGAGCTCCCATCAATTCACCATTTGATGATATTTTTTATGTTGAAGAATGAAGCCCACCCCAACCCTCCCGGACGACAAACTTATGCCTTATGCCTAACAACTAAAGCCTAAAAAATGAACCTAAAAATAACCATCATCCAATCGGAATTACACTGGGAAAAAAAAGCTAAAAATTTAGCCCTATTTACCGAAAAAATAGCTTCTATAACTGAAGCTACCGATGTTATTATGCTGCCCGAAATGTTCACCACAGGTTTTACTATGAATGCTAAACCATTAGCCGAAACCATGAATGGAGAAGCCATTAAATGGATGAAACAACAAGCAAAAAACAAAAACGCAGCAATAGTTGGTAGTTTGATAATTACCGAAAAAAAACTCTATTTCAATCGCTTAATTTGGGTCCAACCCGATGGAAAAGTTTACCATTACGACAAGCGTCATTTGTTTAGAATGGCAAACGAACACGAAACATTCTCAGCGGGTAACTCACGACTAATTGTAGCTTGGCGAGGATGGAAAATTTGCCCATTAGTTTGTTACGACTTACGTTTTCCTGTTTGGAGCAGGAATAAAGAGTTCAAAGTTCAAAGTTTAAAGTTTAAAGTTGACCTCCAAAGTGATAATAAGGCACGCATCCTTGAACATGAAACTTTAAACCCGAAACCAGTTTTTGACCTGTTAATTTACGTTGCCAACTGGCCCGAAGCAAGAAAAGAACCTTGGTGTAAATTATTAGAAGCTCGAGCTATCGAAAATCAAGTTTATGTTGTTGGTGTAAATCGAGTGGGATTGGATGGAAAAGAAATTTCTTACTCTGGGAATTCAGCGGTTATCGACCCTAAGGGAAATGCGATTAGCAACATAGCCACTCATCAAAACCACATCCAAACCATTGAATTAAACCGACAAGAACTAGAAGATTTTAGAGAAAAGTTTCCTGTGGGTTTAGATGGTGATGATTTTGAGATTAAGTAATCCCCTTTGTCATGCTGAACAATATTTTGTACCCGAGTATTCGGGGCTAAAAAATGAAGTGAAGCGTCTATTTTTTGAACATAACCACTCAAAAAAGCGAGAAAACTACTATTCAAGTAACCTTGACTCAATTATTTAGCTATATTTGTTTGTAAATCAATTAATCAACACCTTTTTACCATGAATAAAATCAAGCACATTATTTTTTTAGCTACTTTCTTGTTTGTTTATAGTTACACTTACACTCAAGTATTTTATATGGATAGTATAAGTAATTTAACAACAGTAAATACTTGTTCTGCGGTTATTTATGATAATGGGGGTAATGCAGATTACTTAAATAATACCAATGTAACAAGAACTTTTTGTTCAACTGATGGCGGACCTATACGATTGAATTTTAACTACCTTAATCTAGAACTAGGTTATGATTTATTATATATTTATGATGGTCCAACCGTTGGCTCTCTTATAATAGATACTCTAACTGGCTCTGATTTAAATAATCCTGCAATGTTTTATACTTCCACAAGTACTTGCCTAACTTTACAATTCACCACCGATAATAATGTTCAGCAAAATTCTGGAGCTGATGGAGGGTTTATAGCACATGTTGGGTGTGCTCCTCAGTCTTGTAACGGAAATCTACCTATAGCTGATGATTGCCAGAATGCTACTCAAATTTGCACAACTAATGAGTATTGCGGAACTAATAATGGATGGTACACCATAGATGCTCAATATACAGATACGTATATTGGTAACAGTCAATTTTGTGGGAGCATAGAAAATAATTCTTGGTTAAAATTTATTGCCGACTCAACTGACGTTTCATTAAGGATAGAATTAACAAATTGTATAAATACTAATGGTTTCCAATTAGTATTGTTTGAAGGTAATTGTGATTCTTTAACTCAGGTAGGAACTTATTGTTGGAACTCAATCAGTTCTGGACTTAATACATTTAACTTTAACGGATTAACCAAAGGAAAACATTATTATTTGATGCTTGATGGTCATGCTGGAAATATTTGTGAGTATACAATTAAAATGCTTTCAGGTATTAAAATTGATAAAATTGATATTGTTGATGCGAAAGGGAATTCTGATTCAGCTTACTATTGTCTGTCGGAATGTGGTACATTTACAGTAACAACTTCATTGGCTAATTCAGGTTATTCACCTAGTTTTACTTGGTATTCCATTCCTGCGGGTGTTTCGGGCTCAGATTCTATTTTAAACTTTTGTCCAACACAAGATATTAATCTTTACTGTGATATAGTTGGTTCTTGTGGAACAATTTTAACAGATTCATTTCTTGTTCGGGTAAACGAAGTAACCTTTTCTGGTCTTCCTTCAACTATTTCTTGTAATGATGCACCGGTTTCGTTGTCTGCACCCAGCACTCTTTCGCCATCAGGGAACATAACTCCTTGTATTTATATTAAATTAACTGGAAATTCACAAGGAAGTCCTCTTCCAGTTTTAACAATAATTGAAGGTGGTTCACCTAGGGGATCAATTACTGTACCGTCTGGAGGTACCTTGACTTTAACAGCTGCTTATTCATCTCCTTCAGATACAATTTCCTTTCAGTTTACAGGAAACACAGGGGGAGATATTCCTTATTCAGTTTATGATTGTTCCAATGATTCACTTATATATTCTGGTTTTTGGACATCTAGTAATGGTACTCAAGTAATTAGTACTCCTGGAGATATAAAAGGCATAGCAAATTACACTTCAACTTGTAACAGTGGGTTAACTTCAACTGATTATGGTTATGCAACATTTGACCCATCTGAAGTTTCTGGGCCATTTCCACAAAATTGCTCCGTAACCTATAACTGGGATAATCAAAATGGTTGTATAGGTTCTTATACAAAAAACATTATAGTTACTAGCCCTAATACATCCTACACGTACATCGATAACGGAAATGGGAATTACACCTTTACCAATAATTCTTCAAGTGTTTACAATCAATACCATTGGGCATTTGGAGATGGTTACACTTCTTCTACAACTAATCCAACTCACACTTTTAGTGCGAATGGCACTTATATAGTAGCACTTACAACTAATGATTCAATGGGGATATCTTGTGTGGGGTATTATCTCGATACCATTGTGGTAACAGGAGTTATTGCTCCCTTACAATGTGTTGCTGGCTTCGTAATGTACCCTGATACAGTAGAAAATAATGTGATAGTAGTAAACAGTTCAACAGGGACTAACTTAACTTACCTATGGGATTTTGGTGATGGTGATACCTCAACCCTACAAACTCCTACTCACTTTTATGCGACTTCTGATCACTATTATTTGTGTTTAACCATTGATGATGGCGCAGGTTGTGTGGACATGTATTGCGATTCTATTGGACAAAATGGTGTGGTGTTTAACAAACAAACTGGTTTTACTATTAATGTAATTGCTCCACCTCTGGCAACGCAGATAGATGAACAGGTAGCAATAACTTCTGGTGTGGCTATTTATCCAAACCCAACTACTGCTGAGTTTATGATAGAATTGGCTAATTATTCACCTAGAACTCAACTGAGTATTGTTAGTATAGAAGGCAAAACGGTTTACACCAACAATAACATAAATACCAACAAAGTTGTTATTAATGCAGCCGATTGGAATAAAGGGATTTATGTGGTAAAAATTACAGATGAAAAAAGTTCTCAGGTGCTAAAATTGATTAAGCAATAGTGGTAGTCTCTCGTTGATTTTGCAAATGTACGCTGAAAATTCAGCAATTTTTCCCGTAACCTTTTGGGAAAATTTACTAGGATTTATATTAATGAAACTCACTAATTCCAGCAACAGCATACAAAGGAATATTGGTTAACCATTCTTCTTTTCTGTAAGGACTCATAGAGGTTCTTATGGCAGTTGTTGGCGAATATTTTTCGACATACGTTTTTAAGCTTTTCGATTTCAAGTTTTCTTCTGCTTTTACTTCAATTGGTATGATGTTGTTTTGTTGTTGTATTAAAAAATCAATTTCAGCAGTAGAATTTTGAGTAGACCAATAATACAGCTCATGTTGAAGTTTTAGTTGCTGACAAACAAACTGCTCAGTTAAAGCCCCTTTAAATTCTTGCAAAATGGTATTTTTTTCTAAAAGAATCTTTTGGTCTAATTTTCCAATAGCATTTAATATACCAATGTCAACCAAAAATAATTTAAAAGCATCGTAATCGGCATACGCATTAAGTGGCATAGTAGGTTTTTCAATACGATTTACTTTAAGCACCAAACCAGCAGCAAGCAACCAATTTATTGCCGATTCAAAATCTTTGGCTCTTGCCCCTTTTTTTAGCTGACCGTAAATAAATTTTCTGTTTTCTTTTGCTAATTGTGATATTAACGACTGCCAAACCAATCTTATTTTTGGCACTATATCGTTAGGAGCATATTTAGCAAAATCATTTTCGTAACCAATCAATATTTTTTGTTGTATGCTACGAACGGTGTTTAAATTCTTAGTTGAAATATAACTTGACACAACCTCTGGCATGCCTCCTATAAAATAATACAAGCGTAAAATTTCTACTAATTTATCATGGAAGCTATTTAAAACATCCCAATTTTTATGAGCCAGTTGCTGAGCCAATTTTTCTTCTCCAATATTTTCAAGAAACTCTAAAAAACTCAAGGGGTATAATGATAAGAAATCGACTTTACCAACAGGAAATGAGTTGTTTTTTTGTAAGGAGATTCCTAATAATGAACCTGCTGCAACGATATAATATTCAGGGGCATTTTCGTAAAAATATTTTAATGCAGTCAGCCCCTTTTCAACTTCTTGTATTTCATCAAAAATAATTAAGGTATCGGCTGGGGTAATTTTTACATTTGTTTCAATTTCAAAAACCGTTAGCAATCGTTCAATATTAAAATCGGGTATAAATACCTCTTTGAGCCTAGAACTACTTTCAAAATTTAAATACACCACATTTTTAAATGTTGTCTTACCAAATTCTTTCATTGCCCAAGTCTTACCTACTTGTCTAGCTCCCTGAATTATCAATGGTTTTCTATTGATGGAGTTCTTCCATTTTTTTAAATCTTCAATAATTGCTCTTTGCATTTGTTTAATTCCAAATTAATATAATGAGTGTTTTTATGTCACAAAAATACACTTTTTCATACGAATAAATGTTATTCAATACATTTTTTCATATGAATAAATGTAATTTATATCACTTTTGGTGACGAATAATTACTCTTTTGCACAACATTTCCTTGTTTTTAAGTTGAACTGAATAATCACTACCTTTGCCAAAAAATCAATTTCATCAAGTGATAACAAAAGTGCTATTTATCGACTCGGTTCATCCCATTTTAGAAGAACGATTAACCAAACTTGGAGTAGTTTGCGAACACGATTATACTTCGTCAAAAAGCGATATAGAAGCAAAAATAGAAAACTATCAAGGCTTGGTTATTCGTAGTCGATTTACGTTGGATAAGACCTTTTTTGATGCGGCAACCAACTTAAAATTTGTTGCTCGTTCGGGTGCTGGGTTAGAAAACATTGATGTTACATACGCCGAAAAAAAAGGAGTAAAAATTATTCATTCGCCTGAAGGCAACATGGATGCTGTAGCAGAACATTCCATTGGGGCATTGCTCATGTTGTTTAACCAACTAAAAAAAGGCGATGCAGAAGTTCGAAAAGCAATTTGGGATAGGGAAGGAAATCGCGGATTGGAATTATCAGGTAAAACAATTGGAATTATTGGTTTCGGTTTTATGGGTAGCTCGTTGGCTAAAAAATTGAGAGGTTTTGATGTTGCCATTTTAGCTTACGATAAGTATAAAAAAGGGTTGGAAGACCGAATTTGGAAGACCGAAGTTGGAAGTATTTTTAAAGAAGTTTCATTAGAAGAATTAAAAGCAAAATCGGATATTATCAGTATTCATTTACCATTAACTACTGAAACGCAGTATTTCGTAAATGCAGATTTTATCAACTCTTGCAAAAAACCTTTTTACCTCATCAATACTGCTCGAGGCAACCATGTAAAAACCGCCGATTTGGTTCAAGCTTTAAAATCGGGTAAAATTTTAGGCGCTTGTTTAGATGTGCTGGAATACGAAACCAAATCGTTCGAAACCATTAGTGCTGAGCAACTGCCAGAAGATTTTGTGTATTTAACTCAATCGGAAAAAGTGGTTTTAAGTCCACACGTTGCTGGTTGGACGGTGGAATCGTACATTAAACTTTCGTCGGTGCTTGCCGATAAAATTGAGGCTACTTTTTTCGGTTCTCGCTGATTCCACAGATTTTCGCAGAAACTACAGCAAAAGATAATCTTTTTGTAAGATTAAAATGAAATAAGATTTTGTGAAAATATTTGCGAGAATTAGCGATATCTGAGAGAGAAAATGTTATCCTCTTTCCTTAAATAATTTAGCATCCATATAAAATGT
The DNA here is from genome assembly GCA_015075325.1 of Flavobacteriales bacterium. Classification (GTDB taxonomy): domain Bacteria; phylum Bacteroidota; class Bacteroidia; order Flavobacteriales_E; family Vicingaceae; genus Vicingus. The sequence continues at coordinate 53,823 of JABTUP010000016.1, read as the reverse complement.
CCCGAAAGGAATTAACGATGCTAATAAAACCCAAAAGGCTTTAGTAAGTTTCCATTTTTCTTCAAAAGTAAGTTGCACAGCCATTATTACATAAGCCATAAACAAAACTCCATGAGCCATGCCAACCACATAATTGGGCTGCGGTATTTCAAACCCATATTTTAATGGCATGGTTAAAGCAAATGCTAAATAAGAACAGCCTTCTAAAAAAGCGATAATTCTAAATCTTCCTAATGATGTTTTAAGTTTTTCTTTCATTATGACTTACAAAGCTAAAATCCAAGCCCTTTTGTTGTGGTTTTTTACTTGTGCTAAGCCTTCAACAGCTTCTTGTCGGGTAGAGAAACCGCTGTAACTTACGGTAAACAATCCTTTTCGTTTTCCAATTATAGAAGCTTCAAATCCAGCATTTATTAACTCTTGAACAAATTTTTGAGCATTTTGTTTTTCGGCAAAACAACCTCCAACCACATGGAAATTTGCTTTTTGTTGTTTTGTTTCAACATAAGTTGAATCAACTTTAGCTGTTTCTTCAACAGTAGGTTGAGTTATTACAATGGGTTTTTCGTTAGCAATAAACTGTATGGTTTGCGTGTTTTCGTCAACAGTTGGAGTAACCGATTTTTTAATAGTTGGTAAAGCTGATGCTCGTTCGGTATAAACAGGAGTTACTGTTTTAAACGGATTTAAATTGGCATAATTTAACTCCGAACCAATATCGAATTTTGTAGGAATCCAAATGGTTAAAAAAGCCAACGGAATAAATACTGCTGCAGCAGCAATCCATTTTTTAGTGTTTTTAGAACCACTAATTGGTAAAACTGGAGTTTCTTTTATTTTATCTTCAAGTGTTTTACGTTTTACTGGGAATTGTTGGAATGAGCTTAAACCGTAACTTTCTAAAAGGTAATTTACAGTTGCTGATGGCTCAAATTGCAACCGGTTCTCGTGGTCGTAAAACAACACACCAACATTTTCGAAAGCAACTTTTTTTCTGTTTTTTAATTCTTGCTGTATCGTAAAAACAGCTTCTTCAATTATTTTAAGGGCTTTTTCGTAGCTAATGTTGTTGTCCTGACTAATTGCATTTGCCAACAAACCGTCGTTGTGACTCAAGTTTTTGTTAAACGAAATTCCTTTTGATGGTGGGTAAAAAGTATCTTTTACAGGATTAATACTTGCAGGCTTGTAATTGGTTACAAAACCACCTAAATTAGGCACGATAACGCAATCGTAGCGAAACAATAATTGGCTTATGTAATGGTCTAATTTCATCTGTTGCCTCCAAAAGGGTTGCGAATTTATAAAATTAATGAAAATTGATGTGGTTTTAGCTGTTTATTTTTTAATTTAGTTTAAAATAGCAAGTAATGAAAGGGTTAAAATTTTTAGTTTGGTTTCTTTTCCTACAATTGTTTTGGAGTTGCTCTTGGGTTCAATATTTTATGGTTGTTAACGAATCGAATCAACCTATTGAAATAAGCTATACGTTAACTCCACCCGAAAAAACCTTTGCCATTTTTGATGCAACTACCGACGCGTATGAGTTAAAATCAAAAGGTTGTTTAAATTGGGAAAAGAAATTAACTTTAGCTGATGCCGACACTACCAATGAAAAAGTAATGATTACCCTTCCCGCAAATGCGGCGCTTATATTTGGTAGGTTACACAACGACAAGTACACTTCCTACAACCAGTATTTTATTAACGGACGCAGTTTTAACCTTGCCGAACTTACCATTAAAACAGCACAAAAAACTACCTCCATTTTGCCCGAAACATTCGATAATTACTTTAAAGAACAAAACGGGAATATTGTTTGGGTGGAAAAGTAGAAATTTGGGTTCTTATTTTAAATCAAATATACCAAACGTTTCATTGTAAGGGAAATTTATATCAATTACTTCAAATTTAGGTTTAGTAACTTTTGTTAAATAGCCTAAAGTTATTTTTGATCTTGAATCTGAAGTTACAAAATGAGTAATAGTCTTATCTAAATCAGCTTGTGCAAAAAGTTTTGAATCATTTGGTATTATAGCACGAGGAGAAATTTTTTCGGAAGAAATGAGATTTTGATTGAATATGATTTTTGCGAATTCTCCAGTACGTTGAGCATGATTTAAGTTAAAGGGTAGTATTTGCAAATTTACAAGAGGTAAATCACTCAAATTACCTTTTACACAATATTCGGCAATTGAAATAGTTGATATCTTTAAATCAATTTCTTTCTCTAAAAAGTATTTAAAATAGTTCAACGCATTTTGATGCAGAGAATCTTCATCATTCAACAGTCTAATAAAGAAACTGGTATCCAAAAGAACGCTATGCTTCATAACCTCCTCTTAGATTTAATAACCACTCATCAGGATTAATTCCTTTCCAGCTATTCTTAGCCTTTGAAATCAAAGTAGCTAGATATTTTTGGTCGTATTTTGGATTATAATCTATTAACTCAACCAACTTAAGTGATTTTGTATCTATCTCACCCGTTTCTATATTTTGCTTTCCTACAGCTCTAACTCCATATTTTTTGTATAACAAATTTTCTTCATGACTCTCTAAAAAATCCTTGTCTGTCTCAATTGCTACGTATCCAAAGTCATCTGTATCGATATGAATATTTGCCTTGCTTTTACCACCTGCGTCTTTTAAAACACCATAAAAATAAACCTCAGCATCTACCCAAATGTTCTCAGTTCTAAAAAATTTGGTTGAAGGTGAGATGCTTAATTCATAATCATCTTTAAGTGATGTTTTAATTTGAAACTCATAGTTTTTTTGTAAAGAAAGTTGTTGAATACTTTCAATAGCTCTTGCGGTTTTTAAATCTAAAAAATCTATAGAATTATTTGCTTGAACTTGAGTTAATATTGCACTAAAACCAATAACAGATTGTATTGTGGTTTTAAAAATGTGTCTAACAGAACCCTCTTGAATATCGTAGGTAATCAGTGGTCGTTCTTTTTTATTATTCGGATAAAGTAAATCTTCAACATTTTGCAATAATGATGCAATATGTTTAATGTCATAATTGTCCGGTTTTAATTCTTGATTTCCAGTTTTTCCAATTACTCTTATTTCTATGTCTCCAATTTTTTCCAAAATATATACAAATGTATAGATATTAAACCTAAGAATATATCAACACTTAATATTACCTCAAATTTAATAAATTATTTTTACTCCGGTATCGGAATAGTCAACACAGGTCTAAAAGAGTGGCTAACCAAGTTTTGTGAAGTACTTTCGTGCAACAATTTCCAAATGCTTGTTTTGTTGTGTATGCCTAACGCAATCATGTCAATTTCGTTTTCTATACAATAGTTTAAAACTCCCAATTCTTCGGTACTATCAGAGTATAAAGCAATTTTAAACTTGTCGCCATTTAATGGAGTTAGTTTTTCATTTTTTATAAAACGGTCAATTTTTTCCATCGAAACCCGAGTAGGCTCAAAATGGGCAGGCGTGTTTATTTTTAGCAAATGAATTTGTGCATTAAACTTTTCGGCAATATTTTTAATAATAGAAAATATTCGGTTCGATTCGGATGAAAAATCTGAAGCAAAGGCAATATTTTTAATTTCACTACGCAACATTCGGTGCTTAATGGTTAACACATTAAATGCTGATTTTCTAACTACTTTTTCGGTGTTGCTACCCAATAAAATTTCGGTAATGGTTGACGAACCATGCGAACCCATTAAAATTAAATCGGCTTTTATTTCAGTGGCACATTCTAAAATTCTATCGCAAATGTTTCCTCCTAATTTTACATAGGTTTCAACAGCTATTCCTTTTAACAATTCGCTGTTTTTAATTGCCAATAATTTACGTTCAGCATTTTCAAAATCTTCATCTTCGGTTGAGGTAACCACCGTAACCACATGAATAGTGCTGTTTCTAATTTTTGCAATAAGTATTGCGTATTCCATCGCTGCATTAGCATATTCCGAAAAGTCGGTTGGTACCAATAAGTTTTTCATCTGTTTTTTTTCTATTTAATTTAACCAAAGGTAATGAGCTATTTCAATTAAAAAAATGATAGAAGTCAATTCCTGATAAAATTTTATTAAAACAACACTATAAACCCTAAATTTGAGGAAAAAAATTTGACTTTGGAAAAACCATTTATTTTAGTTGTAAACGATGATGGCATTACTGCTCCCGGAATTGCTGCACTTATTGATGTTGCAAAACAATTTGGAGAAGTAGCTGTAGTTGCTCCCGATAAACCACAAAGCGGAATGGGACATGCTGTTACCTTAAATGCTGCATTGCGAGTAAACAGTTGGGAAAAAGATGGAATACAATACCATGCTTGTAGCGGAACTCCTGTTGATTGTGTAAAAATGGGCGTAAGTAAACTGTTGCCTCGAAAACCTAACTTAATTCTTTCGGGTATTAACCACGGAGCAAATTCATCTATCAATGTAATTTACTCAGGTACCATGTCGGCAGCCATTGAAGGTGCTATGGAAGGCATTCCTTCTATTGGTTTCTCGCTTTGCAATCATTCTATCGAAGCCAATTTTAGTGCAGCAAAAATTTATGTAGCAAAAATTATCAAAGATGTACTAGAAAATAAATACCAAAATAGTTGTTTAAATGTTAATATACCTGATATTCCAGCCGAATTTATACAAGGCATAAAAGTATGCAAACAAGCTAGCGGAAATTGGGAGGAAGAATTTGACGAACGCAAAGACCCTATGGGTAAAAGTTATTATTGGTTAACCGGAAAATTTGTTGTTTACAGCAACGATGAAGATACCGACGAATGGGCTTTAAAAAACAATTATGTCTCTGTTGTTCCTGTTCAACACGATTTTACCAACTATAAATTGATTAATGCTATTAAACATTTAGAAAATGCCTAACGATTTTAAAAAATTCGACCACATCATTATTGGGTTAATTTTAGGAGTTATTCTCCCAGTTACCACCATGTATGTTATTTTAAAAATAACCACAAACATGTCGTTGTTTTACATTGTTTCTAATCCTTTTTTTAGCCCTATTATCAATTCTTTAAAAGGAGGTTTGCTCGTAAATTTGGGTATTTTCTTTTTGTTTTATTGGCTTAAAAAAGACCAATCGGCAAAAGGAGTAATTGCTGCAACTTTTGTTTATGGAGCATTTTACTTGTGGTACATGTTTTTAATGTAACAGAAGCCTCCCCAACCCCTCCGAAGGAGGGGCTTAAGTAAACAGATCACTTTATAAACTTTTATCTTTCTACTTTTAACTTTATAAACTCTCTTCTAAACAAATGAAATACTACATAATTGCAGGAGAAGCATCGGGAGATTTGCACGCATCAAACCTTATAAAAGAACTTAAGGCAAGAGATTATGCTGCAAGTTTTAGGTGTTGGGGTGGCGATTTAATGCAACAACAAGGAGCAACATTAGTTAAACATTACCGCGACTTGGCTTTTATGGGGTTTGTAGAAGTTTTGCTCAACATTAAAACCATACTAAAAAACCTTGCTTTTTGTAAAGAAGATATTCTTGCCAACAAACCCGATGTATTGATTTTAGTTGATTATCCCGGTTTTAACTTAAAAATTGCAGCTTGGGCTAAGAAAAACGGCATAAAAGTGTTTTACTACATTTCGCCACAAATTTGGGCATGGAAACAAAACCGAGTACATCAAATAAAACGCAATGTGGATAAAATGTTTGTGATTTTGCCATTCGAAAAAGCGTTTTATACCAAGTTTAATGTTGATGTTGATTTTGTTGGTCACCCACTTTTAGATGCAATTGCCAACCGAACAAAAACTCCGTTTGAAGCGTTTTGTGTCCAAAATAATCTGCCAAACAAACCCATAATAGCTCTGCTGCCAGGAAGCAGAAAGCAAGAAATACACACCATGTTACCCATTATGCTTTCGGTAATAGAACAATTTCCCGATTATCAATTTGTGGTAGCAGGAGCTCCGTCACAAGACACCTCGTTTTACCAAAATTACCTTTCTAAAAACACATCGTTAATAGAAAACAAAACGTACTCATTATTAGAACACGCAACAGCTGCATTGGTAACTTCGGGTACTGCAACACTCGAAACTGCTTTGTTTAACGTGCCTCAAATAGTGTGCTACAAGGGCAATGCTATTTCTTTTCAAATTGCAAAGGCTGTAATAAAAGTGGGATATATTTCATTGGTTAATTTAATTGCCGACAAAGAATTAGTAAAGGAACTGATACAAAAAGAACTGAACACCAAAAACTTAAAACAAGAATTAGCCAAACTGCTTGAGCCAAACCATAAAAATAAATTGTTGCAGGAGTATAATGAACTACAACAGAAATTGGGAGGCGTTGGTGCTTCGGCAAGAACAGCCGAATTAATGTTGGGTTATTTAAAATAAACAATTCTCCTTGTTAATTATTTAGATATTGTTACATTTGCAGCCTTATTTTTCAAGTTCAACCATATTATGAAGTTATCAAAATTTAAATTTGACTTACCCGCAGAATTACTTGCAGAACATCCAACTCCAGAACGCGACGAATCTCGATTAATGGTAGTTCACCGAAGCACTGGTGAAATAGAACATAAGTTGTTTAAAGACCTTATCAATTATTTTGATGACGGTGACTTAATGATTATGAACGATACCAAAGTTTTTCCAGCTCGTATGTATGGAAACAAAGAAAAAACAGGTGCTCGTATCGAAGTGTTTTTGTTGAGAGAACTAAACCGCGAAAGCCTTTTATGGGATGTTTTGGTTGACCCTGCCCGTAAAATTAGAATAGGAAATAAACTGTATTTTGGCGATGATGATTTAGTTGCTGAAGTAATCGATAACACTACCTCAAGAGGACGAACGTTACGCTTTTTGTTTGATGGTTCTTACGAAGAATTTAAAGCCATTATTGCCAAATTAGGAGAAACTCCAATACCTCGTTACATCAACAGAGCTGTTGAGCCAGAAGATGCTGAACGTTACCAAACAGTATATGCCGAAAACGAAGGAGCTGTTGCTGCTCCAACTGCTGGTTTACACTTTAGCAAACATTTGTTGAAACGATTAGAAATTAAAGGCGTTGATTTTGCAAAACTAACTTTACACGTAGGTTTAGGTACTTTCCGTTCGGTAGAAGTAGAAGATTTAACCAAACACAAAATGGATTCTGAAGAAGTTCATATTCCACAACTATGTGCTGATAAAGTAAATGCTGCAAAAGCTCGTAAAGCTAGAATTTGTGCAGTTGGAACCACTTCTATGAGAGCAATTGAAACTTCGGTATCAGCCGATGGAATGTTAAAACCTTATGATGGATGGACTAATAAATTTATTTTCCCTCCATACGATTTTAATATAGCAAACTGTATGGTAACTAATTTCCACACTCCTTTATCAACTTTATTGATGATGACTTGTGCTTTTGGGGGTTACGATTTAGTAATGAAAGCATACAAAGAAGCGATAAAAGAAAAATACCGATTTTACACTTATGGCGATGCCATGTTAATTTTATAAAACATAAACATAAAACTTATAATACACTAAACGAATGAAACTAGAAGACTTAAAATTATACCAAGAATGTCTTGATTTTGAAGCTAAAATTTGGAACATTGTAACCACATGGGAAGGATTTAATAAAAGCACATTAGGGGAAGCTTTTGTTAAAGATTCAGATGCCATTTCTGCTAACATTGCTGCAGGTTATGGTCGTTACAATTTTAAAGATAAAAAACACTACTGCTATATTTCTAGAGGTTACCTTTTAAAAACAAAAGGATGGTTGTTAAAAGCAAAAGAACGCAACATGATTCAAGATCCAGTTGCTGACGAATTATTAGAATTTGTAGAAAAAATTCACCGTATGTTAAACGCTTATATCCGTTCAATTGGACGTTCTAAAACTGAAGGTGGAACTTACGAAAAAAGAGAATCTTCATCATACAGCAACAACGACCAAGATGACGATGAAGTAAATGGCAATTCATTTACTGCTGATGCAGATGAATTTTTTAGTGAAGAAGAATTGACCAATGCCTAATTATGCAATAATAGTTGCTGGTGGTAAAGGAGAACGCATGGGACAACAACTTCCCAAACAATTTCTCGAACTTGCTGGTAAACCTATTTTAATGCATACCATTGAAAAATTCTACAACACTTCTCCAGAATTTAAAATTATACTAGCTCTTCCCGAAAATCAATTCGATTATTGGGAGGAGCTTTGTTACAAATACGGGTTTACTAAAATTCCTCACCAACTAGTTGCAGGCGGAAAAACCCGATTTGATTCAGTAAAAAATGCCCTGAAATTAGTTACTGAAAATGGCATTGTGGCTATCCATGACGGTGTTCGCCCGTTAGTAAGCATCCAAACCATAACCAACTGTATTGCTGCTGCACAAATCAACGGAAATGCAATTCCAGTGGTAGATGTGGTTGACTCTATTCGTTTTGTTTCCAAACAAGAAAACACCAACAAAGCTGTACCACGTAGCTGCTACAAAAATGTACAAACTCCACAATGTTTTAAAACTGAAATTATTCTTAAAGCCTACGAACAGGATTTTGATGAATCATTTACCGACGATGCTTCCGTTGTTGAAAAACTGGGTTATCAAATCAATTTGGTAGAAGGCAATACCGAAAACATTAAAATAACCTCGCCAATTGATATGGCTGTGGCTGTGGTGCTATTGGCTCGATAGCTTTTTTATTTTTTTATTTATTTTTTCTATTTGCTTATCATTACCAACAATCTTTTTATTGTTTTTCTCTAATTGATGCTCTTTCTTTTTTAGTTTGTTTGTAAGTTGAGCAACTTCTTTCATTTGTTTTTCGTTCTTTTTGACCGCTTTATCTCTCTTCTTGCTCAACTTGGTCGCCTCTTTTTGTTTTTCCATCTTCTTCATAATGTCCGCATTTGTTGCAGAAATATCTTTTTGTGAAGAAGAAGCCTTCATTTTAGCTTCATTAAGTTCGATTTTCAACTTCATAATTTCTTCATTAAGAGCAGTATTTTCAGTAATTAGCTCTGTTTTTTCAGTAGTTAACTCAGTTATTTGAGCGTTGAATTTAGTAACCTGAACTTGATTGGCATTTTCATTTTGTGAAAACAATAGTGTTGACAGGAGTATTAAAGCAGTACTTATAAATAGCTTGATATTCATCATAATTAAATTTTATTTTTTCAAAAGTACGTCTAAAAAAACACACTTTCATAAGATTGTTCTTTGCTTATGTATTTTCCTCTCCACGCTGTACTTTTAAATTCTCGCTAATTTCGCAGTTGAACGCAAAAAAAATCAGCGATAGTCAGCGTTATTTTCGGGAGAAATTGCTAGGTGTTTAAAACATGATGACTCTATGTATTAAATCTTTTAAAAAGGAAGTTGCAATTAATTATTTACCAAATATTTTACAAACCAATTCGGTACTTTATCAGTGTCTATTACTCTAACATCAATACCGTTAGTAATTTCAGCAATCAATAAAATAGTTGTGCCTGAATTATCCCAAATATATGCTCTACTACTGTTTTTAACTGCATTTTTAAGCAACCCTAAACTTTTGTAATATCTTTCTCTTATTGTTTCGGAAGGAACAAAGTGTCCATGTTGAGCAACTCTAATATTTACCCTACTTATATTTATTTCTGGGTCTTCAGTAGCTATAAAATATAAATAAACTCGGTAATCATTGTCTTTTGCTTTTTTAATGAAATCAACTTTACTACTGTGACTCATTACTGTTTCGTAGGTAAACGAAATGCCATTAATTAGCAAGTTATGTCTAATAAAATCGGCAATATCAGCGGCTAAATAAGAATCTACTTTAGTGTTAACATGTAAGACGTTTTCTTTTACACTTAGTTTTTTCCACAAATCAGGCTCATTTCTTTTTACAGGAGCAAACTTGCTTGTTTTAAAAAAGGTTTGTATTTCAGGTTCACTAATGTTTAATTGATATAAACTAAAAAGTAACACATTACTTTGTTTAAGTAAAACTTCAATATCATCAGCATTTACATATACGCCAAACGGAATTTCTGATTGTAAACTTTTTATAATAGTTGTTTTACCCGAGCCATTTGGACCAGCAAACACCCTCATACGCTTTACAGCCATTTTATGAAAGTTTAAAAGTTTGAGGTAGTTTTTTAGTAGGTTTTTCTATGTTTTTCACAAAATGTTTCGAGCCGTCTGCTTTTATTTCATACAAAGCATTGTTCTCTTCGAAAAACATAGTAATATTTGTTTTTCTTGCAGCTTCGTTTGCTTTAAAAGTAGCTAAAATTGCTGCTCCAACCATTGCACCAAGGGCAATACCTGTTTCTTTGCTTTTAGATAATAAAGCTCCTAATGCAGCTCCTATAATACCTCCTGTTATTAATGATTGTATTATTTCTTTGTCATTATCCATACTCCAAAGTTAATCATTTTTCACTAAAATAGCACACTTACGGTAGATTCTTGAGTCAGTTTTATTGAATCACCATTAAGTTGTTCAATCAAATTAATTCCTGGTTTTTTCCCTTTTTCGATAGAACCATATTGTTTGTCGATTCCAAGAAACTCAGCACCATTTATGGTTGCCCATTTGATGAGTTTTTCTAATTCAATACTAGGCGAGTTATTAGAAATGGTTTTTAGTTCGTCTAAAATCGACAAACTCCAATTACTGGCTAAGCTATCAGTTCCAATGGTGCACTTTTCGTTTAAAAACAAATGGTAGTTGGGTTGTCTGCCTTCAATGTATTGGTTTGCGTTGGAGCAAAACGCCCAGTAAATTTGATTGGAAAATTGATTTGCCCAAGCAATGTCTTCTTTTTCAGTAAACGTATTGTGAACCAACAACACCTTGTTTAATCCATTATACTTTGCCAAGAACGATGGCAAAGCATTTTGCTGGGTGGGTTTAAATGCTCCTTTGGTTTTTTCGGCTATGTTTAAAAAATCAAACAATTTGCCTTTTCCTTCTTTAAAAAATTGGTTTTCGCTTTCCGTTTCTTGGTTGTGAATACTAACCAAACTGTTGTTTTTGATGCAATGCGACTTAATTAGTTCGGTTAATTTATTCGAAACCGAATAAGTTGCATGTGGCGTTATGGAAGCTTTGGTTTTATCGAAATAACTGTTGTAAAGCAGTTCGGCATGGTTAAAAGCACTTTTGGCAATGGCAGGGTCGGAGCCAAAAACTTCGATAAACGTGTGGTAATAAAGGTTGTTTTGTTGTTTTAGGTTAAATGTAGTGTTTCCGTTCGAAATGTCTCCCACCGCCACTATACCATTAGTTATCATTTCTTGTTCGGCTAGTTGTATGGCTTCTAACCGTTCTTGCTCCGAAAATTGCTCTCGCAACGAAATAATTTCCTGAATAAAACCATGTAGCTTAGTATCTTGACTTATTTTACCTTTAAGGTACGACAGTTCTAAATGGCAATGGGTATTTACAAAACCCGGACAAATTATTCCTTCGTATTTTTTTACTTTTTCCCAATTAATTTCGTCAACAGCTGGGTTTAATACCTCCAGCACAAAGCCATTGTTGTCAATGCAAATCACACCATTTTTAATTGGAGCGGCTTTTCCTGTAAAAAGGTATTCGGCAGAGATGAATTGCATTAAAGTTCTTCTTTATTAAAGATTAATAAGGAGTTAAAAAATACAAATAAAGTTAATCCAACTTGGGTGTCGAGGGTATCTTCGGTAAACATGGAAATAATCATTACCAAGAAAAAAGCAAGGTATAAAAAGTGTTGTTTTAGGTTTAATGCAATAAAAGGATAAAACAAAAACACTAAAAACAATATTCCACCAATAAAACCATAAGTTACAAAAGCGGTAATAAACTGGTTATGAGCTCTAAGCCTAAATTTTTCTGTCAATATCGAATTGTCTTTATCATATTGTTTGTTAAAAGCATCTTGAATATCTCCTGTTCCTACTCCAAATAGTATATTTTCTTTAAAAATTGACCATGCTGTTTTCCAATACACCCAACGCATAACAATGGAATGTCCGTTGTAATCTCTACCTCTATTGTAGTTGTCAAATTCCCAAATTATGCTGTTTATTCTTCTTTCAAAAGCATTGGATGTTAAATAGTTGCAATTGGAAATACCTTGCTCTATAGCCTTAATTTCTTTTGTGGATAAATTCAGAATTGCTTTTTGGTTTTTATATTCGCCTTTTGAGGTTAAAAATCGAATAAGAGTGGCTTCAATGGGTTGTCCCTTTAAATCTTTACCTCTATAATGAATGTTGCTAACTTTATTCCAAGCATATTCCAGCTCTTCTTTTGCAATGTTGCGGTAAACATAATTACCGTTTTCTTTGTCGTCGTTGTTTAGGTCGTGCCAGTATTTTTCTCCATAAGGAGAATATTTTTTTTCTTCTAAAATAGCGGTAGAAGTATGGTAAAAATTGGTAATACTTTTGTTAATGAAATAGCCCGATAAACCAACTACAACTATTGGAAAAAGAAACAAAACGAGCTTGGTTTTTACTGATGATGTTTTAAACCCATAAAAAAGCATTAAAACTATTGAAGTTATTGCTAAAACTAATACTCCAGTAAACAAATTTAGAATAAACAAAAATGCGACTAACCAAAGTAACGTAATGCTTAAAATGGCTTTTGTTTTGCGGTTTTGCTCCTTAAAAACATAGTAGGCTAAACCAAAAATGGCTATACAAATTTCTAATCCAAACCGAATGTGTGAATTAAAACGCGACAAATCTCTATCGTCGATTATGGTAATGCCTAGTCCACCTAGTTTAACAAAAATGCTCCAAAAAGTAGCTGCCAAAACACCCGCTAAATAAACCAAAAAAACCAGCTTAAGTTCTTTAGAGCTTAGTTTTACAGAGAATAAAATAAATGGAAGTACAAAAAAAGGGAGCTTGCGTTTTATATCGGTTATACCATAACTAAAATTTGTAGTATAAAGCAATCCTAGTAGCGAAATAACAAAAAATGAAATAAGTACCCAAGCCAGTTTATTGATAAAAAAAGCACGAATACGATTGGTGTAATTCCCCTCCAAAAGCCAAGCAAACCCTATAATTAATTGACCTATACCAATGAGTGGTTTTGATAACGACAACCCAATGGCAATAGAACAAAGCCCAATTAAATAGAGTAGTTGAGAAGAAGATAAAAACTGTTTAATTTTTAACATCATGTGGTGATGCTATTTTTTTGTTCCTGCCAAAATAGATTTATACAAATCTTGATTGTTTAGCGTATTTAAGGCTTTTTCAATAACCGGGTCTTTTTTTAACGATGATTGAATTGCACCAGTTTGGTAATAATATCTTCCAACGATTTCTGTTTCTAAAATCATGGTTATTTCGTCTTTAAATTTCTTTAAATCATCTTTTTTATGGATGTTTAGTTTATCTTTTAATTGTTCGTATTCGGTTTTTACATCATCAAAATATTTTTCTTCTTGAGTAATTTTTTCAAGTTTAGCCAATAAATCCTCACTATCGGTGGTGTACGAATAATCTTTATCTGTTAAGAAATTTACAAAATCAGTATAATCGTCAGCTGTAAAAACAAATTCTGAAACGGGTTTAATGGTTTCGTTTTTGATTCGATAATTGGTTGCGTAATCAAAAAATAAGTTTTTGCTTAAAAGTGAAGCCGAAATATTGCTTAATTCGGGACGTTCAACAGTAATATCGGGAGCAACACCTTTGCCGTCAAAAACTGGTCGTTTGCTGTTTAATGTTTTAAATTCTCTAATCATGGAATCTGCAACAGCATTAACTTTACCATCTTCTTCACGATGCGAATAATCTAATTTTTGAATACATCTTCCGCTAGGAGTGTAATATTTGGCAACCGTAACTTTAAGTTTAGAATTGTAACTTAACGGGCGAACCGATTGAACCAATCCTTTTCCAAATGATTGATTTCCTACAACAACAGCTCTATCGTGGTCTTGTAATGAGCCCGAAACAATTTCTGAGGCTGATGCAGAGCCTTCATCTATTAAAACTACAAGTGGTATTTGTGTGTCGATGGGTTCATTTAATGCTTTATACGATTTATCCCATTCTTTAATTTTTCCTTTAGTAAAAACTACTTCCGAACCTTTTGGAATAAAAAAATTGACAATGTTAACCGCTTCATTTAAAAGCCCTCCACCATTACCTCTCAAATCTAACACCATCGATTTTGCGTTTTGTTCTTTTAAACTTACAAGAGCTGTTTTTACTTCTTTACTAGCCGATTCGGTAAATCCAGTTAACTTAATATAACCCACAGAATCTTTAAGCATTGCATAATATGGAACGTCTTTAATTTTTACTTCTTCACGAACTACTTTTTTAACAAAAGGTTCTTTAATTCCTGGTCGTTCCAGTTTTAATTCAATTGATGAGCCTGGCTGACCTAATAGCACCTCTCTAATATCGCTGGTGTTTTTGCCTTTTACTGATTTTCCGTCAACTTCCAAAATTTTATCGCCAGCACGCAAACCTGCTTTAAAAGCACCAAATCCTTCATAAGGTTCAGAAATAACAACGTAATCGCCTTGTTTTTGAATTAAAGCACCAATGCCACCGTATTGTCCGGTAGTCATTAATTTGTAATCTTCCATGTTCGATTCTGGAATGTAGTTGGTGTAAGGGTCTAACGATTCCAACATGGCATCAATACCAGTTTTTATCAATTTTCCAGGGTCAGATTCATCAACATAATAAATGTTTAACTCACGAAAAAGTGTTGCGAAAATATCGAGGTTTTTAGACACCTCAAAATAACTATCAGTTGCATATCCAACTGAAAACACAGACGACATTGCTAATGCAATGATTAAGGCGATTTTAGTAATTCTTTTTTTCATTTTTTTTTTACTTTTTTTGAGAAGCAAAGCTTTTTTAAAAGCTTTGCTTCTAATTATTTCTGTTTTCCCCCTCCCTTCGGGAGGGTTGGGGTGGGCTTAAGGAACCGGGTCATGTCCGTGTCCGCCCCAAGGATGACACGATGCAATTCGTTTTATTCCTAGCCATCCACCTTTTATCACACCATATTTTTTTAATGCATCAATAGCATATTGCGAACAAGTAGGGTCGTATCGGCAATTTTGCCCAAGCATGGGCGAAATACTGAGTTGATAAAACCGTATCAACAAAATAAATAACTTACTTATTAGCGTTGCTAAATAGCTCATTTAAACGATTTAAAATTACTTTTATTTTATTTTCAATTTCGTTGAAGCTTAATATTTGTTTTGAATTGTAAACAAACATTATATTGAGCTGTGTTTCAGTATTGATAAGTGTTTGTTTTAATTGATAGTTGTTTAATCGGTAAGCTTCTCGCATTCTCCTTTTTATCAAGTTTCTGCTAACAGCTAATTTTATTAGTTTTTTTGGTGCACTAACTCCAACACTAAGCGCAACATTCGATTTTTCTGTTTTTTTTTTATAAATTGCCTTTATTGGATTTTCGTGTATCGATTTTCCACTACCAAACAGCTCATCAAGATCTTTGGTGCTTTTAAGTTTTTCTATTTTAGGAAATTTATTGCTTGGTTGCATAACTTAGGTCAAAGGTAAACATTACTAAACAAGATAGTGAACAAAAATTTAGATAACACTTTACCTCAACACATTTATTCGTTCGGCGTCTAATTTGATAAAGATAAACAACAGAATAGTAAACGACCATAATGAAGAACCTCCGTAGCTTATAAAAGGTAACGGAATACCTATTACTGGAGCCAAACCAATTGCCATTCCGATATTAATTAAAAAGTGGAAAAACAGAATAGAAGCTACAGCATAGCCATAAATACGAGAGAAAATGGAACGCTGGCGTTCTGCCAAATAAATGATACGGAGAAATAACCCTATGTAAAGGCAAATTAAAACAAATGAACCTAAGAAACCCCATTCTTCGCCAATGGTACAAAAAATAAAATCGGTGCTTTGCTCAGGTACAAAATCGAATTTGGTTTGAGTTCCTTCCATAAAACCTTTGCCAGCAAAACCTCCAGAGCCAATGGCAATTAGCGATTGGTTTACATTGTAACCAGCTCCTTTTGGATCTGATTCTATTCCTAACAATACATTGATACGTTTAGATTGATGAGGCTCAAGTACGTTTTCAAAAATATAGTCGACACTGTAAATTAATCCTGCCGAAAATACAAATGCTGCAACAACAATCATCCAAAATCGTTTGGCTCTTTTGGTAATATAAGCAACTAATGCGGCAATTAAAGCTAAAATAATAATTAGCAATTGATCGCCCGAAAGAACGGTGCCAAAAAAGGTAAAATCGTTGATACGCATCAACAATGATATCACAAATAAAAATGCTGTATATAAACCCAATAATAAGATATTACCCGACAATCCTTCGCGATATAAAACAAACACAAATGATGCATAAACCAAGGTAGAACCCGTATCATTTTGAAGCAAAATAAGTACTGCTGGAATTCCTATAATAATAGATGCTATTACTTTGGTCTTCATGTCTTGCATTTTTATGTTAAAACCCGAAAGGTATTTGGCCAAAGCAAGAGCTGTAGCAAACTTACCAAACTCGGAGGGTTGCAAAGCAAAGCTGCCTATTTTAAACCACGATTTAGAACCTTTTACTTCAGCTCCAAAAAGCAAAACACCAATTAGTGTGAGTAAAAGAGCTACAAAAATTGGATAGGCAAAGGTGGGAAAAAACTGACCATCAAACATTAAAATAACTATTGCGATAACAAAAGCTGCGGCAATCCACAACAACTGCATACCGTAGCGTTCTGAAATATCAAAAATGCTTTGGTGTTCTTCGTTATATACAGCGGCATAAATGCTTATCCAACCAATAAAAACGAGTATAACGTAAAGTATAACCGTTACATTATCGATATTTGCGAATATGCTTTTTTGGTTTCTCATTGACCCTCCTTCGGAATTACATCCATTAAATTGGCATCTAAAATTCGGTTTTCTTTTACGGTATCTTTAATTGCTCCTGTTAAATATTTTTCCATCATTAAACTAGCTATTGGAGCCGCCCATGTTCCACCAAATCCAGCATTTTCGACATAAACTGCAATGGCAATTTTGGGGTTTACTTTTGGAGCAAATGCTATAAAAATAGAGTGGTCTTCTCCATGTGGATTTTGGGCTGTACCTGTTTTTCCGCAAACCTGAATACTGTCTATTTTGGCTCTTCGTGCAGTTCCTCCAGCTTCTTCTACCACTTTTTGCATTCCTTCAACAATTGGATTGAAGTAAATTTTATCGATACCCACATCGTGTTTAATTTTAAAAATGGAAGGAATGGTATCTACTTTTTCAATTCTTTTTAAAACGTGAGGCGTGTAATAATAACCTCTATTGGCTAAAATAGCCGATAAATTTGCCATTTGTAGTGGCACAACGCCAATTTCTCCTTGCCCTATGCTTAATGAATAAATGGTGCTAAACGCCCAACGACCTTTACCATACCATTTGTCGTAAAAAGCAACATCAGGAATAAAACCTTTTTTAATGGCAGGTAAATCGGTGCCTAAATCAACCCCTAAACCAAATTTCTTTACTTGTTTACTCCATTTTGCTAAACCAATTTCACTGTCTTTAAACAAGCTGGTTGATTTATTTTGCAATAAAATTTTTCGATAAACACTAAAATAATAAGGGTTACACGACATTTTAATAGATGATTCTACATTTGTTGCTGTTGGATGATCGTGGCAACCTACATTACTTTTTATACAAGGAAATCCAGTATTTTCGGTTATTACACCGTCTTGCATTCCAATTAGAGCTTGAACTGTTTTAAACGTAGAACCAGGAGGATATGAAGCCATTAAAGCTCTGTTAAACAAAGGTTTTAACTTATCACTACTTAAAACAGGGTAGTTTTTCTTTACATCTCTACCAACCAATAAATTGGGGTTGTATGCGGGAGCTGAAACCAACGCTAAAATTTCTCCTGTAGCTGGCTCTATTGCAACAATACTTCCTCTTTTATTTTGCATGAGTTGCTCCCCATATTCTTGCAAAATAGCGTCAATGGTAAGGTAAATGGTTTTTCCTGTAACCGCCATGGTATCCATTTCTCCATCTAAATAGCTTCCTTTTTCGCGATTATGAACATCAACCAAAACCCTTTTAACTCCTCTTTTTCCTCTTAACAACTCCTCATACGAAAGTTCAATTCCGCTTTTACCAATGTAGTCACCCGAGCGGTAATATGGGTTTTTATCAATTAAATTTTGGTCAACTTCTCCAATATAACCTAAAATGTGTGCAGCACTTTCTCGTGGGTATTTTCTTAATGTACGTGTTTGAGCATAAAATCCAGGATATTCAAATAATTTTTCTTGAATTTTTGCATAAGATTTAGACGAGATTTCTTTTTCAAAAACAGATGGTTTGTAGCGAGAATAGTTTTTTGCTTTGTTAAATTTGGTTATAAAATCTTCATATTTCATTCCAATTAGTTCGCAAAAAGCGAGGGTATCCATCTCTTTAACCTGACGTGGTATTACCATTAAATCGTATGCTGCTTCATTGTAAACCAAGAGCACTCCGTTTCTGTCGTATATAAGCCCTCTGGCAGGATACTGAATTACTTCTCTTAGTACATTTTGGTCAGAATCGAACTTGTATTTGTCGTTGATTACCTGAACATTAAATAACCTGATAAGAAAAATAAATCCAACAACTAAAAAGATGATGGCAATAACAATTTTTCTATCGGAAAGATTATTCATTTTCTAGCATTCGGATTGTAGTTAAACAACTGAACTATAAAAATAAGTATAAGGGTAAAAATACTGCTCAGTATTACTCTAGCAAAAGTTGAAAAAAATTGACTGAAAGAAAACGATTCGGTATAAAATAAAAAGATGTGGTGACAAAGCACTAAGATAATGGAATAAGTCATAAACCACGACATGCCCATGGATTGTAAGCTAGGAGTAGTACCAAAATCATAACCTCCTCGAGGTGATATTAATTTTAAAACATACTTTCGTGAAAATGCCAAAAATACTGTTGCTGAAGTATGTATTCCTAGTGTGCTGGTAAAAACATCAATGGTTAGTCCTAATAAAAAAGCAATAACCAACACCAAATTATCGTGTGTTTCAAAAGGTAGTGCAAGTATAAAAAACACGTACAAATAAGGATTGATATAACCTCCTAATTCGATATTGTTTAGTACCAATACTTGGGTAAGCACCAATACAAAAAACATTAATATGTAAACAATAACATCTCGTATCATTCTGTAACTTCTTGTTGACTTTCGGCTTCTAACTTCAGTTGTTCTTCTTTCATTAACGATCTTACCACATATACATGCGAAAGTTTTTTGTAATCTACCGCAAATTCAATGGTAATGTTGTAAAAATTATTTCCTTCGGGTAAATCAAATTCTTTTACCCATCCAATTAATATGTTTTCTGGGAAAATGGTTGAAAAACCAGTTGTTACAACGGTATCTCCAATTACCAATTTCACATGGTTTGGAATGTCTTTTAATTGTGCTTCTCGATAATTATTTCCTTCCCAAACCAACGAACCAAAATAGCCCGATTTTTTAATTTTTGCACTTAGCTTGTATTTATCGTGCAAAACCGACATAACTGAACCAAAATTTTTCGAAACATTTTTAACAATTCCAACCACTCCGTTTGCACAAATAACACCCATTTCGGCTTCAATACCATTTATTTCTCCTTTATCGATGGTAATGTAATTTTGTCGTTTATTGGTTGAGTTGTTTACCACCTTTGCGGCACTATACCTGTAATTTTGGTGATAAACGGTATCGTTAATTTCAATAATTCTTCCATATACTTTTGTAAATGAAGCAATGTTATTCGATTGCAGTTTTGCATTTTGCTCTGCGAGTTCTTTGTTTACTTGTTTTAAATTAAAATAATCATTGATGTTTTGAATAGTAGAAAACATATTTCCAACAAAAAAATTGGATGAATTAAAGAAAGTAGAATTTTGATAATTGTTGTTTGCTATTAACATCCAAAAAGCAAAAAACTCAAGTAACAAAAAGAGGAATATAAATGAATTTTTGGTTAAAAATTTAAATATATTCCTCATGCTATCAATTTAAGTTTTGGATTAATTTACTTAATCAAAAACGGCAATTTACTGATGTTTTTTAATGCAATACCTGTACCTCTTGCTACCGCTCTCAATGGGTCTTCAGCAATATGAACTGGTAATTTGGTTTTCAACGAAATTCGTTTATCCAACCCTCTTAACATAGAACCTCCACCCGCTAAATACAAGCCTGTTTTGTAAATATCTGCCGACAATTCTGGAGGAGTTAACTCCAAGGCATTTAAAACAGCCTCTTCAATTTTTGCAATTGATTTATCTAAAGCATGTGCAATTTCGCTATAAGAAACTACAATTTCTTTTGGAGTTCCAGTCATTAAATCCCTACCTTGAACAGCGTAATCTTCTGGTGGGTTGTCTAGCTCAGTTAATGCTGAGCCACACTCTATTTTAATCAATTCGGCAGAGCGTTCTCCAATTAACAAATTGTGTTGACGACGCATGTAATCCACTATGTCGTTGGTAAAATCGTCACCTGCAACTCGAATAGATTTATCGCAAACAATTCCTCCCAAAGCAATTACAGCAATTTCTGAAGTTCCACCACCTATATCAATAATCATGTTTCCCATTGGCTCAAGCACATCAATACCAATACCAATAGCTGCTGCCATAGGTTCGTGTATTAAATAAACTTCCTTTCCACCAGCATGTTCGGCAGAATCTTTTACAGCTCTTTTTTCTACTTCGGTAATGCCAGATGGAATACAAATAACCATTTTTAGCGATGGTGTAAACATTTGTTTTTTTGGATTAATCATCTTAATCATTCCTCTAATCATGTGTTCGGCTGCGTCAAAATCAGCAATTACACCATCTTTTAATGGACGAATTGTTTTAATGTCTTCGTGCGTTTTACCGTGCATTTGCATGGCTTTTTTTCCAACTGCAATAATTTTTCCAGTCATACGGTCTTTGGCAACAATAGATGGTTCGTCTACCACCACCTTATCGTTGTGGATGATAAGGGTGTTTGCGGTTCCAAGGTCAATTGCAATTTCTTGTGTTAAGAAGCTAAATAATCCCATTCGTTGTGTGTATATTTTTTGTTTAGAGTATTTGTAAATTTATGATTTAAATGTGCTTGTTTGCAGTTGGTAACAATAAATTTAAACAGTTGTTTGTTAGTTAATTTCAATGAAGCCCCCTTAATCCCCCGAAGGGGGAAATACCAAGGCTCAAAGCCTAACATTGATTTCTAATTTCTTCTTATTATTTTCCTTTTATCATATTCTTTTAAGGTAAAAAAGTTTGTTAAGTTTTTTGGTTTTCACACTCCTAGACAATGGTTTCGCTCGTCAACAAAAGCCCCTCTTTCGGAGGGGTTGGGGAGGCTCCTTAATGCCTAAAATGTCTAAATCCAGTTATCACCATTGCCATGTGGTGTGCATCGCAATAGTCAATTGATTCTTGGTCTTTTATGGAACCTCCAGGCTGAACCACTGCGGTTATTCCTTCATTATCTGCCAACTCCACACAATCAGGAAAAGGGAAAAATGCATCTGATGCCATTACAGCTCCTTTTAAATCGAACCCAAAAGCTTTTGCTTTTACAACGGCTTGTTTTAACGCATCAACACGCGAAGTTTGTCCTGTACCACTAGCCAGTAATTGTTCGTTTTTTGCAAAAACAATGGTGTTTGATTTGGTGTGTTTTACCAATTTATTGGCAAATTCTAGGTCTTTAATTTCTTGTGCTGTTGGAGCTTTTTTGGTAGCCACTTTAAAGTCGCTAGCATTCGCTGTTTTTAAGTCTTTATCTTGTTCTAAAACACCGTTTAAAATAGTTCTGAATTGTTTTTTAGGCAACGTTACATTTTTTTGAACCAAGATAACACGGTTCTTTTTTGATTTTAATAATTCTAAAGCTTCTGCATCATATCCAGGAGCAATTATTACTTCGCAAAACAACTTGTTAACTTCTTCGGCCGTAGCCAAATCAATTTTTTGGTTGGCTATTAATATACCTCCAAAAGCAGAAACTGGGTCGGCTGTCAAAGCATCGTTCCAAGCTTGTAAAAGGGTGTCGCGAGAAGCTAATCCACAGGCGTTGTTGTGTTTTAGAATGGCAAATGTTGGTCGGTTTGATTGAAATTCTGCCATTAAATTTACAGCTGCATCAACATCCAACAGATTGTTGTACGACAATTCTTTTCCGTTTAGTTTTTCAAACATTTCGTCTAAATCGCCATAAAAAACACCTTCTTGGTGAGGGTTTTCTCCATAACGCAATACTTGAGATTGGGTAATGCTTTGTTTAAAATAGCGTTCTTCGCCTTGGTTAAACCAATTAAAAATGGCGGTATCGTAATGCGATGACACATTAAAAGCCAATTTTGCTAAGTGTTTTCGGTCGGCTAAATCGGTAGCACCATTTTTTTGTTTTAATAAATCTAAAACAAAATGGTATTGGTTTCTTGAGGAAACAATTACCACGTCTTTAAAGTTTTTTGCAGCAGCTCTAATTAGTGAAATGCCTCCTATATCAATTTTCTCGATAATGTCTTGTTCGGCAGCTCCAGATGCAACAGTGTCTTCAAATGGGTATAAATCAACAATTACCAAATCAATTTCAGGAATTTCGTATTCAGCCAATTGAGCCACATCGCTATCCAATTCTCTTCTGCTTAAAATTCCACCAAAAACCTTTGGGTGCAAAGTTTTAACTCTTCCACCCAAAATAGAAGGGTACGAAGTTAAATCTTCAACAGGGGTTACCGGAACATTTAGTTCTTCAATAAAACTTTGTGTGCCTCCTGTAGAAAAAATGGTAACACCATTGCGGTGTAATTCGTGTATTATTGGTTCTAAATTATCTTTGTGGTAAACTGAAATTAAGGCACTTTTAATTTTTTTGTTGCTCATGCTCTTTTGGTAATTTAATGACTAAAAATAAAGACACGAAATTAGTGATAATTAGCCCCTTATTCAACTCGATTTTGTTGATTTTTTGTGTTTGTTAATAAATTTTTTAGTGTTCTTTCTTTACCTTATTTTATTGAATAATAATATCGATTTTTTTACAAAATATTTTTTTTGTCATATCCATTCCTGAATTTTCTTAAAAAAGGTTTGGAGTTTAGCGTATTAGTAAAATTTAATTATAAGTTCAAAAAAGAAGAGTAGAAATTTTCGGGTGTAACTATTAACTCGTTTTCGACTTCATAGTTGTTGGCAAATGTTTTAGGTATACCACCTTTTTTGTTAACATTCCATTTAAATTCATAAGTGGAAATTTTTCCATCAATTTCTTCAATCAAATCAATTTCTTGTTGTTGATAGGTTCTCCAAAAATAATGTTTGCCATACCATTGCTTGTAACTGTGTTGTTTTATGCGTTCACTCACACAAAAGTTTTCCCACAATTGACCTATATCTTGACGCAGTTCTACTGGTTTAAAATCCCCGATAAGAGCATTTCTAATTCCATTGTCGTAGAAATATATTTTTCGACCCGAACTCAACTCGTTTCTTAAATTTCTGCTAAAAGGATTTAATTTGAAAATAACGTACGTTTTCTCCAATAAATTGATGTACTGTTCAACGGTTGCTCTATCAATTCTTAATGTGTTAGCAAGTTCATTATAGTTAACTTCAGAACCCAATTGTAAAGCCAAAGCAATTAGTATTTTTTCGAGTATTTCTGGTTTTCTTATGCCTTGATATTGCAATAAATCTTTATACAAATAACTTCCAGCAATACTACTTAATAATTGTTGTGAGTTAGTGGGGTTGGTAACAACTTCTGGATACATTCCATAAATTAAACGAGTATTTAAGTCTAATCTAGCATTTAAATATCCTTTAAAATTTACATATTCTTCCCAACTTATCGGGTACAGATTGTACTCCCATTTACGACCTGTTAAAGGTTCATTTATCGTGTTTGCGATTTCTAAAGCTGATGAGCCACTTAACAGTAATTTGACGTCATTAAATCGGTCGTAAATTATTTTAGCCGTTAACCCAATGTTTGTAATGCGTTGAGCTTCATCAATAAATATTGTTTTTGAAGCTCCAACAAAGTGCTTCAAATTGCTTTCAGAAATATTATTTAAGATCTCTCTGGTTGCAGAATCATCACCGTTAACAAACAAATAATTGGAATCATTTTTTATGCACAAAGCCTGAAGTAATGTAGTTTTTCCAACTTGTCTAGGGCCAACAACAACAAGTATTTTTCTGTCGTTCCATTTTTTCTCTAGTTCAGGTTGTAATATTCGGTCAATTTTTATCATAACATGGTTTCTATAGTTGTAAAATTATGTAATTTATCGATTACAATCTACAAATTTTATAAAAATAGTAGATTACAAAAACAATTTTAACACATAATAGTCAAATTTGTGTTTAAGTTATAGTAAGTTACATTTTACTTAACTTTGTTTATAAATTCAAATCTTTTACTTGATGATTATTTACAACGTAACCGTGAACATTGAAAGCGATGTACATGACGAATGGATTAACTGGATGAAAAGCATTCACATACCGCAAGTAATGGAAACAGGCTTTTTTTTAGAACACAAAATTTGCAAGGTATTAACCACTCAAGAAGATGAAACGGGGCATACCTATGCCATTCAATATACTTGTGCTAACATGCAAGATTTAGAAGAATATCAAGCCAAACATGCTCCTGCTTTACAAAAAGACCATGCCCAAAGATACGATGGGAAGTTTGTTGCCTTTAGAACCTTGTTGGAAATTGTTTAAAATAATCGAACGCTGATAACGCTGATTTTTATGATTTAAGTTTTTTCAACTCACCCCAACCCCTCTCTTGAAAGAGAGGGTAAGGCTATCGTAGATAGCAGGGAAGAGTTAGATTTAAAATATCTCTCCCTCATTTTTTAATTTCTATTTCTATAAGAACACTTTATACAGCAATATTTCTATTTTGAAAAAATTTAGTGTCGGTATAACTGGTTCTGAACAGTTTTGTTTTCGCGAACCTGTTTAGAATTAGTATAAATCTGTTTTTATCAGTTCAATCTGTGTTATCTGCGTTCTATAAAAAATTTACTCTAAAGCACTTAGTTTTTTATACAATTCTTGGTGAAATTCAAGCAAATTATTTGGTGGATAATACGTATTTGAACCCCAAACAATTTTATTTAATGAAGTTTCACCCTCTCTAATTTCGATGTACTTCGACATATTGCCTGGTTCATTGATGTCGATGGTTTGAATGCCTAAATTGTTGATTTTATTGATGAAATAGATTAAATCAGCTTCACTCAGCTGTTTGATAAAAACATCGCGTTGGTAGTTAAAATCGCGTTTATACACTTTGCCATCTTCACTAAACGAAAACTCGGTGTAAGCACCAGTAAAACCTCCGCCTTCACCCACTGCATAACGCTTTACTATGGCGGTATTACTTACTGGCATGGAAGCACAAGAATAAATTAAGCCAACAAGAAGTATTGCAGCAAAAAAATAAAATGATTGCTTATATACTTTCATACAATGCCACTGATTTCACAGATTTTTCACAGATTTTTTTCACAAATTAACATAAAATAACACAAATATTCATCACGCCATGGCGTGGTATTTTTAATCTGCGTGAATTTGTGAAATCTGTGGCAAAAAATATTTATATTAATTTCAAGAAGTCATTTACTCAGCTTTTTTTTATGGAAAACAACAAAAATCTTCATCAATTATACTAAAAACAAGCAAAAATAAGTTTTAATAGCACTAACTCCTAAACTTAAACCCATGAAAACAACAGAAAAACCAAAAAACAATTTGGAAAAATTTCGAGGAATTTTTTTTCAAATCGGGCTAATTATTTCTACTTCATTAACCTTTTTAGCATTTGAATGGACAACTCCTGTTTACGTTGCCGATTTACCAAAACCAGATATTGAGGTAGAAGGAGATTTTGATATTCCAATTATCACCTATCGTTCTACTCCTGTAAAACCAGAAATTAAACCCATTGCTCCAAAAGTTGACCCAAGCAAAATTAACATTGTTAAAATCGACCCTATTGACCCAACACCAAATCCAGACCCAATTGTTGACCCAGACCCTGTTTTTGACCCCAATAAATGGACAAAACCAGAAGTGGTCGAACCAGAAGAAGCTCCTTTACCAGCAGCAGGAAAAATGCCTTTTTACAAAAATTGTGAGAGTGCTGATGAGAACGAAAGAAAATCATGTACCGAAGAAGAAATGTTTAAGCATTTTAGAAACACTTTAAAAATTCCAGGCTATATAAAAGATTTGGGAAAGGCAGAATATACTGCTCACGTTTACTTTGAAGTAAACAAAAAAGGTCAAGTAAAAAATGTTAGAGTTTTAAATAGCGGAAGAATACCATTGGCTTTAGAAAAGGAAGCAATTAATGCAGTAAGTACTTTGCCCGAACTTATTCCAGCAATAAATCATGGCAAACAAGTTTCGGTTTACTACTCAATACCCATAAAGTTTATAGTAAGAGAGTAAAAACTTTCTTTATCAAGCAAACCTAACAGGTTTTATAAACCTGTTAGGTTTAATTATTTTACAAACTCTTGGTACGTCCTCCGTCTACTGGGAGATTTATTCCATTGATGTAACTTGCTGCTGGCGATGCTAAAAATGCCACCGCATTAGCAATTTCTTTTGGCTGAGCAATACGTTTTAAAGGCACTTCGTTTGCCATTTCTTGTTTTATTTCGTTCACACTCTTTCCTTTTTTGGTAGCATTGGTTTCCATAATCGATTGCAAACGAATGGTATCGGTTGCTCCCGGCAACACATTGTTTACTGTAATGCCAAACTGCCCCAACTCGTTTGCCATGGTTTTGCTCCAATTGGCAACAGCTCCTCTAATGGTGTTGGAAACTCCCAATCCGTTTAACGGCTGTTTTACCGATGTTGAAATAATATTGATGATTCGTCCGTAGCCCGATTTTTTCATGCCTTCTTTTACTGCTTTTACCAAAATGTGATTGCACAATAAATGGTTAGAAAAAGCATGGATAAATTCATCAATTTTTGCATCTTCAATTGGTCCGCCAGCAGGTCCGCCAGTATTGTTTACCAAAATATGAATGTCGGATTTGTTGATTTCAAAATAGTTTTCCAACACCAATTTTAATTGTGCAGGTATGGCAAAATCGACAGGTAAAAAATGATGTTCTTGTCCTTTTGAAGTATCCAACTCGCTTTTTACTGCTTTCAGTTTATCTGCATTTCGAGCAATTAAAATAATATTAGCTCCCATTTGAGCTAATTCAACAGCTACCGCTTTTCCAATTCCTTGAGTGCTACCGCAAACAATGGCATTTTTTCCAGTTAAATCTAAATTCATGGTATTTTTGTATTTCAAAACAAAAATAAGGTTATTCGCCTATCTACTTCTATTTTATTTTCTAATTTTCCATTTGTTTAGAAAAACAAACACCCAAGCCTCATGCAATTTAATCATATCGAATACAAAAAACCGTTTTTTAAAATTAAACCCGAACTTAGCGAATACCTGATAAAATACTCGCGAAGCCTCGAAATTCCTTTGCAGTACGAGGATTTATTACGCTATTCCAACCTCGTTCCTTTACAAAATAAACAAGGCGAACCCACCATGTGGAATGCGGTTATTTATCCGCCTAACGAAGTTGATTTTATTTACGCCGCTTTGGTTGAAATTTATCGGTTGTTAATTTCTGATGGTAGTAAAGTTGATTATTTGGCTGTCGATAGTATTGATTTTTGTGGCTATGGAAACTCCAAACCTTTTAGGGTAAAAATTTTAAATCAGTTAAACGACAACTACGATTATTATTACATTAAACGAGCCGATTCATCAAGGGTTTATGGGTTGGAGTTGGAACATTATTTTTCGCCTAACAAAATCAACTACATTTATTATAAAAATACGTTGGTTGAAGAACACATTATTGGAATTCCGGGCGACCAATTTATAAACGAAGTAGAATCGGGCAAACGAAATGTAAATTTAGTTAGGTTAGGAAAAGAGTTTGTAAAATTTAACGAACGCTGTTTTATTAGGCTTTTGGGCGATATGCGAGCCTACAATTTTGTAGTGGTGGTAACCCAAGATTTCGACCAAATTCAATACCGAATTAGAGCCATTGATTTTGACCAGCAAAGTTTTGAAGGCAGAAGTCGTATATTTTTACCACAATTTTATAAAGACAATTTGTTTTTTGTAAAACTAACCCAAGAAGCCATGTCGTTTGAAACCGCCGAACAATACCTTAAAGAAGAACAAGCTTTGCTGAAAAAACGCTATTTAAACGACAAATATCAAATCGATTACCTCATCAACATTATTAAAAACGATACCATTTCGTTTCCCGAACACATTCAAAATTTACGAGTAGAATTAAGTAAATTTCATCATCAGCCCGAATTTTTAAATTGTAACAACATGGGTGAAATTTTAGAATTAAACATAAAAACACGTCTGAACTTTTAAAATAAGCAAAGAAAAAATTACTTTAGTGTGCTATAAAACATAAAAAAAATGGAAATTAGAAGACCTTTTAACCTCAACAAGTGGATTGAAGAAAACAAAGACAAGTTAAAACCACCAGTTGCAAACAAAAACCTTTACGAAGAAGCAGGCGACTTTATTGTAATGGTAGTTGGTGGCCCAAATGCACGAAAAGACTATCATTTTAACGAAACCGAAGAGCTGTTTTACCAGCTAAAAGGCGACATTGAAGTTACCATTCAAGAAAACGGAAAAGCAGTAAAAGTGCCAATCAAAGAAGGCGATATGTTTTTGCTTCCTGCCAATGTGCCTCACTCGCCTGTACGTTCCGAAAATTCTATTGGATTGGTAATTGAACGCAAACGAAAAGGCACCAACTATAAAGATGGTTTAATGTGGTTTTGCGAAAAATGCAACAATAAATTGTACGAAGAACGTTTTACCTTAGATGATATTGAAAAAGGTTTTTTACCCACGTTTAAACGCTTTTACAACTCAGTAGAACTAAGAACTTGCTCTAGCTGCGGACACGTAATGGAAACTGATCCAAGGTTTACTGATATGTAAAGCCTCCCCTAACCCCTCCGAAGGAGGGGAAATTAACTAATTCAAAAACTTTGAACTTGAAACCTGAAACAACACAACGTATAAACGGCCACGGACACATCTTACCCGAACCAAACCAAATTCCTCAGTTTATGAAGGACAAAAAATTGTTTTGGATTGATGAGGATAAAAAATTTATGCGACAAGGAAATTGGAGCAGGCCCATTACCGACCCAAGCTTTTTTTTAAAAGAAAAGTTGGCGTGGATGGAAAAAAACAATATCTCGCATGGCGTTATGCTCAACCTTTCGCAAGTGTATTGCAACGGTTGGCAAAAACAAGATGCTATTGATGCCATTCGTTGGCAAAACGATTTTAACGCTTCCGCTCAGCACAATTTTCCTGATAAATTTACTTGTGGTTTTGTGGTGCAGCCACTTTACATGGATGAAGCCCTAAAAGAAATTGAACGCTGTGTAAAAGAGTTGAAATTAAAATTATTGTGTTTGCCCACCCATTTTTTAAATGCCCAAAACGAGTGGGTTTCGGTTGCCGACGAAAGTTGTTTCCCGATTTACCAATTGGCCGACCAATACGAATTGGCCGTTGAAATACACCCTTATGATGGCGAAAAAATGGTGGCATTAAAAGACGATTACTGGCGTTTTCATTTGGTGTGGATGATGGCTCAAAGTGCCGACACGCTGCATTTGTTTACCCTAAAAAACATACCCAATGCATTTCCAAACATGAGAACCTGCTTTGCTCATGGCTGTATGCTCGGGCAAGCCAACTACGGGAGACGAGTACAAGGTTATGAGGGCAGGCCCGATTTGTTTGAAGGCACCGTAAACCCAAAAACCACCTTGGGGCACCCCAATTTGTTTTTTGATACTTTGGTGCACGATCCCTATACTTTACAACTGCTAAAACACCGCGTTGGTGTGCCGCAAATTATTGCTGGCTTAGACGATCCTTACCCACTGGGCGAAATGGAAACCGTGCCCGGTTGCTACCCCGGTAAAGTAATTGACGATGCTGTTGCTCTAAACATTCTCACCCCACAAGAAGCCAACAATATTTGGTACGATAACGTGCTAAAGTGGTTGGGGTAGTTTTTTTCTCTATATTTGAAAAAAAGATAAACTTGATAAAGAGTACTTTTTATCAGGCGAAATTGATTTTTAAAAGCATAGGATAAGATATAACCAACAGAAAAATAATAGAAATAAATAAAATGACAAGCACAGCACAACGACAAGAATTACAAGCGAAAATATGGAGAATTGCCAACGATGTTCGTGGCTCGGTTGATGGATGGGACTTTAAACAGTTTGTGTTAGGTGCACTCTTTTATCGTTTTGTTAGTGAAAATTTCACCAATTATATCGAGGCTGGTGATGAAAGCATTGATTATGCTAAAATGAAGGATGATGTTATCACCCCTGAAATTAAAGATGATGCTATTAAAACAAAAGGCTACTTCATTTATCCCAGTCAACTATTTGTGAATGTTGCCAAAGCAGCTAATACCAACGCCAATCTAAATACCGACCTTAAATCCATTTTTGATGCTATTGAAAGTTCTGCCAATGGGTATCCTTCTGAACAAGATATTAAAGGATTGTTTGCCGATTTTGACACCACAAGCACACGACTAGGAAATACCGTTGAAAGCAAAAACGCTCGTTTAGCTGCTGTTTTGAAAGGCGTAGAAGACTTGAATTTTGGAAAATTTGAAGACAACCAAATTGACCTTTTTGGTGATGCTTATGAGTTTTTAATTTCCAACTATGCCGCCAATGCAGGAAAATCAGGTGGGGAGTTTTTTACACCACAACACGTTTCAAAACTTATTGCACAATTGGCAATGCACAAGCAAGAGAAAGTAAATAAGATATACGACCCGGCAGCAGGTTCAGGCTCGTTATTGTTACAAGCCAAAAAGCATTTCGACAACCATATCATTGAAGAAGGTTTTTATGGGCAGGAAGTAAACCACACTACTTACAACTTGGCTCGTATGAACATGTTTTTACACAACATCAATTACGACAAGTTTAACATTGCCCTTGGTGATACGCTTATCGACCCACACTATGGCGATGAAAAACCTTTTGATGCTATTGTTTCAAATCCTCCATATTCGATTAATTGGATTGGCGATGGTGACCCAACTTTGATTAATGACGACCGTTTTGCTCCTGCGGGAGTATTAGCACCTAAATCAAAGGCAGATTTTGCCTTTGTGCTTCACGCATTAAGTTATTTGTCAAGTAAAGGAAGAGCAGCCATTGTTTGTTTCCCGGGCATTTTTTACCGTGGCGGTGCAGAGCAGAAAATTAGAAAATATTTAGTTGATAATAATTTTGTGGAAACCATTATCTCCGTTGCACCTAATTTATTTTATGGTACTTCTATTGCCGTTACGCTCTTGGTATTATCAAAAAAGAAAACCAACAACAAAGTACAGTTTATTGATGCCAGTGGCGAAGATTTCTTTAAAAAAGCCACCAACAACAATGTATTAACAGACGACCACATTGAGAAGATTATGCAAATCTTCGATAAAAAAGAAGATGTTGAACATGTAGCCGTTTCTATTGATAACACAAAGATTGCCGAAAACGATTATAACCTTTCGGTGAGTAGTTATGTAGAAGCCAAAGACACACGAGAAAAAATAAACATTGCAGAGCTAAACAAAGAAGTTACCGAAACAGTAGCTAAAATAGACAAACTGCGTGCTGATATTGATTTAATTATAAAAGAAATAGAAAATGTCTGAAACGGGATTTGTAGGATTTTAAGATGATAGGATGAATCCTACCATCCTTTAATCCAAGTAATCCTAATTCAGACAATTAATACAGACAAATGAGCTATTTAGATAAATTATTACAAGGCGTGGAAGTGGAGTGGAAAACTTTGGGGGAGGTTGCAGAAATTATTAGAGGAACTAGGGTAACTAAAAGAGATTTAATTTCTGATGGTATCTATCCTGTTGTAAGTGGCGGTACTGGATTTATGGGATATATAAATCAATTTAATAGAGAGGAGAATACAATTACAATTGCTCAATACGGAACAGCTGGGTATGTAAAATGGCAGAATGAAAAATTTTGGGCAAATGATGTTTGTTTTTGCGTAAATCCTAATATTGATATTGTTGAAAATCGTTATTTATATTTTTATCTAATTAACAAACAACAGTATCTTTATGATATTTCAAATCGTACAGCTGTACCATATAGTATTGAACGAGATAAAATTTTAAAACTCCCCATCCCCATCCCACCGCTTGCCATTCAAAAAGAAATTGTTCGTATTTTAGATAAATTTACAGAGCTTACAGCAGAGCTTACAGCAGAGCTTACAGCTCGTAAAAAACAGTATAGTTATTATAGAGAGCAGTTGCTAACTTTTGAGGAGGGCGAAGTGGAATGGAAGACTTTGGGGGAGATATTAATAAAATCTTATTCAGGAAGTACACCTCTTGCTGGTAATCCTAAATATTATGAAAATGGAACAATTCCTTGGTTACGTACACAAGAAGTTAAGTTTTCGGATATTCACTCTACTGAAATATTTATTACAGATTTTGCTTTAAAAGATACATCAGTAAAGTGGATTCCTTCTAATTGTGTCATTATTGCGATGTCAGGAGCAACAGCTGGTCGTTCAGCTATCAATAAAATTCCTTTAACCACAAATCAGCACTGTTTGTGTTTAGAAATAAATACGCAGAAAGCAAATTATAGATTCGTTTTTCATTGGGTAAGTTTTAACTATGAAAATATTAAAAATATGGGGCAAGGTGCAAGGGGTGATTTGAATTCAAGTATGATAAAAAATTTCAAAATCCCCATTCCACCATTAGCAGAACAACAACGCATTGTCTCCATCCTCGATAAATTCGATACGCTCACCACTTCCATAAGCGAAGGCTTGCCCAAAGAAATTGAATTAAGAAAAAAGCAGTACGAGTATTATAGGGATTTATTACTAACCTTTCCGTTGTCTGAATTATGATTTTTAGGATTTTAAGATGATAGGATTGATGCTACATAATATTTGGATTGAAAGATTACACTATCTAATCCTACAATCCTTTAATCAAACAAATCCAAATTCTGACAATTAATATGATATGAAACATGAAGATTCAACACATAAAATAATTGGTTGTGCTATGAAGATACATAGCACACTTGGCAATGGATTTCAAGAAGTCATATACCAGCGGGCATTGGCAATTGAAATGGAAAAACAAGGGTTGAGTTTTAAGCGGGAAATGGAAATGACCATTTTTTATGAAGGAATTGATATAGGAACAAGACGTGTGGACTTTTTTGTAGAAGATTTTGTAATGGTAGAATTGAAAGCGTTAATAAAACTCGAAGATGTGCATTTGGCACAAGCCATGAATTACTGTCAAGCCTATAATTTGCCTATTGGCTTATTAATAAATTTCGGCTCAAAAAGTTTAGAATTTAAGCGGGTATATAACGTAAATCACCCTGAAAACAAAGATTACAAAACGAATAATCCTAAAATCAACAAATCCTATAAATCATAACTAAGACAAATGAGAGAATACACAATCATAACATGGGACATAACATCACAAATATTCACAATATTTTGAAATATCGCTTATTTAAACGATATTACAATATGATTGATTTACGTAATATTTCAAATTATTACCGATTTAAAGCATATTTAAAATTATTACCGATTTAAGGAATATTTCATATATTTGTATGCTATAATTCAAAAGATTAACTATGGTAGCCATTATTACAGGAGACATTATTGCATCAAGAAAGTTAGTAAACCAAGAAAAATGGTTAATACCACTCAAAAAATTATTCTCAACATGGGGTGAGAGTCCTAAAGATTGGAAATTAGATAGAGGAGATTTTTTTCAAGTAGAAATTACCGATAGCGAAGAAGCATTATTAAGGGCAATGGAAATAAAAGCCCTAATTAAAAAAGTAGCTCCCCTAGATGAAAGAAAAAAAATAAGTACCATAGATGTTCGGATGGCTATTGGTATAGGAGAAAAAAACTATACAGGAGAAAGTATATCAGAAAGTAATGGCTCAGCCTTTATAAATTCAGGTGAAAAGTTCGACCTATTAAAAAAAGAGAATAGTGCAATGGGAATTAAAAGCCCTTGGAAAAGCTTTGATAGTGAAATGAATTTATACTTAAAATTAGCAAGTATATTTATGGATAAATGGTCGGTTTCTTCAGCAGAAGTGGTACAAATCGTATTAAAAAACCCTGATATAACGCAAGAAGAAATTGGTAATAAATTGGGCATAAAGCAAAGTGGTGTAAGTCGTAGGTGGAATAGAGCAAATGTGAATGAAATATTAGAAGTTGAAAAGATGTACCGAAACAAAATTAAATCCTTACTACAATGATTATACTTATCAAACTCCTATTAGCTCATTTTATAGGCGACTTTCTGTTACAGCCCAAATTATGGGTAAAAGATAAAGAGTCAAAAAAAGCTAAATCCATCTACCTATATGCACATATTTTAATACATGGTCTTTTAATCATATTTGTACTTTGGAATATAAATCATTGGTGTTTAGCATTATTACTATCGGTTGTACATGGTGTTGTTGACATGATAAAACTATACAATCAAAAAGAAAACAATAAGTCCAAATGGTTTATAATAGACCAAATAGTACATATCATAAGCATAATAATATTATGGTTCTTGTTTTTCAAACCCGAAATAAATTTTAATTCAATACTATCATCGCCTAAAATTTGGATTTATACTACTGCTATACTTTTAATAACAGTAGTATCAGGCATTGCAATTAGAGAATTGATGTCAAGTTGGTCAAAAGCACTAGATGATAGCAATGATGAATCGTTGAGCAATGCCAGTAAATACATTGGCATGTTAGAACGTTTATTTGTTTTCATATTTGTAATAACAGGTAATTGGGAAGGGATAGGCTTTTTAATAGCGGCTAAATCAGTATTTCGCTTTGGAGATTTAAAAGAATCAAAAGACAGAAAACTTACAGAATATATATTGATAGGTACATTATTGAGTTTTGGAATTGCAATTGCAACAGGAATGTTAGTACTTAAATTAGTTAATCATGTATAAAACCATAGCAGAATCAAACAACTTCATTGTATTAGATAAATACACCAAGTATTCAGTAGCAAATGAAGCCCCTGCTTCTTATCAAACAGAAGCTGCCTTAGAGAAAGAATTTATCCAAGATTTAATCAATCAAGGATATGAAAATCCTATAAATATAAATTCTGTTGAATCCATGTTAGCCAATGTAAGAGAACAACTGCAATTGCTTAACAACATGGAGTTTTCAGATGGCGAGTGGGCTCGTTTTGTAGAGGAATATTTGGATAAACCAAGCGATAACCTGGTAGATAAAACCAGAAAAATACATGACAACTATATTTATGATTTTGTTTTTGATGATGGGCATATCCAAAACATTTATTTAGTAGATAAAAAGAACATTACCCGAAACAAAGTACAGGTTATTTCTCAATTTGAACAAAAAGGCAAACATGCCAATCGTTATGATGTTACCATTTTAGTAAATGGTTTGCCATTAGTACAAGTTGAACTTAAAAAGCGTGGGGTGGCTATCCGTGAGGCATTTAACCAAGTACACCGCTATTCAAAAGAAAGTTTTAACAGCACCAATTCTCTTTATAAATACTTGCAAATTTTTGTCATTTCCAACGGTACAGATAGCCGTTATTTTGCCAATACAGTAGAACGCAACAAAAACAGTTTCGATTTTACCATGAACTGGGCAAAGGCAGACAACACCTTAATCAAAGACCTAAAGGATTTTACAAGTACCTTTTTTCAAAAAAACACTTTGTTAAATGTGTTGCTCACGTATTCTGTTTTTGATACCAGTGACACATTGCTTATCATGCGACCTTATCAAATTGCAGCTACCGAAAGAATGTTATGGAAAATACAAAGTTCATTTCAAGCTAAAAATTGGTCTAAAGTAGAAAGTGGAGGTTATATCTGGCATACCACAGGTTCAGGAAAAACACTCACCAGTTTTAAAGCAGCACGATTAGCTACACAATTAGATTTTATTGATAAAGTTTTCTTTGTAGTGGATCGTAAAGACCTCGACTTTCAAACCATGAAAGAATATCAGCGTTTTTCTCCCGATAGTGTAAACGGTTCGGATAGTACAGCTGGTTTAAAAAGAAACATTGAAAAAGACGACAATAAAATTATTGTAACCACCATTCAAAAGCTAAACAACCTCATGAAAACAGAGAATGATTTAGCGATTTATCAAAAGCAAGTGGTTTTTATATTTGATGAAGCACACCGCTCACAATTTGGAGAAGCTCAAAAAAATCTAAACAAGAAGTTTAAAAAATTCTATCAGTTTGGTTTTACTGGAACTCCAATCTTTGGGGATGAAATTGTTAATGGTAAATTAATTCGGAAAGGAAATGCTCTAGGAGCAGACACTACTGCAAGTGTTTTCGGTCGAGAGTTACACTCTTATGTAATTACCGATGCTATTCGAGATGAGAAAGTACTAAAATTCAAAGTAGATTATAACGATGTTCGACCACAATTTAAAACCATTGAAACCGAACAAGACGAGAAAAAACTAAGTGCAGCAGAAAACAAAACCGCATTACTGCATCCTGCTCGTATAAAAGAAATTTCAGAGTACATACTCAAAAATTTCAGAATAAAAACACACAGAAATCAAGGGAGCAACAAAGGTTTTAATGCCATGTTTGCGGTAAGTAGTGTTGATGCAGCAAAATGTTATTACGAAGAATTAAATAAGCTCCAAAAAGATAGCGATAAACCTTTAAAAATTGCAACCATTTTCTCTTTTGCAGCCAACGAAGAGCAAAGTGCCATCGGTGAAATAGTAGATGAAACCTTTGAACCATCGGCAATGGATCAAAGTGCAAAAGAGTTTTTAACCAAAGCCATCAATGATTATAATTCCATGTTCAAAATGAATTATAATGTAGAGGGAGAATTTCAAAACTATTACCGTGACCTTGCAAAAAGAGTTAAAAACAAAGAGATAGATTTAATTATAGTGGTAGGGATGTTTCTTACAGGTTTTGATGCACCAACATTAAATACCTTGTTTGTAGATAAGAATTTGCGTTATCATGGCTTAATGCAAGCATTTTCTCGTACCAACCGAATTTATGATGCCACAAAAACATTTGGTAACATCATTACATTTAGAAACTTAGAAGAAGCTACGGTTGATGCTGTAACCTTGTTTGGAGATAAAAACACTAAAAATGTAGTATTAGAAAAAAGCTACAAAGAATATTTAGAAGGTTTCACAGATAAAGCAACAGGAGAAGCACGAAGAGGTTTTATAGAAGTTGTAAAAGAATTAAATGAAAAATTTCCAAACCCTGACGAAATTGTAAAAGAGAAAGACAAAAAGGAGTTTGCTAAGTTATTCGGAGAATATTTGAGAGTAGAAAACATACTTCAAAACTATGATGAATTTACTCATTTAAAAGCCTTTCAAGCAATCGATTTGAATGATGCAGAAGCAATTAAATCATTTCAAGAAGAACATCATTTAACTCCTGAGGTTATATCCGCTATGCAAGGAATTGAATTGCTTACAGAACGAACCATTCAAGACTATAGGTCTACATATAATGATATTCGTGATTGGTTACGTAGAGAAAAAGAAGGTAAAGAAAAAGAAGAATCTACCATTGATTGGGATGATGTAGTATTTGAAATAGACTTGCTAAAATCACAAGAAATAAACTTAGACTATATCCTTGAATTAATTTTTGAACACAACAAAAAGAACAAAGACAAAGCCTCTCTTATAGAAGAAGTTCGTAGATTAATTCGTGCAAGTATAGGTAATAGAGCAAAAGAAAGTTTGGTAGTAGATTTTATTAATGAAACAGAGCTTGATAAACTTCAAGATAAAGCAAATGTTATTGATTCATTCTTCGCATATGCACAAAGCAAACAGAAGTCAGAAGCAAAAGAGTTAATTAATGAGGAGAATTTAAATGAAGAAGCAGCTAAACGATATATTTCTACTTCCTTAAAGAGAGAATTTGCAAGTGAAAATGGAACAGAACTAAATGCACTATTACCAAAAATGAGCCCTTTAAATCCTCAATATTTGAGTAAAAAACAAAGTGTATTTCAAAAAATATCTTCTTTCGTTGAAAAATTCAAAGGAGTAGGTGGTCAACTTTGAAAAAACAATTAAAAGTATGTAGCCAACCTATTTTTCAACTCCAGAAAATTTATGGGTGTGGTGGTAAAAAAGACTAACTAAAATGGTCAACAATTCGTTGTCTGTCTTCATTTTCTTTATCGTTTTTATGATACAATTCAATAAAAACAATTTTTTGTTCTTCTTCAAAGTGAGCATAAATTAAACGCAACCCTGAATTTACCCCTCGTCCTTTTAATGCCTTACAAGCAATTTTTTTCACCTTAATAATACACGTCTCTATTCCCAAATTATCCACTCGAAAACTAAACGGAGGGCTTTCACCAGGTTCGTCATTCAAATCTAACTTTACTACTTCTATATCGTCCTTTAATGTTCGGTATTTTTTTAGCAGCTTTTTCAAATCTTTTTGAAATTCGGAGAGCTCTTCAAATTCAATATTGTTCGTCATCTTCATAAACTCTAATTGAATAAGGAGGTCTTCTATAAAAAGCTAATTCGTAATTTATTTCCTCGCCTTCTTTTGATGCCTTCCAAGGTTTATCACCATGCGAATAGTTGCTAAGCATAGCGGCAGACCAATCGCTCATTTGTTCAATAACTCGGTCTATAACTTCTTTTTCACTTGCCCTTAGTTCTGTTAAATCAGCTTTTTCTAAAGGTAAATAGCGAGTTTGGGGGTACCCGTGATAGTCTGTTTTTACCCTTTGTAACTGCCCTTTGTCAATCATTTGTCCAATGATAGTATCTAATTTTTGCGGAACTGGTCCATAAGGCAATTTGCGGTATTTAGCACCCGTTAAATGCTCCTCATACAATTCATAATAATTGAAATCAGAAAAATAAAGCAACTTATAAAGAACTGTTTCGCCAACATTGGGTTTACCTGCACAGCGTTCGAGTATATACAACAATACATTTTTAAACTTATTGACTTGTAATGTTGGCACAGAAATACGTTCCTCTTCTTTCTTTGCTCTTTTTTCTTCTTTTACATCAACATCTTGATTTGCAGAGAAATCTTTAGACATAAAATCGTCCAACGAAAACTCTAAAACCAATGACAGTTTTTGCAATTCAAGAATATCAACACTTCTGTTTCCTAACTCAATTTGAGCCAATGACGGTCGGGAAATTTTGACACTTTTAGCCAAATCTTCTTGAGATAAACCCTTCATCTTACGAAGTTCTGTTATCCTCTGACCTATTTGCTTTTGTGACAATTTTACGTTCATATCAATTAATGTTTCGCTGTTTAACAAAACAAAGTTAAGTATTGTTTCAATATAAAACAATTATTTGTTTCAAATTAAAACATTTGTTACATGGAAACCATAAATACAAGAAAAAAACCAGCAAATGGCAAAAAATAACGTGCCAAAGTGGTTGGGGTAGGTAAATAATTTTTTTACTTTCGTAGAAAATAATATTACCCGATTGAAACAGAAACAAACAAAGCTGAACATTTACCTTGCCGATGATCACAACATTGTGGCTCAAGGGTTGGCGTCGTTAATTCAGCAAATTCCAGAAGTGAGTAATTTAAAAGTTTTTTTGAATGGAAAAGATTTGTTTGATGCCTGTTTAATTGAACAACCAGATGTGGTTTTTTTAGATGTTGAAATGCCCATTTGGGACGGACGAAAAACCCTTGTAGAGTTAAAAAATAAATTCTCTGACTTGCGTTGCAACATGCTTTCGATGAATAACGAAAAAGCAATTATTGATGATTGTATTGCTAAAGGAGCATTGGGTTATTTAAGCAAAGATTGCAACATAGAAGAGCTACAAGAGGCAATACTTAACACCTCAGATGTTTATTTCTCGAAAGAGGTATTGAAACACCTCAGCGGATATGGAAAAACAAAAGGAGAGCAACAGTTTTTGTTAACCGAACCTTTAACCGAACGAGAAATTGAAATACTTACGCTTCTATGCGATGGTTTTTCTCCAAAAGAAATTGCCGACAAACTTTTTGTGAGCAACAGAACCGTTGATACGCACAAAACCAATATTATGCAAAAATTTGAGGTAAACTCGGTTGGTAAGTTAATTAGTGTGGCAATAAAAAATAAGGTGGTTTTAATTTAAATGATATGCTAAGGGGCTTTTCTTTAATAGTATCCATTTTTATTTTGAGTGTTGTTAATGGGCAGAAAATAGATAGTTTAATGAGCTTGTTGCCAAACACAAACGGCATCGAAAAAATTGAAATCTATAATGAGTTAGCATTTTTAACCAATAAAGTAGAGCCAGCAAAATCAATTGACTGGAGTAATAAATCCTTAGCATTATCAAAACAACAACGCTACGATAAAGGTGTGTTTGAGGCTTATACCAATTTAGGTATTGTTTATACTGCCCTAGGTAAATACGATAGTTCTGTTGTTTTTCTAAATCATGCCTTAGAAAAAGCTAACAAGTTAAAAGATGAGGAATTGAAAGCATCTACTTTTCATAATCTCAGCTCAAATTATATTGCTACAGGCGATTACACGTTGGCTTTAAGTTATTTAACACAAGCTACAACCATTTTTGAGAAAGAGCACAATCAACAAAAATTTGCAAAGAGTTGTATCAACTTGGGTGATTTATACCAAAAAATTGGGGATAAAAAATCTGCAGAGAAATTTTTGCTAAAAGCAATAAAAATAGCCGAAGATTCAAAGGATAAGTCGTTATTAGCTGCGGCACAAAACACTTATGGAATTTATTTAGCAGGCGAAGGCAGTTTCGATAGTGCACTGGTTTACTTTTCAAACTCAGCCATTATTAGAGAAGAAATAAAACAGTTTTCGGAGTTGTACTGGAACTATAATAACATGGGTGGTATTTATTACTATCTAAACCAACTTGATAAGGCACTTTTTTACTTTAATAAAAGCTTAGAAATAGCAAGAGTTATCAATTCAGAATCTGTAATTGCTACTGTTTACAACAACATAGGTTCTGTATTA
The DNA here is from genome assembly GCA_015075325.1 of Flavobacteriales bacterium. Taxonomy (GTDB): domain Bacteria; phylum Bacteroidota; class Bacteroidia; order Flavobacteriales_E; family Vicingaceae; genus Vicingus. Next base: position 12,523 of record JABTUP010000016.1, on the reverse strand, counting down.
AATCAAATGAAACAGTTTGACAAAGCAATTGAACAACATTTGCTGGCACTAAATTTATCCGAAAAAATAAACAACAGTACAATTAAAAAGGATGCTTTAGAAAACCTTTACTTAGCCTATCAAAATAAAGGAGATTATAAAAAAGCATTAGATTATCATCAACAATTTACCAATTATTCAGATAGTATTTTTTCAATAGAAAAAGCGGAACAATTAGCTAATATTCAAACAAAATATGAAACGGAATATAAAGTAAAAGAGATTGAGCAAGAAAGAGAAGTTGCTAAAGCAAATGCGGTTGCTGAAGGGCAGAAAAGACGAATGTTGCTACTTGCTTTAATTGCAGTAATATTAATTGCAGTTTTTGGTTTAATACTAATTGCATTAAATAACAAAAAGAAGAAAGCAGAGCTAGAAATTATTGCTCAGAAAAAAATAGTTGAGGCTATTTTTGAAGCTGAAGAAAAGGAACGAGCTAGAATAGCCAAAGATTTACACGATGGCATAGTACAGAACTTAACCGCATTAAAATTAGCGGTAAATCATGCTGCAAAAAATAGTCCAGCGCAGGTTGTTGAATTAGAAAACATTAGTGGAGATTTAGAAAAAACCACTAAAGAAGTTCGAGAGATTTCATACCAAATGATGCCTGTAACTTTAAAAGAATTGGGTTTAATAAAAGCTTTGGACGAATTGTTACAACGCAACTTAACCATTGCAAATATCCAGTTTGAGTTCAATCATTTTGGATTAGAAAATAGATTACCTGAAAAAATAGAGGTGAATGTTTATAGAATATGCCAAGAATTAATTAATAACTCAATTAAGCACAGTCAAGCTTCCAACATATCCATATTATTGCAAATACGAAACAGCACACTTCAACTTACTTATGAAGATGATGGAGTTGGGTTTGATGCGAATAATGTAAAAAAAGGAATAGGCTTAAATAGCCTTAACAGTAGGATAGAAATGATAAAAGGTTCTTTAGAATTTAACGATGCAGAGGTTTCTGGCACCACCGCTTACATTAGAATACCACTTTAAACTACGAAAATTTACGTAGTTAATTTAAGTTAAATTACGCTTTTAAAACAATCGTATTACATAGAATTTAGCATAAAATTAAAACTAAATACTATGAAAAAAATCTTTACACAATTTATTGCAATTGCTCTGCTTCCGACTTTTGGGAGTGCACAAATTACCATAACACAAGGTGATCTTCCTGCACTTTTTAGCACTTGGGTAGAACACGAAGACACAACAACACATGCTGCTATTACTCCTGCAGGACCTAGTCAAACTTGGGACTATTCAAATTTCACAATTATTGAAACAGATGTAACAAACCTACAGCCTTTAACAGCTACCAATTCTAATTGGAATGCTAATTTTCCAACAGCACAAATGGTGCATTACGATTACATAGATAGTACCGCAGCTTATTATTCTAGCAATTCATCTGGGTTTTATTTAGATGGATTATATGATAATAGATCAGAGGCAGACATCAATGCATTTAGTTATCAAAACAAACGATTGTTGTTTCCTGTTCCTTTTACCTATCTAAATACTACTACCAACCTTGCATCTTTTTCTATTGAAGTAAACCAAGGTTTTATGGTAAAAGTAGCTAGTTATACACATACTGATTTTACCTGTGATGCATATGGTAGCATCACAACACCAGCAGGTACATTCTCAAACACGATAAGAATTAAAGCTGTTTCATATAATTATGACAGTACTTATGCTGATTTTGGAGGAGGTTATCAACTCATTGATTTCTCAGAACCTAATGATACTTCTATAACCTACACTTGGATGCAAAATGGTTCTAACTCAATTGTTTTTACAGCTGACGAGTTGATGAATGGTTCTACACCAACTGGAATAATAGAAGATGCATCTTACTTTGATGTTACACCACCAGCAGCACCAAATCCACCAACAAACCTAACTGTTAACCCAACAACACTTAAAACTACTTTTGATAAAATGCAATTAAATTGGTCAGACAACTCTAACAACGAGTTAGGATTTAATATTGAAAGAAGTACCGATAGTACCAATTGGTCGGTAATTACAACTGTTGGTGCTGATGAGACTTCGTATTTAGATATTGGATTAAGCCCGATGACAGTTTATTACTACAGAGTTTCTGCTTACAATGGTATTGGAACATCTATCTATTCAAATACTGTTTCTGGGAATACCGATGGTTCAACTTCAATTAATGATGATTTAGCTGAGGAAAAAATACAAGTATATCCAAACCCAACCAACGGAGTAGTTACAATTCAGCTTACAAATAATACTTATACATCTATTGAATTGTATAATGTAATAGGAGAGCGTTTAATATCAAATCAAACCAATCAATCAAAACATAACATTGATATAAGTAATTATCCGAATGGAGTATATTTCTTAAAAGTTGATGGAAATATTACAAAGATTATCAAACAGTAAACTAAAAACAAAACAATTGCTTAAACCGTCTTTGGCATTGCTAAAGGCGGTTTTTGTTTTACAATAGTTCTAAGTAATTTTTCGTAGAAAAAATACGAAATATGTCGTATTTATTTTTTTTAGATGCTTGATATTTTTGCGATGTTAAATAAATAAAAAAGGACTTATGATTAAAAATTACAAATTATTATCAGCTACTCTTCTCTTATCAGGTAGCTTAACATTAAATGCCCAAACATGGACACCTGTAGGGCCAGGAAGTTATTCATCAACTACAAGTGCGATAGTTATTGATGGCAGTGATATTTATGCAAACAATACCTTTATTTCTGGAGCTGATGTGTTTAGTTTTGGTAGGTTTACTGCTGGCACATGGAATGCTTTAGGTAATTGGAAAGGTTTTCCAAATGGAATAGGTTCGGTTAACTGTGCATTAAAAGTAGGAGATGATATTTATGTTGGAGGCTCTTTCACAGATGGTTCGGGTAACCCAGATATGGATAGAATTGCTCGTTGGAATATCACAACAAATACATGGCATGCAATGGGGCAAGGCTTAACTAATGGCTTTGTAAACGATATTGTACAATTTGGCTCAGACATTATTATCGTAGGTAAATTTACAGATGCTGGAGGGAATCCCAATGCAGATTATATAGCTAAATGGGATGGTACATCGTGGAGTGCAGTAACCTCAACCTTAATTAGCACAAATAGTTTTACATCTGTTAACACAGTAGCTGTAAAAGACAATGAATTGTACTTTGGAGGAAATTTTGAAAATGCGGGAGGCAACGCCGCAGCTGATTTTTTAACCAAGTGGGATGGATCATCTTTTCAAGATGTTTATGGATGGGGAGCTCAAATTGGTGCAGTCCTCGATATTACTTTTAACGGTAATGATTTGTATGTTGGAGGAGAATTTCCAATTAAAATAGCGAAATATAACGGAATAACTTGGGATTTAATGGACTCTTTCAGTGTTGCTTCTGGAGCAAGCCAAATAAACGTAATTGAAGTTGTTGGAACAGATGTTTATATTGGAGGTACCTTTAATGATGTTGGCGACTATCCCTTTAGATACAGAAATGGTGAAACACATGGTATGATTGATTGATTTTTGAATTTTTAAAACTCTAATCTTTCAAAATTTTGACAAATTGAAACCCGAACATTTTAAAGATTTTTTTCTTTTACTATACCTCAATAGGTCAAAACCATTTGCTATTTTATAGTAGGTCAATTTATATTTGACAAAATATAGTAAGTATAGGGGTTTACATAAACGACAACCAACTGAAAACACCCTTTATGGGAATGAACTTATTACAATTCAATCAATGTAGCATGAAACGCGAATCCCTGATAAAACGGTCAAAACCGATTGTAACACAACTAAATTAAGAAATAAAAACTAATCTCTGTGTTTTTTACTAACCTTACCACTTTGTTTTATGGTTCGTGGGTATTCTGTTTTAGGTAATAGTTCAGCTTCTTGAATAAACTCAACAACAAACTCCCTCTCTGTTCCATAATCATATAAAAGCAACATCTTATTTACTTCTTTAAACATTTTTTCGATTGTAGTTTTATTAGGGCTTTTAGCACCCTCACTAGCAGTAAATTTTAAATCCTTATCATCTACAAATTGCTCATATTTTATAGTTGATTTTACCCAATTTCTGATATTATTGTAAAACCCAAAACAATGCCCAAAATATAAATCGTAGCTTATAATAACGTATTCAAACAAATCGGTTAAGTTGCTCGATTTTACAATTTCAATAACTCTATAGGGTTGGTTTTTGTTGCCATTTAAAAAGGTAACTTTTAGTTGGTACACATTTTTATTAAAAACTATTTTTGGTTCTTTCATATCACAAGTTTAAACTTTAATTTATAAATCTCAAATAATTTGCTAAATTGCATACGCTTAAAATTAATGGTAAAATGGGATTATTTCAGAAGTCTGTACTTAAAAGTTATTTAAACCAACAGAATAAAGATGTTGTTGAAAAGGCATACATAAGGTTTAAAAAGATATATGATTCAGTAAAAGTTGAAGAAATTAAAAAATTAAAAGAAGAGGAATATCAAACTGGTTTTTTTAACGATATTTTCATCAATGTACTAGGTTACACATTGCGACCTACCAAAGGTTTTAATTTTAAGGTTGAACAAAAAAATGTATCTGATTCAAAAAAAGCTGATGGAGCAATTTTAAATGCAAAAGAAGAAATAATGGGGGTTGTGGAACTAAAATCTACCGCTACAAAAAATTTAGACTTAGCAAAAGACCAAGCATTTAATTACAAACATAATCATAGCACTTGTAAATATGTAATTGTTTCAAATTTCGATAAGGTTCAGTTCTATATTAACGACAGCGTAAATAAAGAAGAATTTTCATTGTTTAACATGACTAGGGAAGATTTTTCTTTGTTCTACTTATGTTTAGCTAAAGATAATATTTTAAGCGATTTACCTTTAAAAATAAAAGAAAGTTCTATTTCGGAAGAAAAACAGATAACTTCAAAGTTTTATAAAGATTACACCGCATTTAGAGATGAACTTTACCTTAATATAAAAAAGAATAACCTACAAAATCAACTTTTAAAAGAGCATACCGAAAAAGGTATTAAACTAACCTTGTTTAAGAAAACCCAAAAACTATTAGATAGGTTTTTGTTTATTTTATTTGCAGAAGATACTTCCTTATTAGCTCCAAATTTTAATCAAAACATACTTAGTAAATGGGAAACTTACAAGAACGATGGTTTAGATTTGACTTTATATGATTTTTATAAAAAGCAATTTAGTTTCCTTGATAAAGGCAGGGTAGGAACAACCGATAATGAAGAAATATTTGCTTACAATGGTGGTTTATTTAAACCCGACCCAATACTTGACGAAATAATTAAAATTGATGATGATGTTTTATACAAACACAGCAAACAACTATCAACTTATAATTTCGATAGCCAAGTTGATGTAAACATATTGGGGCATATTTTTGAAAACTCGCTCAATGAAATTGAAAACATTACAGCCGAAATTGAAGGCGATAGTGTGGATAAGCAAAAAACAAAACGAAAAAAGGATGGAATATTTTACACACCAAAATATATTACCAAGTATATTGTAGATAACACAGTTGGAAAACTTTGTGATGAAAAGAAAATTGAATTAGGAATTAATGATGTTGATACCAATAAGACCTACACCCTAAAAACACCTAGAACCATAGAGCAAGAAATACAAGTTGAAACAAGGGTAGGATTTACTACTAGTATTAAAAAAATAAAATCTAAACTCTCGGTTGAGGGCGATAAACTAATCTCTAAAATAGAAGAATATAGACAATATTTATTAGGATTAACCATTGTTGACCCTGCTTGTGGAAGTGGTGCATTTTTAAATCAAGCACTTGTTTTTTTAATTAACGAACACAAATATTTAGACGAACTGCAATCAACAATTACTGGAAGTAGTTTTGTTTTCCAGAACATTGAAAATGTTGTATTAGAAAAAAACATTTATGGTGTTGATATTAACGAAGAAAGTGTTGAAATTGCTAAACTATCATTATGGTTGCGTACAGCCCAACCTCGCAGAAAACTAAACGATTTAAGCAACAACATTAAATGCGGTAACTCATTAATTGATGTAAAAACCGTAGCAGGAGATAAAGCCTTTAAATGGGAAAACGAGTTTCCACACGTATTTGCTAATGGTGGGTTTGATGTAGTTATTGGTAATCCACCTTACTTAAATATGACTAAGGCAAATACAGATATAGATAGTATTAATTTTTATATTAAAAATTATGATAGTGTTAAAACGGCAAACTCAAAAAATATTTACACTTTATTTAATGAATTAGCCGTTAGGATTGTTAAAGAAAAGTCTTTAGTTTCATTTATTATACCAGAGGGATTTTTAAAAACAAGAAGTTATAACGACTGTGTATTATCAATGAATAAGTACGGTAAAATTTACAAAGCTTTATACTTTGATGATTGGGTTTTTGAAGATGCAACAACAGGTAGTGTTATTTTTGAATATATAAAAGATGTTGACTCTAAAATAAGTTTTGAGGAGTTTAAAATGAATAAAAATAAAGAGATATTTAAGATTTCAAGTTTTATAAATCCTGTTTTAGATAAATACGATTCAATCAACTTTCCTAATATTTCTGATTTATGTGATTTATTTAAGGGTATGGCGGTAAAAGATAGGTCTAATTACATCCACGAATCAAATAAAGATAATTTCCCAAATATATTTTTGTTAGGCAATTGTATTGATAGATATGTTTTAAAAAATAAATTTTACTGTGATTATAACGAATTAACAATAGTGGGTGGGACTAAAAAACTTGAAAAACATTCAATTTTTCCAAGAATACTAATTAGAAGAACTGGAGATTATTTATGCTGTGTAATGCTAAATGAACCTGCATTAACAGAAAGCACTCTGTATTCATGTTCTATAAAGAATAACAACATTTCATTAAGTTACTTATTAGCACTTCTAAATTCAAAATTTTTAACTTACATAGTAAGAAATAAAATGATAACAAATGAACAAGCTTTTCCTCAAATAATGATGACTGATATTCAGTTATTGAAAATACCTATTATTGACAAAGAAGAACAAATAAAAATTGGAGATATATGTAAAGCACTTTCAGATAAATCTAACGAAAAACGAATATTTACTGAAAAATTCATTTCTTATTTGAAATACCAACTAAATCTTAATAAGATTTCAAACAAGCTACAAAACTGGTATAATTTATCATTTCCAGAATTTTTAAAAGAACTAAATAAGGTTATTAAAGATAATGGTTTAACGCCATTAACTAAAATTCAAGAAATGGAGTGGCTAGATGTTTTTGAATTAAAAAAAGCAGAAGCTCAAGCCTTAAAATTAGAGATAGATAAAACAGATAAGGAAATAGATAACTTGGTATATAATTTGTATGGTTTAACGGCTACCGAAATAGAATTGGTAGAAAACACAATCAACTAATGTTTTACAAATGTCAACCATTATCAACCTTTTTGGCACAGGCATTAGGTGTTGGATATGCGAAATACCCATACACCGATACAACCAATTAAAAGAGGTTGCAGCGTTCCATGAAACAACGCTTGATAACATTCTGTTCGATTTAGAAATTTTGCAACGCTTGGGCTACAAACATTGGAAAAGCATTTTTGCCATTGAAGAAATAAACGGCTTTTTGATTGAAGAGAGAAACAAGGTAGAGATAAAAAACGGTAGAAGTATTATTTCAAAATTCTCAGCAAACCAAATACTAGGTCGTGAAGCATTTTTTAAACTCTACACCACCAAAGAGGTTGATTTTAAAATAACCAACCGACCAGAGCATAAATATTTACTTATAGGGCAAAAAGAAATTGGCTCATACAAATACAAAGTAGAAACAGATACCTTTGAAATAGAAAAATTGTGTTTTTCGTTTTGCAAAGGCATCAACAACGAAAACTCTGTTGTAACCATTTCGTACAACAATAAAAGCCTAAAACCGATTAAAACCGATACCATAATAAGGTCTTTTTTTGTGAATTATATAAGTTTTAGGTAAAGTTTTAGGAAGTTTTATTCGGTATAAAAATTAGTATTAATAATTTGATTTTTAATTATTTAATTAAATATAAACAAGTATGTGTTAAAAATTGTATGTATATTTTAGTTTTTAATTAATTAGTATTATTAAATTTGTAATAAGAAATTTAATTTCTTTAACCCCTATGATGGGAAATTCATAGGCTTAAGCCCTCAAATGTAGAGGGCTTTTATTTTTATTGTTATGGATAAAAAAAGAGTTATAGCTTATTTTGATGGTTTTAACTATTACGAAGCACTTAGGTCTAAAAAATGGCGACATTATTATTGGCAAGACTTATTTAAATTTTCTGAATTATTTTTACGGAAACACCAACAACTAGATAAGGTTAGGCTATTTACTGCAATTCAACAAGACCCTGATAAATCAGATAGGCAAGATAAATGGCTTCAAGCTAATAAATTAAATGATAAATTTAATGTTACTTATGGGGAGTTTAAAAAAAGACATAAGTGGAAAAGAGTAGAGTGTAATAATTGTTCAAAGAAAGATAATTATAAAATTGAATATTGGGAAGAAAAGAAAACAGATGTTTCTTTAGCTTCTTACATAATAAGAGATGTAGCTTTAAATGAATGTGATGTCATATTTTTATTTTGTGCTGATAGTGATTTGTCTTTATGTATTGATTTAGCAAGAGAGATTAACCCATTAATAAAGATTGTTATATTTTTTCCACCAGGTATTTTTTCTTCTGATTTAAATAATAAAGCATCAAATGTAATAAGGTTAGAAAACCATGAACAAAAATTTAAAAAATCAATCATGCCATTATCAATAACAAATACGGATGGTTATATTTTGAATTGCCCTGAAAAATGGCTTCCAAAAGAAAATAAATAACTCAAATACTAAAGATATAATTTATGGGAGATATTGATAAAAGCGAAGAGAGAATTTATAAAATGCTTGAAGATTACAAAGTTAATTGTGAGCAAAATAAGTTCTATTCAATGCAAAGAGTTGATTTGATAGTTATATCTATTTCTTCGGGTTCTATAGCTGGTTTATTATCTAAAATAGAACTTATTTGTAATAATACTTGTTGGGCTATAAGTTCAATATATTTTATAACAATAGTTTCCTTTTTAGCTTCAATTATTTTCAATATATTCAGTCAACTTTCTTCCCATGAAGCACACAATATAGAGCGTAGATGGGCAATGAATGAAATGGAGAAAATTAATGAACCTCAAAATAATAATGAAATTTCAACCGAAATATTATTAAGTTCAGAAAATCAATCTAAAAAAACAGTAGAATTTAATAATTACTCATTATTTACTTTGTATTTAGGATTTTTTCTATCCTTAGTTCTAATAGCTTTATTTATTTTTTAGGACGAATAGTAGGTCTATCATTTATTGTCTGACCCTCTGTTAATGGTTTAGGTCTTTGTGTTGGTTTAACAACAGGTTTTGGATTATTATTTTGCTTTGCCATATTATTTACTTTTTATCTTTAGTCTTTATTGGAATTTTAGGTCTATCTAATTCATTGGTTGTTTGTGCTTTTTTAATAGCTAACAATTTAACATTAGATTTTTTAGAACTAGATTTAGATTTGTTATTCTTATTTTCATTAGTACTCATATAACTATATTTTGTAATAAAAATACAAATAATATCTATATCAAAAGTAATTAGATATTTATTTCACAAAACCCCAACCCTTTATTTTTTAGTATAGCCTCGTTTCTTAACCACTTTTGTTTTAGCAGTTTTTCGTTTCGGTTTATAAACAATTCGCTTAACATTCTTTTTCGGTTTGTAGCTGACCGTACATTTATCCTCTTCCACAGCTTTTTCAATAGTTTCGTTAAAAGTGTTTTTGTTGCTTCGGTTGTTGTATTTGTATGAGAACTCTACCAAATAAAAGGGTAGGTACTTTTTGCTTAACACATGGTATTGCCCACGAATACCATTTTTAATAATACTCCAAAAACCCTCAATGGTGTTGGTGTGTATAATTCCATCGCGTACATATTGTTTGCTATGATTTACAGCTAAATGTTGTACGTATTCATCAAAAGGCTTGTACGAACTATATTCGTCAGTCATCATAACGGTTTTATCCATTGCTACGTATTTTTTCAACATGGCAATCATTTCACGAGAAGAAAGGCTGTTTAGCACCTTTGTTACTACTCGTTTACTTCCGCTACGCTCAACCATACCCACCACAGCCACTTTGTTTTTAGTTCCTCTACCAAAACTTGTTTTTTCGGGTGTAACCCTCGACATATTGGCAATACTTGGGTCAACCTTTACGTAACGCTTTTTGGGTTTTCCACCAATATAGGTTTCGTCCATTTCTACAATACCCTCTAAAAGTTCCATGTCGTCAACCATACAACAACGCACACGCATAGCCGAATACCAAGCAGTTTTATAGGTTATGCCAAGTGTTCGAGCAAGTTGAGAAGATGAAATACCTTTTTTAGCCGAAAGCATAATGTGTATAAGCATAAACCATTTTGGTAATGGTAGTTTTGAGGCTTCAAAAATAGTGTCTTTTAATACCGTAAAATCTTTATTGGTGTCGTTGCAATGGTAATAAATAGAGTTGGCTCTTTTGGTTACATTGGTTTTTCCAGTAAAAGGAGAAATAGGTTTATCGCCCCATTTTTTCTTTTCTAAAAATGCAATACATTTTTCGCGAGTGTTGAATTTTTTTTGAAGTTCGGATAAGTTCATAAGGTATATTTTATTAAATTTGTTTCATTGTCAAGAGATGTGCTGTGATTATATAATCACAACTAAGCCCTAATTTTTTTTAGGGCTTTTTTATTTTAAAGTGGAGCGTACAGGAATCGAACCTGCCTCTTATCTTGTCAAGAGATATGCGTAAACCACCTCACGCTAACACCCCATCAGTAAAATAGCAAGGCTAAGTTAGTGGTGTTAAGAATGATACAGATTTTTACAACTGCAATTGCGTTACGCTGTTGCAGTCCAATTGTAGTTTCGGGTTATTATTTTTGGATAAGTGCAGATAAGATATTATCTACAATCGCTTTAATATCGGAGTGTTCAGACTTTGAGTGCCTTACTTTGTAAGATAAATCGTTCAGGTTAATTTTTAGGTGCGATAGCGTAACGCAATTGCAGTCGGTAAAATACAATGAGGCTACAGCCATATATCCAGACCTATCAGAACTTGATATTTTTTTATTTTCTAATGTTTTATTGCCTAAAGAATAAATTAAATGTGCTAAAACATAATGGCTACCCAACCATTCCGTTGGTTTCTTTTCGGTAAACACCTTTTCAAAATCAGTAGGTTTATTGGTAAATCCTAAACTCCTTATCTTTTTTGAAATTCTACTTAGTTCGGTTTGTTTGCCTTTCCACTCTAAAAAGGTTGGTTGTTTTGGTATTTCAGCTATCTTTTTACTGTATTCAATTTGTTCTTTAATATTTTGTATTCTGTTTTTGAAATCAATAATCCAATCGTGTACAATGGCTCTAATTTCTTGGTCGTCGGTTGATATGGTAGAGAAATATCTATCCAATAACTTGTTGAAATTATTTATATATGAATGGTAAAGTCTTATTACATCTTCGAGAGAGCCTATTTGACGTAGGGTTTCTGTGTATATTGAAACGATACGAGGTGTTATAAGAAAGAAATCAAACAATACTTGTAATTCCTCTTCGGTAAAATATCGGTCAGTATCAATTCGAGCGTTAAATTTTAATGTGTCTAACTCAATCGAATTGTTTTTCTCGTATAAGAATGAAAAATTATCTAAGAAATATTCTAAATCAGAAATATTTAATACTTCAATATATTTATAAAATAACTCTTTTTCTTTCTTTAAAAAAGTGGTATTTAAAATAAACAAACAAAGTTGTGCAGCTTCTTCTTTTTCTTTATCGGATAGTATCATTAATCAACTTTTCTGTATCAAAGTTAATTAATTGAGTTTGTGATTTTATATAAAAAGTATTTTTCGCTATTTTTATCAATGAAATCAAATATAATAGCGACTATTACATGGTGTTTCTGTATCTAAAGGGATAGTCGCCATGATGTTAAAGGTATTACTGAAGCAGATAATATAGCTAGATATGATGGTAGCTCATGGAATGCTGTTGCTGGAGGATTAAATAATACCGTTAGAAAAATTGTTGCATCAGGAGGAGATTTATATGTAGGTGGTTTATTTACAGATGCAGGCGGAGATGCTACAGCAGATAAGTTTGTAAAAATAGGGATATCTACCTCTATTTTAGAGAAAGAAACTAATGATAATACTATTGTTTATCCAAACCCAACCAACGGAGTGGTTACAATTCAGCTTATAAATAATAATTCTAAAGCCATTGAATTGTATAATGTAATAGGAGAACGTTTAACCTCAGAGCAGATCAATCAATCAAGACATAG
>JABTUP010000015.1 GCA_015075325.1 Flavobacteriales bacterium | reverse complement strand
CAGTTTGAAAAAGAAATGAATGATGCCATAATCATTGACACCAGAACACAACATGATTTTAAAGAAGGTTTTATTCCTTCATCAATTTTTATTGGATTAAATGGTCAGTTTGCCGTTTGGGTTGGTGCATTAATTCCTGATTTAAACCAAAAAATACTTTTAGTAACCGACGAAGGAAAAGAAGAAGAATCGGTTTTAAGATTAGCTCGTGTTGGATACGACAACTGTATTGGATACTTAAAAGGAGGTTTTAACCATTGGAAAAATACAGGAAAACCAGTTGACACCATCGTATCAATATCAGCAAAAGAATTGGAGAAAATTGCTTCGGCAAAAGAGGTGAAAATTATTGATGTGAGAAAGCCAACCGAATTTATATCAGAACGATTAGAGCAAGCAGAATCTTTTCCTTTAGATGAAATTAACAAATGGTTAAATAAAATTGATAAAAACGAACCAAAGTATCTGCACTGTGCAGGAGGTTATCGTTCCATGATAGCCACATCAATACTTCGCAAAGAAGGCTATCAAAATATAATTGATATTGAAGGTGGAACAAACGCAATTTTTAATAACACCACGTTGAAAAAAACAGCTTATGTTTGTCCTTCAACACTTTAATAATTAAACAATTAACAACAACTAAAACTAAAAAAAATGAGTTACGAAAACGTAAATTTAAACGAAGCTACCATTGTAGATGTAAGAGAACCTTTTGAATATCAAATGGGAAGAGTAGAAGGTTCAATTAATATTCCTTTAGGAGAAGTTACTGGAAGACTAGAAGAATTTAAAAACATGAAAAAACCTTTAGTACTTTGCTGTGCATCAGGAGGAAGAAGTGGGCAAGCTACACAATACCTTTCGCAATGCGGCGTTGAGCAAGTTTACAACGGAGGTGGCTGGAACATGGTTGCCATGAGAAAAGGATAAGTTTGAAAATAGAGGACCGAAGACAGCGGTTGAAATACCAAAAATAGAAAATAGTTAGAAATATTAACAAATAAAACAAATGAGCTTTTTAAGAAAAATACTAGGAATGGGGCCAAAAGTAGATTGCCATGAATTACTAAGAAATGGAGCAGTACTAATTGATGTAAGAACACCTGCCGAATTTAATGCTGGACATGTTAAAGGTTCAACCAATATTCCGTTAGATAAAATCAGTACTAAAATTGATAAAATTAAACAACTAAAAAAACCTATTGTGCTGTGTTGTCAATCAGGCATGAGAAGTGCTCAAGCTACTTCTATTTTAAGAGGTAAAGGTTTTGAAGATGTTCATAACGGTGGCGGTTGGCATAAATTCAAATAAAAAATGAAAAGTTGGATAATTAAAAAAAAGTTACCAATAATTCTTACCTTTATAGGAGCTATTTTAGGATATTCCTATTGGTATTTTGTGGGTTGTGCTTCCGGCAGCTGTGGAATCACTTCAGTGTGGTGGAGAAGCACACTATACGGGGCTTTTATGGGATTTTTATTAAGCGATATATCATTTAAACAAACTAAAAAAGAAAAAACAAATGAAGACTAAATCGATTTTAATTTATTTTCTGCCATTAGCACTTTTAACTAGCTGTGGAAGCGAAACTTCAACCGAAGTAGAAAAAGAACCAGTAGCTGAACCAAGCGAATTGTGGCAAAAAGCAAAAACACTTTTTGGAGAACTCCCAAAAATTGCCGAAAACCCTGAAAACAGTATTACCGATGAAAAAGTAACATTAGGTAAAACATTGTATTTCGATAAACGATTATCAAAAGACAATACCATTAGCTGTAACAGCTGTCATAATTTAGAAACTCATGGAGTTGATAATTTAAGTTTTTCACCAGGAAACGATGGAGGTTTGGGAGGAAGAAATTCTCCTACAGTGCTAAATGCTGCATTACACATTGCTCAATTTTGGGATGGAAGAGCTAAAGATGTTGAAGAACAAGCTGGCGGTCCAATTTTAAATCCTGTAGAAATGGCAATGCCGAACGAAAAAGCAGTTATCGAAAGATTATCAAAAATTGACGAGTACAAAGACTTGTTTGCAAAAGCTTTTCCTGAAGAAAAATCGCCAATTACTTATACCAACATTCAAAAAGCAATTGGTGCTTTTGAACGTAAATTAATTGTTCCATCAAAGTTTGATGAATATTTAGCTGGAAATGAAGACGTATTAAGCCAACAAGAAAAAGATGGTTTGGAAACATTTACCACAGTAGGTTGTATTACTTGCCACTCAGGAAATTTATTGGGCGGACAACTGTTTCAAAAATTTGGTTTAACCAGCAACTATTGGGAGCATACCAAAAGCCAAAAAATTGATGAAGGTAAATTTGAAGTAACCAAAAATGAAGCTGATAAATATGTTTTTAAAACACCTTCGTTGAGAAATATAGAAAAAACTTACCCTTATTTTCATGATGGAAGTGTTGAAAAACTTGATGATGCAGTAAAAATAATGGCAAAAACACAATTAAATAAAGAACTTACAGATAAAGAAACAACCGATATTGTTGCTTTCTTAAAAACATTAACTGGCGAAGTTCCAAAAGAATTTAAACAATAAGATTATGTCGAAGTTTAAAGAACTTATTAATTCAGAACTACCTGTTTTAGTAGATTTTTATGCTACATGGTGTGGCCCATGTAAAATGATGAGCCCCATATTAGAAGATGTAGCAGCAAAAATGAAAGGACAAGTTAAAATTGTGAAAGTAGATGTGGATAAAAACCCAAATGCTGCTGAAGCATACCAAGTTAGAGGCGTTCCAACTTTAATACTTTTTAAAAATGGAAAACAACTTTGGCGACAATCTGGAGTGGTTCAAGCCAATCAACTTATTCAACTTATTAATCAACACAACTAAATTTTTATGCAAAAAATTGTTTTTATTATAACCATTCTGTTTTCGGTACTTTTAAGTGCTTGTGGAGTTGGACAAAACAACAATCCAAATTCAATTATTGTTGATGTTGATGCACCTGCTTTTAAAGAATTAATCAATCAGCCAGGAACTATTTTAGATGTAAGAACTCCTAACGAATGGGCTGATGGAACTATTGCTGGAGCAGAAAAAATAAATTTTTACGACGATAATTTCGCTCAACAAATTGAAAAATTAGACAAAACAACTCCAGTTTATTTGTATTGTCGTTCGGGCGGAAGAAGTGCCAATGCTGCCGACATACTAAAGGAAAAAGGATTTACCAAGGTTTATAACCTTGATGGAGGAATAACTTCATGGCAAAACAATGGATTTGAAGTGGTAAAATAGTACTTACTCGAATTAATTAACCAAGCTTATTTTTTTCAAGGTATTGGTCGATTAATTCGAGTTCGTTAAACCATTTTTCTCCAAACTTTCTAACCAAAGGTTCTTTAAGAAATTGATAGGTTTTTACACCCAATTTATTACCAAGTTCACAGGCATCGCTACAAATTTCAATTTCTTCGTAATTTACAGCTGTAAACGATTTGTATTCTTTTAAACGAACAGGAAACAAATGGCAACTGATAGGTTTTTTAAAAGATACTTTGCCATCTAAATACGCTTGTTCAATAGAGCATTTGGCAATGTTTTGTTCGTCAAAAAACACAAAAGCACACTCTTTTCCGTTTACAAGTTGTGTAACAAAATCTCCGTCGGTATCAACGGTATATAAATCGATTTCTAAAGCTTCGATAGATTCCTCTGTAAGGTATTTTTTAACATGAGGAAAAACGCTTTCTAATTCATCAAGTTCTTCTTCTAACAACGGAGCACCGGCATCCCCTTCTACACAGCAAGCTCCTTTACAGGCATTTAAGTTGCAAACAAACTTTTTTTCTAATAACAATTCCGATATTATGGTGTCTTGAATTTGAATCATTTTACAGTTTAATTTTTTTAATAACTTCTATAGTTCGTTCAAGCATTTCGTCGGTAATATCCAAATGAGTTACAAATCTAATTTGTTGAGGACCAAATGCTGCCGTTTTTACACCAATTTCGTTGAGTTTTTGAATGATATTATTTATATCAAGTTCAGGTAAAATTTCAACAATTAAAATATTCGTGTAAACTGGCGAAACTGCTTTAATCCAGTTAACATTTTTCAATTCCTCAGCCAATGTTTTAGCTCGTTTATGGTCATCTTTTAATCGAGTTACATTGTTATTCAAAGCAAAAATTCCTGCTGCTGCAAGATAACCCACTTGCCTCATGCCACCGCCTAATAATTTTCTAATGCGTAATGCTTTTTTTATGTCATCGTTACTTCCAATAAGCAACGAGCCTATTGGAGCTCCCAATCCTTTTGATAAACAAATAGAAATGGTGTCAAATTCTTTTCCAATTTCTTGAGCGGTGTAATTAGATTCAACAATTGCATTAAAAATTCGAGCTCCATCTAAATGGAGTTTTAATTTTTTTTCTCTACAAAGCAGGCTTATTTTTTTTATTTCCTCCAAATTGTAATAACTACCTTCTCCTTTATTACATGTATTTTCGAGGCAAACAAGCTGTGTTGGAGGAAAATAAATATCGTTTGGATTAATTTCTTTTTCAATCATTTCTGCTGTAATTCTGCCTTTGTCCCCTTTTAATAATTTGGTGGCTAATCCCGAATTAAACGCAATACCACCACCTTCGTATTTATAAATATGGGATAACTCATCGCATATCAATTCTCCAGGTGTGTTGGTATGTATTTTTATTGCAATTTGATTGGTCATGGTTCCCGAAGGACAAAACAAAGCAGCTTCTTTATTAAAAAGTTTTGCAGCAATATCTTGCAATTCATTCACCGTAGGGTCATCGCCAAAAACATCATCGCCAACATTTGCTTCCATCATATAGTTAAGCATCTCTTTTGATGGACGAGTTACTGTATCACTTCTAAAATCAATTGTCATAAAAAAAATTAAAGTACAAAGTTCGATATTAAAACAAGATGGAAATAAAAATAATTGTTAGTTTTGTAAACTCTTTTAAGGGTCGCGTGGCCGAGTGGCTAGGCAGAGCTCTGCAAAAGCTTCTACGGCGGTTCGAATCCGTCCGCGACCTCAACAACTGCAAACTAAAGCCTTGAGATTCAAATCTTAAGGCTTTTTTTATTTAAATACCGCCCGATATTAGTCCAATAATTCAATATATATTTTTTGAACACGCAGTAAAAGTTATTAGAAATCTCTTTGTTTTTCTAGCGTTCGAGATGGATTTTTACTTACCAAATAAACTCCAGCAAAAATTAAAATGGCAGCAATAAGCTTTATCCAGGTAAAACTATCTTTACCCAATAAAATAGCATAAAGTGCAGCAATTAATGGTTGCAAATAAATATAGGTAGAAACCACCGAGGGGTTTAATCGTTGCAACCCATAAATATTAAATAGGTAGGTTAAAAAAGTGGTGGCTACAATTACAAAACCAAACTTCCACCAAATGTCGGGAGTAAAACTCGACCAATCAATTTCACCAATTTCGTTAAAACCAAAAGGCATTACAAACAAAAATCCGAAACCAAAAACCCAAGTAATTACCGTAATGGGTTTGTATTTACTCATTAATGGTTTTACCAAAACTAAATACACCGCATACGAAGCCGAGTTTAACAAAATGAAACTATCGCCAACAATGGTGTTGGAACCAAATGAAAATCCTTTTTTAAACAATAGAATAATTAATGCTCCTGAAATTCCTAAAATTAGCCCAGCAATTTTAAGGTAAGTAATTCGTGTTTTTAAAATAATTGCAGAAGCCAGCAGCACCATAATGGGATTAGAAACCATAATAATACCAGCATTAATTGGGGAAGTTAAATTTAGTCCATAGAAAAAAGAAAGTTGGTTTAGTCCGACGCCAAAAAAACCACAAACAGCCAATAATAACACATCCTTTTTTGCAATTTTTTGTCGATAGAAACTAGCTATCATTCCAAACAACATCAATGCACCCAAAACCCTATAAAATATAAATCCAAAAGGCTGAATATATGCTGGCATCACATCTTTAGCAATGGAATAATTTACCCCATAAATAAGATTAGCCCCTAATATAGCAAGGTGTGGAAGTATGTTTGATGTAGAGTGTTTTAAATTCATATAAACCTCCCCAACCCCTCCATCGGAGGGGCTTTATGAATTTGCTTTTGTTTTCTGAACGCTGTCAATTTTTTATCACTATTCACTAATTACTATTCACTAATCACTCTCTTTACATTGTCAACTACATCTTTTGTATTTCCAATAAAAATTGATTTTCCCACAATAATAACTGGTCGTTTTAAAAACGTATATTCTTCTAAAATCAACTTTTTGTAATCGTTTTCAGTTAAGATTTTTTCATTTAAACCCATTGCTCGGTATTTAATAGCTTTTCGGCTAAACAAACTTTCGAACGAACCACTCATTTTTGCCATTTCTTCTAGCTGAGCTTCGGTTATTTTAGTAGATTTGATATCTTGATATTCAAAATCGTTACCTAAATTTAACTCTTTAATAATTCGAGCACACGTAGAGCAGGTTGATAAATAGTATATTTTTTTCATGCTAATAAAATAAAGATAGAACGCTGATGACACAGATTTTTAAGATTTTCACAGATGCAACCCTACAAGTAGGGTATAAAATCATATCTTATCCTTTTTATCAGTGTTATCAATGTTCTATTAAACTGTTATAAATCAACTATAATTATTCTTATTTAATAATGTCCAAAAATACTAAAGTAACCGATGTGTTTTCAGCAAAAAAAGTAGCTATTCCAATAGTTATTGGATTGCTGGTTGCAACATATATGCTTTGGAGCAAAACCGATTGGAAAACTTTTCAGCAAATAGATTTGAACTATGCCATGTTCTTTTGGTTGTTGATTGCTTTACTAATGATGGTTATTCGCGATTTAGGTTATATGTATCGTATTCGGGTGCTAACCGATAATAAACTCAGTTGGCGACAAAGTTTTGATGTTATTATGCTTTGGGAATTTGCTTCAGCCATAACTCCTTCGGTTGTTGGAGGTAGTGGTGTTGCCATGTTTATTTTAAACAAAGAAGGAATCAGTTTAGGAAAAAGCACAGCAGTAATAATGGTTACCGCATTTTTAGACGAACTTTTTTATATCCTAACTGTTCCAATGGTTGTTGTATTAATTGGAACAACTTATCTATTTCCAATCGAATTATCTAAAGAAATAGCTGGTTACACCTTATCAACCAAAGAAATTTTCTATGTCGGTTATGGCTTTATTGTATTGCTTACTACCCTTATTTTGTATGGTGTTTTTGTAAATCCGTTGGGAATTAAAAAACTACTTTACCGTTTATTTTCTTTTAAACTTTTAAAAAGATGGCAAAAAACAGTTATTCAGTTGGGAAGCGACATGATTAAAACCTCTCAGGAACTCAAAGAAAAAAATAGCTGGTTTTGGATAAAAGCTTTTGCAGCAACTTGCTTTTCGTGGACTGCTCGTTTTTGGGTGGTAAATTTTATTATACTAATGTTTACCGATGTGGGCAGCCACTTTTTAATTTATGGAAGGCAATTGGTCATGTGGGTAATTATGCTCATTAGTCCAACACCTGGAGGTACAGGCATAGCCGAATTTGCATTCGATGGTTTTCTGAAAGAATTTATCCCTTTTGGTTTAGCAGGTTTGTTGGTGGTGCTTTGGCGATTAATTAGCTACTACCCGTACTTGTTTATTGGAGCAATTATTTTACCCAAATGGTTTAGAAAAAGAGCAGATTAAATAATGGTAGCTCAACTAATTTTATTTGTTAATATCTTACATTAATACAAGAAACCAAATAACCATACAGGAACAATATTATTATATCCAATTTCTATTTGATCTTTAGCAATATATGCATTTTGTAATGTGTCAATTTGTTTAGTTGATTTACTTTTCCCACCAACTTCTATAATAATTTTTTCATCCACTAAAAAATCACCAATTTCAGGCAAATGAACACTATGTAATCCCTTTAATTGATTTAAAACAAAAGTTTCACGAACATTACCAATATTTGCGTTTTCAAATGCAAGTGCATAAATTAAATTGCTGTTGTTTAAATATAATTTTTCAGGTTTTGTTAATACCCCAATTCCAATTGTTTTTTTATATAATTCATTCACCAAACCTGCTCTTTCTAACATTGTTAAAGCAGAAACTAAACTATTTCTAGAAAGTCCAACAAGCGAACTTAATTTTGTAATGTTAGGAGTAAACGGAACACTTGTAGCTACAGTTTTTAATAATTTTTTTAGTTTAATTACTGTTTCATAATTTAAGTTTTCTAATGCATTAATATCAATTTCAATTATTAAACTAATTGTATTTAATAATTTTTGCTTGTAGTACTTTTCGTTTTCTTTATAATAAGGGTAACCTCCCAATTTGAGATATTTTTCAAACAAAGGCAATGGTTTTATTTCTTTTAATATTTCTTGAGCAATTTTATTATGATTTTCTAATAAATCTGGCAATGAATAATGCGGAAATTCTTTGTGTGTTTCAAATGCCAAAAACTCTCTAAATGACATCTCCTTTAAGTTATAGCTAACTACTCTTCTACTTAAATCCGATTCTGATTTATAAATTTCAAGCATTGAGGAGGAGGTAAAAACTACAAATAAGTTAGGGAAATTATCATAAATCAATTTAATTTCTCTCGACCAATTAGGGTATTTATGTACTTCATCAAGGAGTAAATGGGTGCCTCCAAATTGTTCAAATTGCTTTGCTAAATCATACAACTTGTTTTCGTAAAAATAAATATGATCTAAACTGATATAGATTGATGTTTTTTGAGGCAACAACTCTTTTGCTATTTGAAGCAAAAGCGTAGTTTTACCAGAACCTCTAGCTCCTTTTATGGCTATCAGACGATTTGTTAAATCAATTTGATTAAACAAATATCGTTTAAATAAAACATCAGTTTGTAAAATTCTTAATTGAAACTCTAGCAATAAATCTTCCATATTTTGCTTTTTATACAAAGCAAATATAGTTATTTTTTGCTTTATACAAAAAGCAATTTATTGTTTTATAAAAATGAATTGAAAAAATAACATTTCAATATCTAATTCTAATTGATTTATTAGGGTACTTTGGCGATTAATTAGCTACTACCCGTACTTGTTTATTGGCGCCTTTGTTTTACCCCGTTGGTTTAGAAAAACAGCAGATTAATAATTTAATGAGATTGATGGTTTAATTATTAATTTTGCTCCGTAATATGTCAACCATCAAAGAAATACAACAACCTATAGCAGAGGAAATGGAGAAATTCGAATCTTGGTTTAGAGATTCGATGCGAAGCCGTGTATCGTTGTTGGATAATATTATGCACTACATCATCAAACGCAAGGGAAAACAGATGCGTCCGATGTTTGTGTTTTTATCGTCGAAGATGTTTGCCCCAACTACCAACTCAACCTACATAGCTGCATCAATGATAGAATTGTTGCACACTGCTACGTTGGTGCATGATGATGTGGTAGATGATTCCAGCAAAAGAAGAGGTTTTTGGAGCATTAACGCCATTTGGAAAAACAAAATTGCTGTTTTAGTGGGCGATTATTTATTATCGAAAGGATTGCTTTTAGCGGTTGACAATAAAGAGTTTGAGTTACTTCAAATCATGTCGAATTCGGTTCGAGAAATGAGCGAAGGTGAACTGTTGCAAATAGAAAAAGCACGAAGATTAGACATTACCGAAGATATTTATTTTGATATTATCCGACAAAAAACAGCTACTTTAATTGCTGCTTGTTGTGCTGCAGGTGCTAGTTCTGCTAAAGCAACCAAAGAAAACATCGAAAAAATGCGTTTGTTTGGCGAATATACGGGTATTGCTTTTCAAATAAAAGACGATTTGTTTGATTACGGTAGCGATGGAGAAACCATTGGAAAACCGACAGGTATTGATATTAAAGAAAAAAAGATGACCTTGCCGCTGATTTATGCTTTAAACAAAGCAAGTTGGTTGGAAAAACGAAAAATCATTTTCATCATTAAAAACCAAAATCAGAACACTAAAAAAGTAAAAGAAGTAATTGATTTTGTAATAACTAGCGGAGGATTAGCTTATGCTCAAAAAGCCATGTTGGAATACAAAAACAAAGCTTTAGAAATTCTTAACCAATTTGAGCAAAACGATGCCAACAAAGCATTAGCACAATTAGTTATTTATACTACAGAACGAAAAAAATAAAATTGATAAAATGAGATTTATATTAATTACATTAAGTTTAGTTACTTTTTTATTATCTTGTGGTGATACTTTAACTGAAAAAGTAGAAGAAACCTATCCAAATACAAAACCAAAAACGGTAAGTTTTTATAAAACAGAAAACAATAAAGAGGTAAAGGTTAAAGAAAAATTGTTTTACGAAAATGGCAATCTTAAATTAGAAGGAGAAATAAAAGACGGCAAAAGAACAGGAATTTGGAAAGCCTATTATGAAGATGGTACTTTGTGGAGTGAAGGAGAATTTGTAAACGGAGAACGAAACGGATACGGTTTAAACTACTATCCGAATGGAAAACTAAGAATGAAAGGCGATTACAAAAACGACAAACAAGTTGGAAAATGGAAATATTATAACGAACAAGGCGTTTTAATCGAAGAAGTTGATAGATAGTGGGAAGACCGAAAATCGAAGTAGGAAGACCGAAGCAAGAAGACCGAAGAAGAAAGTGTATTAAATTAACTAATTCAATAAATCACCAACTCAACAATTAATCAATTCAATAACTCAATAATTCACCAACTCAACAACTTGCCAACCAACCTTGATACCCAAGCATACCATAGACCAAATTTTTGAAGCAGCAATAATAGAAGAAGTTGTTGGCGAATTTGTTGTACTAAAAAAACGGGGAGCTAATTTATTAGGAAATTGTCCGTTTCACAACGAAAAAACACCATCGTTCACGGTTTCTCCAGCCAAAGGAATTTACAAGTGTTTTGGTTGCGGGAAAGCTGGAAATTCGGTTAACTTTATTATGGAGCACGAGCATTACACGTATCCAGAAGCATTACGTTATCTCGCCAATAAATACCAAATTGAAATTGAAGAGTTAGAAGAAACCGATGCACAAAAACAAGCTGCAAACGAAAAAGAAAGTTTGTTTATCGTTTCAAATTTTGCCGCCAATTATTTTCAAAAACAGTTGCACGAAACTCAAGAAGGCAGAAGTATTGGTTTAAGTTACTTTGTTGAACGAGGATTTAGAGAAGATATCATCAAAAAATTTGAATTAGGCTACAATCCCGATTCGTGGGATGCTTTTACAGCAGAGGCATTAGCACAAGGATATCAATTGGAATTTTTAGAAAAATCGGGGTTAACCATTGTAAAAGAGCAAAAACATTTCGACCGATTTAAAGGCAGGGTAATGTTTCCTATTCATAACCTTTCAGGAAGAGTCTTAGGTTTTGGAGGAAGAATTTTAAAAACTGATCCAAAAGCAGCAAAATATGTAAACTCGCCCGAATCGGAAATTTATCACAAAAGCAACGTATTGTATGGTATTTATTTTGCCAAAAAATCGATTATTGAACAAGACAATTGCTTTTTGGTTGAAGGTTATACCGATGTAATTTCGTTACACCAATCGGGAGTTGAAAATGTTGTAGCCTCATCGGGCACATCGCTTACCGAAGGACAAATTCGATTAATTAGTCGTTATACTCAAAACATAACCATTTTGTACGATGGCGATGCCGCAGGTATAAAAGCCTCATTTAGAGGTATCGATATGATATTGCAAGAAGGAATGAACGTGCGAGTGGTATTGTTTCCCGATGGAGAAGACCCTGATTCGTTTGCTAAAAAACACAATGCTACCGAATTAACAACGTACATTAAAGAACATACTCAGGATTTTATTAGTTTTAAAACCGATGTATTGATTAAAGAAGTTGGAAACGACCCAATAAAACGAGCAGAGTTAATTAAAGAAATTGTTGCCAGTATTGCCGTAATTCCCGACCAAATTAAACGTTCGGTTTATACCAAAGAATGTAGTAATTTATTATCAATACCAGAAAACGCTTTAATAAACGAAACCAATAAAATACTTCGTAAAAACTTATCGAAAACTACACAGCAAAATATTCCAGATGAAATAGAAACCTATACTCCTATTTCTAAAGATGAAAAAATTGAACAAGAAAGTGATAGCAAACACTGGGAATATGAAATTATCCGTTTATTAATTACCTATGGCGACAAAATCATAGCTCTTGAGGTAGTTGACAACGAAAACAAAAAACAAGAACAGCAAGTAGCAACGGCTGTTTACATTATTTCTTCCATTGCCGAAGATCAATTGGTTTTCGATAATCCATTGTATCAGCAAATAGTTGATGAATACACCTCATTTTTGAATAAAGAAATTATTCCAAGTCACCAAGACTTTATAAACCATACCAATGCTGAAATTAATTCAATTGCCATAAGTATCTTGTCTAACAAATACGATATAAGTGAAAACTGGCAAAAACACAGCATAACAGTTACCAAAGAAGAAGAACAAATAAAAATGGCAGCTGTAAATACCGTTTTTGCTTTCAAACTAAGTAAACTAAATCAGTTAATTGAAAAATTACAAAACGAGTTGAAAACGTGTTCAAACGATGAGGACATGATGATAATAGTTGCCGATTTAACTCGTTACCAACAAGTTAAAAAACAATTAGCTGCACAATTAGGACGAATTATTTTAAGATAATTACTTCAATTAGAGTTAAAAATCACATTTTATTCAACGTAATTTCGATAAAAGAATCTGAAATTCTAAATTTTGTCATATTGAGTGAATTTTTGCAGAAAATTTGTATCGAAATAGACAAAACGACTTGTTCTATCGAACTCACATTTTATTCAAATTTTGTTCCCAAAGCCAAGCAGAAAGCATCATTTCATCAATGTTAAATTTTGGAGTCCAGTTGATTAATTCTTTCGCTTTGGTGTTGTTAGCATAAATTGCCTCCACATCACCTGCTCTTCGTGGTCCAATTTTATAGTTTAGTTTTTGATTCGATACTTTTTCAAAAGCTTTGATAGCTTCTAAAACGCTCACTCCTACTCCAGTTCCTAAATTAATAATGCTGTGTTGTTCAAAGTTTTTATCATCTACAAGTTTTTGCAAAGCCTTAACATGAGCCGATGCAATGTCGCACACATGTACATAATCTCTAATACAAGTACCATCATTAGTAGCATAATCGCCACCAAAAACAGTTAATTGTTCTAATTTACCAATTGCAGTTTGAGTAATATAAGGCACCAAATTGTTGGGGCGAGCAATTGGCACTTCGCCATTTAACCCGCTTTTGTGAGCTCCAACAGGATTAAAATAACGCAACGAAATGGCTTTTAAGTTGGCATTAGTTTTAATAAAATCATCTACCATTTTTTCACCAATTTGTTTGGTATAAGCATATGGCGATTCGGGTTTGTTTAATGGAGTGGTTTCAGTAACAGGCAATTCAGTAAGGTTACCATAAACCGAACAAGATGAAGAAAAAATCAGATTTGGAATGTTGTATTTTGCCTGACATTTTAATATGTTAATTAGCGAATTTAAATTGTTGTGGTAATACATCAGCGGGTTTTCAACCGATTCGGGAACCGATTTAAAAGCAGCAAAATGGATAATTCCAGCAATGTCTGTATTTTCTGCAAAAACCTTTTCGGTGAGTGATAAGTCAGTAAGGTCAATATTATAATACGTTACTTTTTTACCTGTAATTTTTTCAATTCGTTGATACGTTTTCTCAGAAGACGACGAGTAGTTGTCGATAGAAATAACCTCCCAATTGGTGTTTTCCAAAATTTCTATAATGGTATGCGAGCCAATGTATCCTGCTCCGCCTGTAATGAGTATTTTCATTTTTGAGCTTTTAATAAGTAATCTACAATTTTTTCCGACGCTTTACCTCCACCATAAAGGTTTTTATTACAGGTAAAAGGTGTTTTCAATTTATTTAACGCTAAAGATACAATCTTTTTAGTATCAGCTCCAGCTAAGAAATTTACCTCATTTTCAATTAATTCAACCCATTCGGTTTCATTACGCAAGGTAATACAGAATTTTTTTAGCATAAAAGCCTCTTTTTGTAATCCACCGCTATCAGTTAATACCAATTTAGCATTGTTAGTTAAGTTTAACATATCTAAATAACCTACTGGAGCTATCATTTTTGCATTTACTTTGAGGTTGTTTTTTGAAATAATGTTTCTTGTTCTTGGGTGTATAGGAAGAACTACCTGAATACTTGAATTAATTTCGTTTATGGCATTAATTAGTTGAGATAATCTAGCTAAATCATCTGTATTTTCTTGTCGGTGAATGGTACATAAAACATATTCATTTAAATTATTTTCAACCAACACATTGGATGTTAAAATTGCTTTTTCGCTATAAAAGCGAACAGCATCTTCCATAACATCTCCAACCACTTCAATGTTACAATCGAAGTTAGCGAAGCCCTCTTCCAATAAATTTTTCTTTGCTTGAGTAGTAGGACAGAATAGATAATCTGAGATTCTATCGGTTAATATTCGATTAATTTCTTCGGGCATATTCATGTTAAAACTCCTTAATCCTGCTTCAACATGAACAAGTTTTACGTGTTTTTTCTTTGCAGTAATTGCTCCAGCTAATGTTGAATTAGTATCACCATAAACCAAAACATAATCAGGATTTTCCTTTTCAATAATTTCCTCTATTTTTTCCATCATTCTGCCTGTCATAGCTCCGTGATTAAGCGAGTTGATGTCTAAAAAATAATTCGGTTTTGGTATTTCCATCTCTTCAAAAAAAATATCGGACATGTTTTCATCAAAATGCTGACCAGTATGAACAATTACCTCTGTAATATCCTTATACGCTCTAAATACTCGACTTAAAGCGGCAGCTTTTATAAATTGTGGTCGGGCACCAAGTATGGTTATAATTTTCATGAATGTATTTTATTAATAAATCGATATATGGAACGCAACATGCAAATTGATTTTGTTGTATATTTTACACAGTGCTTATCTCATTATTCAATTAAATTAAGATAGTTGTAAAAGTATAAATTAATACCGAAAGTATAAATTTATGTAATATTGCTTATTATGAAAGAAACAAGGTACCATAAAAAGTGTTTAATTACTGGAGCTAATGATTTATATCCATTAAAGGGTTATGAAAAAAATTACTTAGTAAAAAGTAAATCGAGTGGATTTGTTTTTTGTTCTAAGATTCCCACTGAAGAAGAACTTTTTAATCATTACAACAATTACCCAATTGGTTATGGTGCTGATTCAGCAATTACTACCATTAGAATTAACGAAGTTTTAGATGAATTTGAAAAATTCAGAAAGACCAATAAAATGTTAGATGTAGGTTGCGGACCAGGATTGTTTTTAATTGAAGCAAAAAAAAGAGGTTGGGAGGTTTACGGAACTGAATTTACAGATAAACAATTAGAATACCTTAAAAACAAGGGTATTAATACCTTAAAAGGTAAATTAACCAATGAATCGTTTGAAGACAATATGTTTGATGTGATTATCTCCAGTGAAGTGATAGAACACATTAATAATCCGGTGGAAGAAATGCAACAATTTCACCGCTTACTTCGAAAAGGAGGTTTAGTTTATATCACCACACCAAATTTTAATGCTATAGAAAGATACCTTTTAAAAGGTGATTATGAAATAATTGAATATCCTGAGCATTTAAGTTACTACACACCAACAACCATAGATTTATTATTAACTAACAACGGGTTTAAAAAATTAAAAATTACTACAACGGGTATTAGTGTTGCTCGGATTAAAAAAAGTTTGAAACGAAAAAATAATGAAAGTACTGAACATGTGTCTTCTGATGAATCAATAAGAGAACAACTAGAGTTTGGATATAAACGATATATTAAATTGTTTATAAACGGGATGTTAAACTTATTTGGCATTGGAAATTCGTTGAAGGCTTGGTATGTGAAGGAGTGAGTTTTGTTTGTTCTTTTAATTGTAACTATTTTTTTTACATTGCGTTAAAGGATTATCCTTAAGTAACTTAAGATTAAGTTCCTACATATGAAAATAAGATTTTTACTTTTTTTGGTGGTATTAAAATTAAACATATATGCACAATATACTGCTATTCCTGATTCTGTTTTTGAAAAAGCATTAATCGCATTAGGATACGATTCAGGCTCTCCTGATGGTGTTGTGCTTACTATGAACATTTCTAATATTGATTCCCTTAAAATTACATTTAGCGAAACAACACCTGAGAAGATAACTAATTTAACTGGAATTGAAGATTTTAGTTCTTTAGTTTATTTGAATTGCTCTAGTCAAGCAATTCATACTGTTGATTTTTCTCAAAATACAGCATTAAAACATTTATTTTTCACAGAAAACTGGCCATATACCCTTGGTAATGCGGCAAATTTAGATTTCACAGGAAATCCAAACTTAGAAACAATTGATCTGTTTAATAGTACTATAAGCAGTATAAATTTAACACAAAATTTAGCATTGACTTCGATAGATGCTTCATTTAATACATTAACCACCCTAAATATTTCTGAAAACGTTTCTTTAAAAAGTGTAGTTTGTATAGAAAATTTATTAACATCTGTTAGTTTACCTATTGGCAGTACTAATTTAGAGAGTATAGATTTTGGGAGAAATGAATTAACTCAATTAGATGTAAGTTCTTTTTCCAACTTAATTTGGCTATTATGTTTCGACAATCAACTTACTTGTTTGAATGTAAAAAACGGGAACGATTCTACTTTTTTGGTAGATGCCTCTGGTAATAATAATTTAACATGTATAGAAGTAGACAATCCAAATTCAGGGATGGTAATTGGTGAACCATCTACTATATTAAGTACTAATTGCAATAATCCTTGTTCATCAGGCACAGTAGATGCTAGTGATTTAAATTCAAAACAATTATTAGTTTCTATTTATCCTAATCCAATAGTAGATGAAAAAATTGTGATTGATTTCACTACTATTGAAAGTATGGTTAATGTTTCTTTAATGAATAGTTTTGGGCAGAATTTATATACAAAAACTTTTAACAATACTGATGTTGTAATCTTACCTGCTGAAATTCCAAAAGGAATATACTTTTTAACTATTCAGACAAATTCTGGTTTAATGCAGATGG
Source organism: Flavobacteriales bacterium (assembly GCA_015075325.1). Lineage (GTDB taxonomy): Bacteria > Bacteroidota > Bacteroidia > Flavobacteriales_E > Vicingaceae > Vicingus. Next base: position 72,211 of record JABTUP010000015.1, on the reverse strand, counting down.
AAAAAATGATTAAAAATTAACCATAGATTTATTATTAACTAACAACGGGTTTAAAAAATTAAAAATTACTACAACGGGTATTAGTGTTGCTCGGATTAAAAAAAGTTTGAAACGTAAAAACAACGAATCTACCGAAAATATTGCTTCAGATGAAGCCTTACGTGAACAACTAGAAACTGGATATAAACGACATATTAAATCATTTATCAATGGGTTACTCAATTTTTTTGGAATTGGAAACTCATTGAAGGTTTGGTATATAAAGTTGTAAGCTATTTACCATATACCTCTTTATAAACCTTTTCGGCAATATCAAAGTTTCTATATTTTTCTGCAATAGGTCTTATCTTATTATATAACTCCATTCGTGTATTATTCTTCAATAAAACATCAATTTCTTTAATAGCTTTTAAATAAGATACATCATTCAACTCTTCTAATACACTACCAATTTTATTGTTTTTAATAATATCTGAATCATCAGAAATATTTTTGGTAATAACAACAGGCAAACCTAATGCCCAATATTCGCCATCTTTTATAGGTGTTGAAAATCTTCTAGATGGCAACGGTTTTACAGGACTGAATGCGAAATCGGCTAATCCCATATAAATTGGAACTTCTGAATGAGGAACAAATTCTTTGATAACGTGTCGAGGAGAGATGCCTGCATTTTTTATGTAAGTATTAATTTCCTCATCAGAGTGATTAGTTAGTATTAAAATTCTAAATCTATCTCCCCAATAATCAGTAGCAATTCTAAAAAAATCGAAAGTCTCTTGTTCTAAATATAAGCCTCCAAATTTCCCAGCATAAACACAAGTTATTTTATCTTCTAGTTGATATTGTTTTATTAAGTCAACATTCTTGATTTTTTCTTTTGAAAACAAGTTTAAGTCAACACATGCAGGTTTAAAGAAGTATCGTTGTTTTGTTATTTGATACACTTCTTTTGATTTTTCTATCATTCCTTCACAAGCACAAATAACTTCTGTAGCTCTTTTTAGTTGGAGTTTTTCAAGTGCAAAGAGTATTTTAAAAGCTAGCCCATTTTTTTTCCAAGTGTTTCCTTCAATCATAGGTAAAGCATGAGGTTCAAAGCTATCGATAATTAACTTTCTTCCCGTTAATACCGATAAAACATAACCTATCCCAGCTGCAGGAGTACACCAACCATGTATCACACCAATTTTCTCTTTTCTTATTAATCGACTTAATTCAAAAATAATTTTCAACCACATTAATGCACCCTTTAATCCAAAGGGGTGATAGGTAAAACTTATATTTTTTATGTTAAATTCTGATAAATCATTCGGAATAATTGGTGTTTCCTTATCTAGTGTTACTAAAAAAATATTACTATCCTTTGGTAGATTTTTGGAAATTATTTTAACGTAAGGTAAGGTATAAGTTTGGATAAGTGCAAAATTATAGCTCCAATAGGTTATTACCAATATGTTTCTTTTTTTATTTTCCATGAGATATTTTCTGTGCAAGTTTTATTGCTTGAGGAGGATAAGTTATTAAAGAAAGAAAAATAAAATACAATCCCTTTATTTTATTTTTGCCGTCTTTCCACCAGCTACCTGCTAAAACTAAATATAAATTAGAGAAACATTGCTGTTTGAATAGAAATGACTTAAATAGATTATTTCTTGCAGCTTTCTTATAAACAGCTATATGGTCTTTTTCCATAGTAGCAATATTCCTGCTCATACTGTTTGTTAATATCCTGTATTTAAATAGAGGTTTAGTAATTAATTTCCCTGTGTATTTTGCTGCTAAATTAAAACAGAAATCTTGGTCGGCAGCTGTAGAGAAAGTTGGGTCAAATCTTAATCCACTATCCAGACACTTTCTTTTTACAATTAGATTACTAGCAGGGCCAGGTATTACTGTTCTATCCCAAAGTAAAAAATGGTGTAATAAGTTTACATCTGTGCCATTTGAGAAGATATTCATACTGGATGAATCCTCATTGATATGTTCTTTATTTGAAAATACGTAATCAATAGTGTCACTTTGTAATTCATTGATTTTTTCTTCTAGGTTTGTTGGTGTCCATACATCATCGGCATCGAGGAAAGCAATATAAACTCCGTTAACTTTAGAAATACCGTTATTTCTTGCTGTTGAAACTCCCTTATTTTCTTGATAGTAGTATTTAATTCTCGAATCTGTTAAAAAAGAGGTTATAATTTTACTGGAATTATCCTTAGATCCATCATCAATAATAATTAATTCCCAATTAGAATAAGTTTGATTAAGAACTGACTCTATAGTTTCTGCAATGAATTTTTCAGCATTGTAGCAAGGTATTATTATAGAGGCAAGTTGTGTCATAGTTTGGTTAATATATTATTCAGTGTTTAAACTTTCGATTGAAAATTAAGATATAAAACTTTAATTAAAATTATCACTGTTAAAATTAAAATCAGATTTTAGATTATTTATCACATCTTCCGTAAAGATATCAGCACCTTTTGTATTAAGGTGTGTATTATCTTCAAAAAAAGATGGATTAGAAGATATGGGAGAGTTTAAATAATTATAAACAACTATACCTTCTTTTTCTAGTGTTTGTAATAATGTCACAAATTTCTCAACGTTTTTAATTTTGTTTAGACCATCTTTTCGACAGGGTGTTATAACTATAATGGGTCTTATCTTTTTTGATAAAGCAAGAAAACAAGAGTTACGTAATTTTTTAAAAACATCATTATTTATTGGGATGATGATTTGAGTGGTATCTATTTCTTTCGAATTTATTAGAGCATTATTTGGTTCAAATCCAAGATTAATAAATTGATATTCTGATGAAGAATTGTTTAACAATGCTGATCGGAATAGTGGGAACGTATGTTTACTATATAAAGTAATGGGATAAAATGGAATATATTTGGCTTTAACCATGGTTTTACAGTCAATATCGTATAAACAATCATAAATGTTTTCATTATCTAAATGTTGAATCCAATTGTGTAATTCATAAAATTGCTCTCTTTTTTCTAAACCACCATATATGTCAATAGCTATTATAATAAAATTACTTTCTTTAGTATAATTTAAATACTCCTTAAGAAGCCCATTATATTGGTCAATATTCACACCATTAAGCCCCATGTTAAAGGCAGATATATTTAATGAATCTCGTATAATTAAGGGATTAAAATTTACTAAAGCAGTTGACGCTCCCCAAATAGATAGGTTTACATCTAAATCGTGGTTGATTACTGCATTAATTTTACCAATAGATCCAGTTTTTAAAGATTTCATGGTATTTATATAGATGCGTTCAACCAAGAAAAGTAGTATTGAAATGATTCCTATTAATAGGATAACTTTATATGTTCTGTTAGATGATAGCATTAAAATTGGAAATATATGAATTCATTTTTCTCAAACGCACCGAATAACAAAATTGAGACAATTCCTACAACATAAATAGGTAATTTATACTTGTAATAATTTAATTCTTCAAATTTTAATTTAGTGCCAAAGATGTATTCTGAACCAACTAAGATTATAATCATTACATAAGATAAAAATATATCCATTGCATATACTGTGTTCTTAGTTGTAGGTACAATATATAAACTTAATTGGGTAAAAGAATAACTGCCAAAATCAAAAATATGGGTTAAAATACTAAAAGCGTCTTGTATATTGTTAGCTCTAAAAAAAACCCAACTTAAACAAACAATAATAAAAGTTTTTAGCATCAACAATCCATTTTTAAATTTATTGTTTGATGTTTCTTTTTTAATGGTTATGGTTTCTATAATGAGTATTGTTCCATGAATTATCCCCCAAACAATAAATGTCCAATTTGCCCCGTGCCATAATCCGCTTATTAAAAAGGTAATAAAAAGATTATAATACCAACGCCATTTAATCCTTCTATTTCCTCCTAATGGAATATAAACATAATCTCTAAACCACGTAGATAAAGAGATGTGCCAACGTTTCCAAAATTCGTTGATACTTTTAGAGAAATATGGATAATTAAAATTTTTCATCAAATCAAAACCTAAAACTCTGGCAGCACCAATTGCTATATCTGAATAGCCTGAAAAATCGCAATAAATTTGAAAAGCAAAAAATATTGTGCCAACAACTAAAGTTAATCCATTGTAATCATTAGGATTGTTATAGATTTCATTTACTACAATAGCTAATCTATCAGCTATCACTACTTTTTTAAATAAACCCCATAGCATTAGTCCTAATCCATTAGAGATTCTATCATAATCAAACAATTGTTTTTTATGAAATTGGGGGAGTAAGTTTGACGCTCGTTCAATGGGTCCAGCTACTAATTGAGGAAAAAAAGTGACGAAAAGAGCAAAAATACCAAGGTGTCTTTCTGGTTTAATTTTCTCATTGTAATTATCAATACTATAACTCATGGTTTGGAATGTGTAGAACGAGATACCAACAGGAAGTAATAGTTCCATTAATGGAAGTTCAAAAGATGGATTTTTAATCTTAATAAGTTCAGAGGCGTTCTCAATAAAGAAATTGAAATATTTAAAAACAAACAAAATTCCGAGGTTACTTAATAAACTAATGTATAAGTAAAATCTTTTTATATGCTGAGAGCTACTCTCATATATTTTGATACCGATATAAAAGTCAATAAGAGTTGAGATTACTATTATAGATAGGTATTTAATTTCCCAATAGCCATAAAAAAAATAACTTGAAATTAATAGCAGTATCCACCTATATTTATGTTGAAAAGTAAAATAAGCAGTAGTAACAACTATAAAGAAAAGAAGGAACTCAAACGAATTAAATAGCATAATTGGAGTAATTAATTCTGTAAAGATTTTTTTTCGTACAAGTTAATGTACCCTTCCCACATTTTATCAAATTCAAACATCTCAAGAGCAGTTTGTTTACCTTTCTCTTTAAAATCAGCACCATGCTCTAAAGTATAACAAATACCTTCTGCTAATGATTTAGCGTCTTTGTAATTAACTAAAAACCCATTAACTTTATGTTTTATGGCATCTAATGCCGAGCCAGTTGGTGTTGAGACTATAGGAGCTCCATTCATCATCGCTTCTGGAATAACAAACCCAAAAGGTTCAAAATTAGCGGCATGAACGTAAACATCTAATATAGAATAAAGCGAGGGCATGTATGGTCTTTCCATCCATCCAGTAAAGATTATATACTGTAGTACATTTAGTTTCTTTGCCAACATCTCTAATTCTTCCTTTTGATTGCCCTGTCCAACAAATAAAAAAATTGCATTTGGATATTTTTCAACAACTTTAGGAATGGCTTCAATAATGTATCGATAACCTTTCCACTCTATTAATCGGGATACTGTTCCAATTACTCTCTTTCCAGTTAATTGATAATTCTCAATTAATTCTTTTTTATATTCATCTGATTGTTGAGTGAAAATCTTTCTAGGTATTCCATGGTGTATCATGGTGATTTTATTTTCAGGAGCATTCTCTTTATCTATAATAAAGGATTTTGCCTCGTTCGAAACGGGAACAATATTTGTTGCATTCCAATTATTAAATTTATCAGCTAATACCCATTTTGGAGAAAAGAAATAATGAAAAGTGGTGTCTTGTTTGGTAATCACTCTTTTGCTAATTCCAGCTAGTCTCGCAGCTAATAATCCAGGAAAAGAGTCGTCAAATAAATGAGTGTGAACTACATCGGGGTTGAGTTTTTTAAATAATCTATAAAGGTTAAAAAAGGAAGAAATCATCCCTCTTTTTCTTTTGTGATGATTATACTTTATCCAATAACACTTCCAACCATACTTACCTACATCTTCAATCATTTTTGGAGTTTCGGTGTATAGAGTTACAAATGAGAATTGATGCACTTTTTGTCTTGATGCTTTTTCGGCAAACCAATTAAAATATGGAACACTCGATTCGTTAGATATGACAAAAACTATATGCATTTTATAAGCGTTGCTCAGATAAAAATACTTCTATCTTCTGAATTAATTTATTGTAAGTAAATTGTTGAGCAAAGTTAATTCTATTTTCAACAATATGTTTTTCCTCCTCATTATGTATCAAATCAGAGACTATTTTAATACCTTCTTCATGGCTTTGGTAGGCATGAAGAAGGTCGCTTTCTTCATAATCCTTAAAACTTGCAGAAACCACAGGTTTTCCTTGAGCCAAGTATTGTAGAAGTTTATGATGATTAATGTTATTTCCTGCAACATCAAGCCGCATTGGTGCTAAACAAATTTTAGCTTTCGCAATGTAATTTTTTAATTCTTTAAAATGTACGGGTAAATGATAGACGAGGTTTTCATGTTTCTTTTCAAGAAAGAGTTCTGTAAAAATTTCCTCATCAGGAGGAACTAACTTACCAATAAACAGAAATCTTTCTTGAGGGAATTGTTTGACGAGTTTCTTTATAAAAATGCTATCTAACCTATAATCTATATTACCAATATACAAGATGAATCCTTCGTCGATTTCAATAGGAGTATCTGAATTAAATTCTGTTTCAGCAATACCGTGTGATAAAACAAGTGAATTCTCAAGAGCCAATCTTTCTGTTAAAATACTAGAAACAGAGAAAAAGAAATCAACGTTTTTAATTAGATCAAACTCTCTTTTGATAGTGTACTTATCTGCTATGAAATAGATAGAGAATAAAGGGTTTAGTAATTTAGGATTGCTTAATCGATAAGGGTCAAATGTCCAAAAGATATAACTAGTTATCTTATTCTTTGAGAACCAATTTTTTAATCTATAAGAAATTATAATGTTGTTGATGTGGTAAATAATCGAAAAACGAGTAAAGGGTAGGGTATTATTATAGTTTAATATTTGAAGATTTTCGGCATACTTTTTTGTTGATATAAATGAACCAAGAAAATTTTTCCAAGTCCATCTTTTAGGTGGATTAATAAAAAACACCTTATTTTTTTTTGCTAATTCAAAAGCCCAGTTGTGTTTTGAGTACCAAATATCTCCCCATGGTTCATTAGAAATTATTAAAATAGTTTGATTTTCTAATTTCATTTTCTTTCAATTATTTTTTTTATGAATTTAACAATCCTATCGTGTCGAGTTAAGTAGCTGGGATAATTAAAATGAGATTTCGATTCTTGTTTCATCCAGTCATCAAAAGTTTCTTCTGAAACACCTAATTTTTTTATGACATATTCTTTGTCTTGTTTGGTTTGCTCTGTTTCCCAAACTTTTATTCTTAATTCTTCCAAAGCTTCTTCCTGTGAAAGTTGACCAGAGCATATTAAAGAAGATAAATGGGCTTTTCTTTTATCAATATTAAATTTTACAGGTAATATATAATTTTGATAAAAACGAGTAAAAATAGATTCGCTATGTTTTGCTCCATAAGGCTTCCAATCAAATTTTTCGGTTAAAATATTTTTAGCATCTTCTTTATTATAATTTATATAATTCAGAAGAGTAATAAAAGTAGTTTTCCTATATTTTATATGATAATATTCACCTAAATAGGTGAGAAATGGGAAAGTTTTGATTTTTAATTTTCCAAATTTTTTATGAATGGCTTTAATATTTAAAGCGTCGTGTTTCCAATGATACCAAGCAGAAGGCAATATGAATTCAGAATTTGAGTTAGAACCATGAAAAATATATTTAGTATTAAATTCAATCGATTTTTTATATAAAATAGCAGTAATAGCATGATCTGTAATCAGCTCAATATCAACAACACCTGCTTTAAAAAAGGAAAGTTGTAAATCTTTAAATTCATCCCAATCGTTTACATAGGTATATAGGTCAACATTTAGTTTAGATAGTAGCATTTCTATATTCTGGGTTGCTATTTCACTATTCCAACCATTATCATAATGAACAGCTAATGGCCTTAACCCAAATTCTACCAATTTATAAACCAAAAAAGCACTGTCTACACCACCACTTATTCCAACAATACAATCATACTTTTTATTTCGGCCTTCAACTTTTATTTTATCTATTAAAGGAATTACTTTGTTAATGTCATACTTTAATTTTACATCTTCTTCCTCTATATGCCGATAATAATCTTCACAATAATTACAATTTCCTTCTTTGTTAAACCATATGTTAGGGTCATTAGCATTATCCATTACACAACGCTTACATTGAGTGTAAAAAAATGGCAGGTTTTTTCTTATTTCAGCAGCAGTAAAGTAATTCGAATTTATTGTAGCTTGTTCTTTCCATTGAGTTAATAAATTAGGTTCATCTAATAATTTTTGTAGAATTTCTTTTAATTCATCAACTCCTTCATAATTAAAAACAGAACCTTTTAAATTTTCTGGGATTATAAGATGAGAAGGTAATAATCCAGGTAACTGAAAACTCATCATATCATGTATAGCTGCTGTAGGTTTTGTTTTTCCAATAAATTCGGTTGTTCCTAATGCTTTAAATTCTTTTGTGCTTGTAGATAAAACTAAATCTGCTGTTTCCATCTCTTTTAAGAACATATCTGGAGTCAAAGACACATCAGTTGGAAAATAACTAGCAATGCCAGGACAAAGCCTATTAGCTTCATCCAATTGGTTTACCACCCATAATCCATAATCTTCAAATGCAGGACCTGCAAATGAAAAGGTAATATTGGCTTTTTGTTTGGCGAATTGCATTATTACTTCAACCACATCTTCATATCTTCTTCTGTCCTTATGTATAGATCCTGGTAAAACAATTTTAAACATATCATTTTCTTTTGAATATGTTTTTTTAGTGTCATGAAATATGGTAAAAGGGATATAAATAAACTTGTATTTATTAAACAGTTCTTGGTCGTTATTTTTAAGATGATTGAAAATAAAATCTTCAACCGCCACATAATCAAATAGTGATACAATTTCTTTCTTTACTTGTCTTTCTTTATAATAGTGAAGTGTTCTGAATCTTGAATTTAACCAAAAGTTAAGATTATGTATAGTTATTACTTTTTTGCACGTAAGATTTTTTGCAATAGTTAATACAGCGTTAAAATGAATAAACACAGGGCTAAGCATTACTAAATCAACGTTTTCTTTTTTGCAAATGTCAATTATGGTATCTGCACCATCTTCAAGGGTATTGATAACATAGAATTTACCATCACATAATTCTGCTCTATAATTGAGCATATTATCTTTTATCTCTTGAGAAACAAAAAATATTCTTTCGTGTTCTTCAAAAATCTCAGACTGTGTAAGTCCATATTGAAAATGGTCCATTTCAATGATAGCTACTTTCATTTATTCCGAAGTTTTAAAATAAGTGTGGATAGGTAAATAAAATCTTGCTTAGAAGGTAAAAATAAATTTTTTGTTTCAATTTTCATTCTTGACAACACAAAGATATAGGTAAATATAAAGATAGCTAAATAACTTATTAATGTAGCAATAGAAGCTCCAATGGTATAGAATTTAGGAATAAGGTAAATATCAAAAAATACAGTAAAAATGAGTCCTATTGAACATGCAATTATATTATAAATATTTTTATTAGATGATACTAGATATATGGAGAATAACTGTGTGATACAAGAGAATAAGATTCCTAATGATAAAATCTGAAAAGGGATTACTGTACTAGTAAATTCTTCACCATACATAATGGGTATAATAAAATTGGAAACAGAAAAGGCTATCGCGACTATAATAAGGAAGAATAAAAAACTAAATCTACTTACTTGAATAAAAGCTTTTTTACGGCTTTCTTCGTCTCCGCTAGAAAAACTAGGTAAAACCACAGAAGCTATTGTTACAGATAAATATAAAATAATTTGATTGATATTCGCAGCCAATGAATAATGACTTAGTTGCTTTTCATCTAAGTAATGATTTACAATCCATAAATCAAGTCGATAATTAAAGAAATTAACGAACATTCCGATGTATATTAATAAACTATAAGATATAAACTCTTTTATTTGAGAAGAAATGTTTTTGCTAAAAATTGGAATAATTGTAATGTACTTAATGTATAAAACTAACCACATTAAACTATTGATAAAAAGAAGCAAAACAGTTATTATTAGTACAACATTAAATTTTTCAACTGCAGATATGGATTGATACTGTAAATAAAAAAAAATTAATGGAAACACTATTGCGTTAAAAACACTATTGATAATAGCTATTCGATTAATTATATGAAACTTTGAGCGCGATTGAAAAAAAGCTGTAATTAAACTATTAAAAAACGACAACAAAAACAATATAAAAAGTGCAATTAAATAAGCAATACTATTATAGTTTTCGGGCAAATAAATATTACTAAAGTTTAAAAAATATGACCCTAACAACAATAATAACAAAATAGTTGAGCTTGATAAAAAAATTGTAAAAGTGATTCCTGCAACAATCTCTTCAGAATATTTTTTGCTCGAAATAAAATAGACTACTCCTGTTTGAATTCCAAATGAAAAAATTAATAAAAACAATAGATAATTTGCTTGAAATAATGAAAAAACCCCTTTAGCTTCTTCCCCTAGAATACGCGTAGAAAAAATACCACTAATTATTCCTAAAATGAATACAGGTATTTGAGTAAGAACAGAAGAAATTAGATGTTTTCCTAACATATGGCGTATATATAGAATGCTATATTACAAAATTGGATTGTAATATGATGATTTTATTTAAGTCTAAATTAAAATAATTTAATTTTTTTTATCTTAAATTTAGCTTCTATTTTTCTTCATTTAATTCATGAATACAATAAAATATCGGCAATGTAATCACTGTGTAATGGATACTAGTGACCCCGATATTCAATTTGATAAAAATGGCTACTGCAACCATTGTGTCAATTACTTTAATACATTAAAAAACTTAACGTATCAGGGTAAAAAAAGTGATGCTGAGCTTGAAAAAATTGTAGCAAAAATTAAAGCTTCTGGAAAAAATCAAACTTATTATTGTGTAATAGGAGTTAGCGGAGGCATTGATAGCAGCTATGTTGCTTATCTTACAAAAAAATTAGGCTTAAAGCCACTTGCCGTTCACATGGATAATGGTTGGAACAGCGAATTAGCGGTGAGCAACATTGAAAAATTACTGAATCAATTAAACATTGACCTTTATACCCACGTGTTAGATTGGGAAGAATTTAAAGATTTACAGCTTTCTTTTTTAAAAGCTTCCGTCCCTGAGATTGAAACTCCAACTGACATGGCAATTCCGGCAGTTTTACACCAAGTTGCTGCCAAACACAATATTAAATACATTATAAGTGGAGGCAATTATGCTACTGAAGGCATTTTACCAAAAAGTTGGCACTACGACAGAAAAGATGTAACTTTTTTAAAAGCCATTCAAAAGCAATTTGGCACCAAAAAACTAAAGACTTTTCCTACTTTCGGTTATCAAAAAGAAATTTATTACAAGTTTGTAAAAGGAATTCGATTTGTTTACATGCTGAATTACGTACCGTATTCAAAAAAAGACGCTGTTGAATTACTTGAAAAAGAATTGAATTGGAAGTATTATGGAGGGAAACATTTTGAATCTCGTTTCACAAAATTAGTACAAGCTTATATTCTCCCTGAAAAATTCAATATCGATTACAGAAAATCAACTTATTCTACACAAATTTGTGCCGGAGAAGTTAACCGAGAAGATGTAATTGACGAACTTCAATTAAAACCTTACAGGGACATTAATTTAACGGAAGAAATTGAATACTTCTGTAAAAAACTAAACATCAGTGTAAGTGATTTTAACAAAATGATGAAAGAAAAACCCAAAAGTTATCGCGACTACCCCAACAATCAATCGTTTTTAGAGTTTCTATACAAAACCTACCAGCGTTATTTCTAATTAATAATTGTTTCTAATTGATTTCTTTATTTTTGCATCTAAATTAATTAACAAAATCATATACATGAAAACATCATTAGTTACAGGAGGAGCAGGTTTTATTGGGGCTCATGTTACCAATCATTTAATTAAATTAGGACACAAAGTGATAGTTCTTGATGACTTAAGTGGTGGTTTTGAAGATTTTGTAAATAATAAAGCTATTTTTATTAAAGGTTCTGTTACCGATGAAAAACTAATATCCCAATTGTTTATTGATTATAAATTTGATTATGTTTATCATTTAGCAGCTTATGCAGCCGAAGGGTTAAGTCATTTTATTAGAAGATTTAACTACAACAATAATTTAATTGGCAGCATTAATTTAATTAATGAATCCATCAAACACAAAATTGAACGTTTTGTTTTTACTTCTTCAATAGCTGTATATGGAGCTTTAACCCCTCCTATGCGAGAAAACATGAACCCACAACCTGAAGACCCTTATGGTGTTGCAAAATATGCTGTGGAGTTGGATTTAAAAACTGCTCATGAAATGTTTGGATTAAATTACACTATTTTCCGACCACATAATGTATACGGAGAATATCAAAACATTGGTGATAAGTACCGAAATGTTATCGGAATTTTCATGAATCAGTTAATGCAGGGAAAATCATTATCAGTTTTTGGAGATGGAAAACAAACTCGAGCTTTTAGTTACATTAGTGATGTAGCACCATACATTGCAAATTGTGTAAATAATCCAGCGTCGTGTAATGAAATCTTTAATATTGGTGCTGATCAAGAATATACCGTATTAGAGTTGGCAGAAACCATTCAAAAATCTATGGGAATAAACCAACCTATTCTACATTTAGACCCACGAAATGAAGTAGTTCATGCCCATGCCGATCACGCTAAAGCAAAAAAGATATTTCAAATAAATAAATTCACTTCTTTAGAAGAAGGAGTTGCAAAAATGGCAAATTGGGCAAAACAAGTTGGAGCAAGAGAAAGCTCAAAGTTTGAAAATATTGAGATTACAGAAAAATTACCTCCTTTTTGGGTAGAAAAGTAAGATGAAAAAAATCTTATTCTTAACTCTTCACCGACCAAATCGATCACCTAGTCAACGATTTAGATTTGAGCAATATCTTCAATTTTTTAACAATGAAGATATCGAATATGAATTTTCTTATTTATTGAATGAATATGACGATAAGATCTTTTATTCAAATGGAAAAATATTTGTCAAGGCATATATTGTTATAAAGAGTTTCTTTAAGCGATTACGAGAATTAAATCAAATAAAAGAAAACGATATTATTTTTATTCAAAGAGAATGTTTCATGTTAGGCACTAGCTTTTTCGAACGTCGATTTGCCAAATCAGGAGCTAAAGTAATATTTGATTTTGATGACTCGATTTGGCTACAAAATGTTTCTGAAGCAAATAAAACTTTTGTTTGGCTCAAGAATCCTAACAAAACTTCTAAAATTATTAAGTGTTCTTATTTAGTTATTGCAGGAAACGAATATTTAGCAAACTATGCATTGAAGTACAACAAAAATGTTGTTATTATTCCTACAACTATTGATACAAATGAATATTATAAAAACTCTTCTCCAAAAAATGACAAAGTAACCATAGGTTGGAGCGGAAGCATCACTACCATTCAGCATTTTGAATATGCACTACCTTTTTTAAAAGAATTAAAAAATAAATTTGGTAATCTGATTGAGTTCAAAGTTATTGGAGATGCTAATTATGTTAATGAGGATTTATCAATTAAAGGAATAGCCTGGAATAAAGAAACAGAAATAAGAGATTTATCAACTTTTGATATTGGCATTATGCCTTTGCCAGATGATGAGTGGGCTAATGGTAAGTGTGGATTAAAAGGATTACAATATATGGCTTTAGAAATACCAACCATCATGTCGCCTGTTGGGGTTAATACTGAAATTATTCAAGATGGTGTAAATGGATTTTTAGCTAACTCCAATGAAGAATGGTTTGCTAAACTCGAATCGTTGATTTTATCAGAAGACCTAAGGGTAAAACTTGGAAAAGCGGGAAGACAAACCGTTATTAAAAAATACTCTGTTGTTGCAAATAAAGACTATTTCCTCTCTTTATTTAAATAAAATTCATTGGTTTCGCAATGTCTTTTTTTTCGTCTCTTGCAATATTAAATATTAAAAAAAGAGCTGTAACAAACAATAGTTGTGCAGGCATTTTGTACCTAGATAATGCACCAAAATTATAGGAGCTAACCCCAACTACTATTCCGAAAATAAATGAAAAAATCATCATAAACAAAATATCTTTGTTCTTAAATATAATTATAAAAAATTGAGTTCTTAACTTTAACAATAAGTATAAAAAGAATAGTAAAACTAATAAGCTTTCAATTGCTCCAATTAAAGTAGGAACATTCCTTATCTCCCATAGATAAGGTCTAAAAAATGTTACATTAAAAGCAGATGGAGCAACTTTTAAATAACCCAATGGAGAAAACTCAATTTCTCCTAACGAGTAGCCTGATTGATCTAATGTGTTATTAAGATAACCATGCCAAGACTGAAACCCCTCAAGTGTGTTTTGAAGTTTATTGATATCATATTTACCAGCACCAATTGATATTTTTTGTAACACAAAAAAAGTACTAATACCTATTGAAATAACGATAAGTGGAATTAATATAATTCGAATAAAACTTCCTTTAATTAAATTTTTTAAATTGGTTTGCCCCCAAATTAATAAACAAGGGAGTAAAATATATAAAATATATGGCTTCAAGCGAATAATTAAGATTGAAGCAATAATCGTAATTAATATGCTAATGATTATTTTTCTTTTAAAAATAAAAATATTTGAAAAACAATAAATCAACCATCCCATACAGCTCATAGTTACTGTATCTTTTAACACTCCAGATCCCCAAAAAATTATTGATGGAATCATAAAGAAACTTACCATCAAATAACCACTATATTTTGGATATAACTTACAAAGATTAGAGTATGCCATCCAAATTCCAACAAATGAAATAGCTGAAAAAATTACTGTTGTTGCTCCATATGAGTATAAACCAAGTAAATTGATAACAGTAGTTATTTTAATCATGGTTAAAATATCTAAATCATTAACATTCATAAAATAAGCAGATTCTGCAGGTGCTAAATACATAGAGAGATGAGGATTGAATTCAGAAAATAGAATTTTAATTCCTGATGAAGGATTATTTAATATTTCATCAGACAAACAAACTGCTCCGTGATAATAACCCATCGAATCCCCTCCTTTATAGTAGAAAATAGTAAGAATAGCAAACATCATCCCTCCGAAAACCTTTAAGGATAGAGCTAATATGAAGTATTTATACTCAGGGTTTTTTTTCTGTTTAATCCTTTTATAAGTAAAAGCTAAAATATAAATAAAGATAAAGTATATAAAAGCTAATGTTAAATCATACAAATCTAATCGAATTTCAAAATATCTTAATAATGATTCCATTTCTAATTATAGAATTGTATAATTCCTTCAACAACCAACTCCACTTGTTCTATTCCTAGCTGGTAATACAAAGGCAACCTTATCATTCGTTCGCTTTCTAACTTACTAAAATCATTTCCTGAATTTATAAAATCAAACTGTTTACCCATTTCACTTAAATGCAATGGTGAGTAATGAAAGTAGGCACTAATTCCTGATTTTTTTAAGTAATTAATTAGGTCATTTCTTACTTTTTTACTTTCAACTTTAATGAAAAATATATGTGCATTATGGTTATTTGTAGTCTCAGGAAAATCAATTAATCCTTTTTGTTTTAAAGGTTGAAGGGTTTTTTGGTATAACTCATAGAGTTCTTTGCGTTTTTTTGTAACCGTTTTTAATTCCTGAAGTTGTGCATATAAAAAAGCCGAATTTATCTCACTTAATCCATAACTCGAACCAAAGCTTTTCCAAGTGTAATTTTCAATTTTTCCTGCTAAAAATTCGGCTCTGTTGGTTCCTTTTTCTAAAATTATTTCTACTTTTTTTAATAAGCTTTTGTTGTTCACTAAAATAGCTCCACCTTCGCCACAGTGAACATTTTTTGTATCGTGAAAACTAAAACAACCTAAATCGCCGAATGTTCCTAAGTGTTTATTATTGTAATACGAATCAATACTTTGAGCAGCATCTTCGATTAAAAAAATGTTATTGATTTTACAAAACTCAACTACTTTTTCAATGTTTTCAGTTAAACCAGCATAATGTACCAAGACAACTGCTTTTGTGTTTTTTGTTAGTGCTTTTTCAAGCAACATTTCATCTAAACACATGGTTTTGGGGTTGATGTCAATAAAAACCAATTTTGCACCTCTTAAAGCAAATGCATTTGCTGATGACACAAAGGTAAAGGAGGGTAATATTACTTCGTCGCCAACTTTTATATCTATTGCTAAAGCGGCAAGCTCAAGTGCTGATGTGCAGCTTGTGGTTAGGCGAATTTCATCACATCCTGTAATTTTTGCTAATTCTTTCTCACATTTTTTTGCAAATTTTCCTGGCGAAGAAAAAACATTTTCTCGAATTACCTCATTAATGTAAGTAACTTCGTTGCCCGAAATAAAAGGTATATTAAAAGGTATATTCAATTATGATGAAATTAGTTTTTGCTACAAATAACAAAAATAAAATTAAAGAAATAAAACATTTACTCAACAATTCGCTAGAAATATTGAGTTTGGAAGATATTCAATGTTTTGAAGATATTCCAGAAACTTCTGACACTATTGAAGGCAATGCCATTCAAAAAGCACAATATGTTTATGAAAATTATGGATACAATTGTTTTGCTGATGATACTGGATTAGAAATTGAAGCACTAAACGGCGAACCAGGAATTTATTCGGCACGTTATGCTGGTGAAGAGAAAAATCCAGAAATGAACATGAACAAAGTTTTAGATAAACTGAAAAATGTATCGAATAGAAATGCTCGTTTTAAAACAGTTATTGCATTAATTATTGATGGAAAAACAACTTGTTTTGAAGGAATTGTTGAAGGTGAAATTACCCATGCCAAAAGTGGTTCTGAAGGCTTTGGCTACGACCCTATTTTTATGCCAAAAGGCTACAACAAAACCTATTCAGAAATGAGTTTAGATATTAAAAACACCATGAGCCACAGGGCAATTGCAACAAAAAAATTGATTGCGTTTTTAAAAAAATAAAATAGTACGGCTATTTATTGCTAATTAAATAACAATTACGTAAAATTGCAACCTCAATTTTGTATGCAAATACAAAAGGGCCTATAGCTCATTCGGTTAGAGCAACTGACTCATAATCAGTAGGTGCTTGGTTCGATTCCAAGTGGGCCCACAAAAAAACCCAGTAACATTAACTTGTTGTTGGGTTTTTCTTTATATAATCTTTTGAAAGATATCTCCAAATTAGAAGAATTAAAAAACAACCTGTTTGATTATTGTATTCTTTCTTGAAATTATTATCCAAAAAAAATAATGCTAGTAGATTTTCCTCATTAAAAAAGTAGTTTAATAACAAAGTTAATAAGTCGTTCAACAAAAACTCGAACAGCTATAATTTTACCTTAATTTTGGCAATAATTTTGGTACAACCCCTTTAAATTTAAAAAGGTAAGCATGCGTAGTTTATTTTCAATTTTACTTATTGTTCTGTTTCAAACATCTTTTTCACAAATTGTGTTTAATACTTCTTATCACAATCTTGGCGACATCAACAAAGAAGATAAAAAGTATTTCGATTTTACGCTTACCAATGCAGGCAAGGTAGCTGCAAACATTGTTCGTATTGAAGAACCTTATGGCATAAGCTCTCGATTTTCAAAAAAAACCATCGAACCTGATAGTTCTATTACTGTTCGAATAAAATACACACCAAAACGAAAAGGTGCTTTTAAACAAGATGTGCCTATTTGGGTAAGTGTTAACAACGAACCTATTACATTAACCATTGAGGGAAACGCTTTAACTTTTGATGTAAACGAATCGCTAACTCCCCCAGATTTTGTTCAAATAGTAAAACCAACAGAAGAACGTGCCGATTTAAAAATTACTGTGGTTGATATCAATACTAAAAAACCAATTAAAAATGCTACGGTTGAGATAATTTGGGATGGTTTGGTTTACAAAAGAGTTGCCACAGACAAATTGGGAGAAGTTCTTCAAAACTTAAAATTAGACAACTATTATCTTGTGGTAACAGCCGATGATTATGGAAGTAAAGAATCCGATTTTTTATTGGATTATAAAAATAACTCCATTCAATTTGAATTAGGAGAACCAACCAAAGAAGAGATTTTAGCAAAAGAAGAACCTAAACTAATTGAACCTGAAATTATTCCTGAGCCAGCTGATACTGTTTCAACAGCAGAACTTCCAGTTAATTTATACGCCCCAAATAATGTGGTGTTTTTAATTGACGTTTCTGTTTCAATGAAACAAAAAGGAAGAATGGATGTTTTAAAAGCTTCGATGATTGAATTGCTAAACGGATTAAGACCTATAGATAAGTTGGCAATTGTAACCTATGCAAGTTCTACCGACGTAATTTTAGAATCGGAATACGTTACCGATAAAGCAAAAATTACTCAATTGATACAAGATTTAACTGCAGGTGGATATACTGCTGGAGCAAAAGGAATTAAAAAGGCATATCAGGTTGCTCGCGATAATTTTATGAAAGATGCCAACAATCAAGTAATTATTGCAACCGATGGTGCTTTTAATTTAGAAAAAAGCGATAAAACCATTTTAAACGATGTTACCGCAAATTACAAAAAAGGAGTTTCGTTATCGGTTTTAGGGGTTAAAAACGAAAAATGGACAGTTTCATCAATGACTGCAATGGCAGAAGCTGGAGGAGGTAATTATTTGCACATCGAAACATTTGCTCAGGCAAAAGCCGTGCTAATGAATGAGATTAAGGCAAAATCGAGAAAGAAAAACTAATTGACACGAATTTCACAAATTATTGCTTTAACTAATGAATGATTTATTATACAAGGAAGAAGTTTACGATTTGGTTGGGATGTGTATGGAAATTCATCGTATTTTAGGAAAAGGGTTCTCCGAAATTGTTTACAAAGATGCACTTGAATATGAGTGTAAATCAAGAAATTATCAATTTAATAGAGAAAAAGAATTCCAAATTCAATACAAAGATATTATTCTAAAACACAATTTTTATGCTGATTTTGTGATGTTTGATAAAATTATTTTAGAAATTAAAAGTTGTGAATCAATTTGTGATGCCCATATTGGCCAAACATTAAATTATTTAGCAGCATCGAAATTAAGAGTTGGATTAATTATCAATTTTGGAAAAGATTCGCTTGAATATCGACGTATTGTCCTTTAAAGAATAATTCGTGTAATTTGTGTCCAAAAAGAATAGACACTAAATTCACCAATTAAACAAAAAATAATGCAATTTGTGTTAAGAAGTTATAGGAGAATAAATTAAAAATTAGTGCAATTCGTTTCAAATCAAAACAGACACTAATTTCACCAATTAAAAACGTAAAAAAGATAATGTAATTCATGTTAAATAAGGTTGTAAGAAAATAAATAAAAATTAGTGCAATTCGTGTCAGAACAAATGCAAGAGAAAAAGAAAATAGCAATTTTAGGCTCAACAGGCTCTATTGGAACACAAGCTTTAGAGGTTATTGAAGAACATGCAAATGAATTTCAGGTGGAAGTTTTAACAACTAACACCAAAGCCGATTTATTAATTGAGCAAGCCATTAAATTCAAACCCAATGCGGTTGTTATTATTGATGAAACTCAATACCAAAAAGTTGCTGATGCACTTTGGCAACACGATATAAAAACCTACACCGGAAAAGATGCTCTTGCTCAAGTGGTAGAAATGAAAGAAATCGACATTGTGCTTACTGCATTAGTTGGTTATGCTGGATTATTACCAACCATCAATGCGATAAAAGCCAAAAAAACCATTGCTTTAGCCAACAAAGAAACCTTAGTGGTTGCTGGTGAACTAATTACCAAATTAGCTACTGAAAATGGAGTACATATTTACCCTGTTGATTCTGAACATTCTGCTATTTTTCAATGTTTGGTTGGCGAACTCTTAAATCCTATTGAGAAAATTTACTTAACAGCTTCTGGTGGTCCGTTTAGAGGTAAAAAAAGAGCCGAGTTGCAAAACATTACCAAAGAACAAGCGTTAAAACATCCTAACTGGACGATGGGTGCAAAAATTACCATCGATTCTGCAACATTGATGAATAAAGGATTGGAAGTGATTGAAGCCAAATGGTTGTTTAACCTAAAACCCGAACAAATTGATGTAATTGTTCATCCCCAATCCATCGTTCATTCGTTGGTGCAATTTGAAGATGGAAGCATGAAAGCTCAAATGGGTTTGCCCGACATGAAATTGCCGATACAATATGCGTTAACTTATCCATACCGATTTACATCAAAATCGCCACGATTTAATTTTATGGATTATCCAAGCCTTACTTTTGAAAAACCAGACCAGGAAACTTTTAAAAACCTTAAACTGGCATACTATGCATTAGAGAAAGGTGGTAATTTGGCTTGCATTTTAAATGCTGCCAACGAAGTTGCTGTGGATGCATTTTTAAAAGATAAAATAAAGTTTTTGGATATAGCCGACATCAACGAAAAGTGTGTAAATAGCGTTCCCTTTATTCAACAACCTACTTATGAGGATTATGTTAAAACTGATGAGGAAACAAGAAAGTTTGCAGAGGGATTGATTTTGGAACAAGAAAGATTAAACTAAAACCATTAGTAAAAAATGACAATACGAATTCCAATATTAACTGGACTATTATTTAGTTTATTCATTTTAACTTCTTGGGTTCAATTAGATAAAAGTAAAAATGTATTTGTTTCCATTTCAGCAACTACCTCAGGCGTTATGCAGAAAGGATATGGAATCATAATGACATTAATTAACATCGATACTAAGATGTCTTTCAAAACAAAGTCTTTAGGAGGAATGTCGCCTCACAGTATTATCGAAGATTTACCCCCTGGAAAATATATTGTTTCTAAGATTGAGATTCCTTTGGGCGGCTTTAAATACATCAATCAATCTCAGCAAATGACTAGTTTCTTTGGCGTCTTAGAATTTGAAGAAGGTAAGAATTATTACTTCGGAGATTTTTACGGTTATAGAGAAGTTGGACGACAAAATGTTTTTCACTTATGGATTGATAATGAGAAAATTCCTGAAAAATTTTTAGTGAAATTGAAGAAGAAAGGAATTAACTTAACCGAGAAAGATTTCATTAAAACCTACCCATATTCAAAAGATACATTGATGGTTTATTAATAAATCTTAGTGGAACGATACCTAATTAATCAAAACTCTTCATCCCTTTTCCCAAATCAAACTCACTTTGTTTTTGAGTAAAAAACCTTCCTTTTTGTGAATGGTAATTTGCTAAATATTCTTGCTCGGTTTGTCCTGGAGTTGGAACTAAAATGGCTTTTTTTACTAAAATGGCTAAATCCATAATGGTAGAATAACCCGAACGACTTATCACAACTTTACTTTTTTTCAGGTAGTGTAAAAACTCATCAGTTTCAAGATGGTTGAATACTTTTAATTCTGCATTCTGTATTTTGCATTCAGAATTATCTTCTGGTATTCCTCGAACCAAAATTCCTTTTAAATTGGAGCTCTCAACTTGTTTTAAAATGATGTTTTCAAAAATGCTTCGCTGTGGCTCTGGACCAGAAACAATAGCAATAAAATCGAATTCAAAATCATCATCTTCTCGATACGTTCCACATTTCTGCGAAACACTCGAATTGTCAATTATATGTGAGAAGCGAGAAAGCAATCCAATAAATTTAAACTTTTCCGACAACGGTTTTTTATGCGATAAATCGCCACTTAAATTGTTTTCTCCTTCCACATCAGGAATCCATATTTCATCGAAGTTATCGAAATATCGTTTTAGTAGTTGCTCAATTATCCACTCTCCAAAAGGAGCTTTAACAAAAATTTGATGAGTAACTAAAACCGATTTTACTTTTTTACTCCATAAACCATAACGATTATCTGAAATCACTAAATCAATGTTATGTTCATCAACAATTTTAGCTAACCAAACATGTTCCGCTTTTATAGCTTTATTTATTTTAGTAAGTTGCAACAACATTTTCAAAGCCATTGAACCCGATTTTGGGTATTCAACTTCATACCCTTTCAAGTCGATAAAAGTTAAACTCGGAAATTCTTTTTGTAACAATACTTTTTGAGAGCCAGATGAACCAACAAGAACCTTACTGTTTTCGTTAATGAATTGACGAATTAAAGGTATGCATCGTGTGGCATGCCCTAAACCCCAATCCAACGGACAAACTAATATGGTTTTTTGTTTAGTCAATATAAACTGTTTTGACACGAATTTTACAATTTTTTTTTTTGTTTCTCGCAGATTTCGCTGATACTCGCAGATTTTTTATTTTTTCGTTTTTAAATTAGTGAAATTCGTGCCCTAGTTTTTTTGATACTGATTAGTAATGTTAAGCTATATCCTGAAATTGGTGTATTTAGTATTTTTTTTTATTAGCAACTTCAATAAGCTTATTTACTGTATTGTAATTTCTTGTTGTGCAATTTACCTTTAGCTTTTTCTCAAAAAATACATTGTTCCATTTGGAGTTTCCATAGCCGTTTGGGTAAAAACAATGAATTACATTTTCAGCAATACTAAAAAATTCGGTTTCCTGATGGAGTTGGTTTAATTCGTTAACAAGCTCTTGGTTGGGTTTTTCGTCAAAAAAAGTAAAATAAATACTTTTAAGTGCTAATGGGTGTTTATTTAAAAATATGTTGTTGTTTTTTATTGTTTCAAGTTCTTGTGATTCTAAAATTAGTGTGCTAACATCAAAACTAAAAGTTGATTGTATGGCTTTTTCAATAATACTTTTAATTTCTTTTTTATTAGTTATAGCTGATGAAAAAACTACATTTCCACTTTGAATATAAGTTGTTACATAGTTAAACCCACAACTTTCAAATAGCGTTTTTAGTTCCGACATTTTTATCAGTTTATGCCCACTAACATTAATTCCTCTTAAAAGAGCGATGTAAGTTTTAATTTTCAAATTGTGGTATTTTCAAATTCGTTTATGTTTCCAGCGTTTATGAGTCCAAAGCCAATATTGAGGCAATTCGTTAATGTTTTCCTCCAACATTTGATTTGATATTTTAATAATTTCGCCGTAAGCCATTTCGTTTGGTGTTGTGGTTACCAATCTAAATTCTGCTTCGTAATAACCACGTTTTGGTTTGTGAATTACCCCATAAACAACCGGCATATTAAATTCTTTGGCATATTTTTCTGCTCCATAAAACATGGGCGTATCTTGATTTAAAAACTCCATCCAATAAGCAGTTTTTGGATTGGATGGACTCTGGTCGATGGCAAAAATTATTCCTTTTGGTTTGCCAAAATCTTGCTCAAAAAATCGACGGGTTTGTTTCATTGGGCAAAGCATCATTCCAAATCGTTGACGAGATTTTTGCATTTTTTCGTCAAAGTATTTGTTAGACAAAGGCTTGTAAATGCCAATCAATAAATGTCGCATTTGCATAGAAACCCCCAATGCTAACATTTCCCAATTATTGTAATGTCCGCCAACAAACACAATGTTTTTACCTTCATCGTACAGTTTATCTACAATGACTCTGTCTCTAACTTTAAATCGTTTATTAAGTTGTTTTTCGGAAATAGTAAATCCCTTTAACGATTCCAACACCAAATCGCAAAAATGCTGATAAAATTTAGCCATAATTTTGCGATGTTCCTGCTCTGAAAGATGCGGAAATGAATTTTTAATATTATTCAACACTACCTTTTTACGGTATCCGATTAAACGAAACATGATGAAAAATGTAAAATCAGATAACCTATACAGTAGAAAATAAGGTAAATACGAAATGGGTAAAATAACCCCGTAATATATCAATCGATTTGCCATCAAATTAGCTGCATTTTATCATAAAAAACTTCGATAAAGTTAACTATTTTTGAAACATGGTAGCAGTTATCTCAGGAGCCACAAGAGGAGTTGGAAAATCTTTAGCAATAGCTTTAGCTAAGGAGGGTTTTTCGTTAGCCTTAACAGCTCGTAGTTTAAGCGATTTGGAACAACTTCAATCGGAGTTAATTCGAAATTATTCGAGTAATGTTTTTATTTATGCTTGTGATTTGTCGGATAAAAACAACGCATTAGATTTTTCAAATAAAGTGATTGCCGAATTCAAAAACATAGGTGTATTAATAAATAATGTTGGAAAATACGACTTGGATAGAATAACTGATGATGATGTAGATTTGGAATCGATGATGAGTACAAATTTAAATGCAGCTTATTATTTAACAAAGCACTTATCCAGAAACATGTGTAAAAATGGGAAAGGGCATATATTTAATATTTGTTCTGTTTTAAGTCTTTCGCCTCGTTCAACAGCAGCAACATACACCATTTCAAAACATGCATTAAAAGGATTTAATGATGTGCTTCGAGAAGAAATGCGTGAATATGGAGTAAAAGTTACTGCAATTTACCCAGGCTCAATAAACACTTCTTCGTGGGAAGGAATTGTTGCACCAAAAGAATTGTTTGTTCAACCCGATGATATAGTAAATATTGTAAAAACCTGTTTACATACTTCTAAAAATGCAAACATTGAAGAAGTTGTTATTAAACCATTAGACAAAGAATATTAATGTTAGGAGAAGGAAAAAAAATTGAACGATGGAAAGAAATGGAAACATTTCCTCACGTTTTGCAGGCTAAGTTCGAAGAAGTTTTTAATAACAACCATTCTAATAAAGGAAACTGGCAAAAAGAAGTTTTGAAAAACAACAATCCAATAGTTTTAGAATTGGGTTGCGGAAGAGGCGAATATTCGGTTGGATTAGCAAAACATTTTCCTGAAAAGAATTTTATAGGAATTGACATTAAAGGAGCTCGAATTTGGAAAGGAGCAAAACAAGCCTTAGACCAAAAATTAAGCAATGTTTTTTTTATTAGAACACGAATTGATTTTATCAACTCTTTTTTTGCAGAAAACGAAGTTGACGAACTTTGGATTACTTTCCCCGACCCACAACCACAAGAAACAAGAGAGCGAAAAAGATTAACTGCCCCAATGTTTATGGAGCGTTATAAACAACTATTGAAACCAAACGGCATTATCCACCTTAAAACCGATAACGAAGGTTTTTTTAGATATACTTTAGAAGAAATCGAACGAAACAATTATCACCTGATAGAACATACCTTTGATTTGTATGGTGAAAAAATTGAAACACTCGACCCAAAAACTCAAGAAATTCTTTCCATTAAAACGTATTACGAAAACCTTTTTTCTGCCAAAGGGCATAAAATTCATTATTTGAGGTTTAGATTTTAAGAATCCCACATTGTCTTAAAAATAAGTGGTTTTTCGATGTTGATTTGCTTAATTTCATACCATTAACTAAACACAACTTACCAAAACCATATTTATGAAATCAAAAATTACCACTTTAATTTTGGCGTTTTTATTTGTTTTTTCGCAAAACAATTACGCACAAAACAATAGTTCATTATGGACCAAAATTGAAAAATCTTCCTTATCAGGCAAAGAAGAAGTGCGAAGAGCCAGCTTTCCTGTAAAAGCAGAGTACTACCATTTAGATTTAAATTATTTAAAACAATTAGTTGCTGCAGCTCCTGACAAAAATGCATCATCGGCAAAATCTAATTTGATTATACCTTTTCCTATGGGAGATGGTAGTTTTGAAAATTTTCGCGTTTGGGAGGCATCAATTATGCACCCAGATTTAGCTGCTAAGTTTCCAATGATTAAATCTTATGTTGCACAAGGTATTGAAGACCCAAGTGCGACAATGCGTTTTACTATAACTCAATTGGGTTTGCACACACAAACGCTTTCCGGAAAAAGAATGCCAACGTATATAGACCCATTTACAACAGATTTAACCAATTATATTGTTTATGATAAAAGTGCATTACAAAGTACAACAACTGCTTTCGAATGTTTAACAGATGATAACATTAATTTGCCATCATTAAAAACAGCACCATCAACCACTCCAAGCAACATTATGGCTGATGTAAACGATAAAAAATTAAGAAAATATCGTCTAGCTCAATCTTGTACTGGTGAGTATGGTAGCATTTTTAAAGGAACAGGAACAACTGCTCAACAAAAAGCAAATGTTCAAGCTCAAATGACCATTACAATGGCTCGTGTAAACGGTGTTTATGAAAGAGATTTAGCAATTACGTTAGAATTTATTCCAAATAATGACACATTGATTTATTTACTTGCTGCTTCTGACCCTTGGACTGGTGAATACAATACTAAAACCGCACAAACTATTGATGCAAATGTTGGTATTAATAATTACGATATCGGACACAACTTTAATACCTCTGGTGGAGGTAATGCAGGTTGTTTGTCTTGTGTTTGTCAAGGAACATTGAGCTCACAAGCTGGTACTCACAAAGGTAGGGGTATGACAGGTAGTTCGAACCCAACAGGAGATCCTTTTGATATTGATTATGTGGCTCACGAAATGGGACACCAATTTGGAGGTTATCATACCATGAATACTTGTAGTAGAAGCGGTAACGGACAAACAGAAGTTGAGCCGTGTAGTGGAAGTTCAGTAATGGGATACGCTGGTATTTGTTCTGTTAATGTTCAAAACAATAGCGATGCACACTTTATATACAACAACATTAGAGATATTTCATCAAATGTTCAAACGGGAAATAGCACATGTGCTGCTATTACTACTTTAACAAACAATCCTCCTACTGCTGATGCAGGTAACGATTATAACATACCAAAAGGTACTGCTTTTATTTTAGAAGGAATTGGAAACGACCCTGATGGAAACGCTTCATTAACTTACGAATGGTGCCAAAATGACCCAGCAGAAGCTTCATCATCAAGTGCTCCTCAATCTACTTGGACAACAGGTCCAATGTATCGTGCAAAATATCCAACAACATCTCCAAACAGATACATGCCTAGAATTCAAGATGTAATTGCTGGAAATTTAACACCAACTTGGGAAGTAACTCCATCAGTTGGAAGAACATTAAATTTTTCTTTTTTAGTAAGAGACAACGATGCTTTAGGTGGTCAAGTTGCTTCAGATTTAATGACTGTAAATGTTAATGGTACTGCAGGGCCATTTGTTGTTACTTCACAAAGTAGCACTGGAATTATATTAAACTCAGGCTCTTCATTTCTTGTTGAATGGAATGTTGCAGGAACAACAGCAGCTCCAGTAAGTACTCCTAACGTAAATATTTATCTTTCAAAAGATGGCGGATTAACTTATCCTGTAACACTTGCTACAAATGTTCCTAATAGTGGTTCTGCAAATGTGGTAATACCACCAGGAAATGTTACAACTCAAGGAAGAATAATGGTAAGAGGTGCTGGAAACATTTTCTATGCTATAAACAGTAAAAACTTTACAGTTCAAGATTCAGAATTTGTAATGAGTTTTTCAAATACCACATCATCAAATTGCCCTGCAATAGATGCAACTTATAATTTTACTTACAATACTTTCTTATCTTTTAATGAAACTACTACTTTTTCTGCTAATGGACATCCTGCTGGTTCGGTAGTAACTTTTAATCCAACAAGTGCAAGTGCAGACGGCACTCCAGTTCAAGTTACTATTAGTGGATTAACTCCAGCAATGGCAGGAAGTTATGCTATAGATATTACAGGAACTGCTACTTCGGTAACAAAATTAACAACAATTAATTTAAATGTTTTAGACCCTGCTCCAACAGCAGCAAATTTAACATCTCCAACAGATGCTGCTTTAGGTGTTGATTTGGGAGCTGTACTTACTTGGTCGGCTGGTGGTGCTGGCTCAATGTATGATATTGAAATTGCTACTGATAATGGATTTACAAACATTATTGATAACGCAACAGGTTTAACTACAAACAATTATACATCATCAGCATTAATCAATGCTACAACATATTATTGGAGAGTAACAACATACACTACTTGTGGTACAGCTCCAGCATCAGCTGTATTTAGTTTTACTACCTCTAGTTGTGCAGCTACTATGAGCACTGATGTACCAAAAACTATTTCAACATCTGGAACTCCAACAGCAACATCTACAATTAATATCACTAGTGCTGGATCAATTTCAGATGTAAATGTTGTTGATTTAGAAATAGCTCACTCTTGGGTTGGCGATGTAGTTGCTACTTTAACCTCTCCACAAGGAACCACTATAAATTTATTTAACCAACCAGGGGTTCCTAATTCAACTTATGGTTGTAGTGGTAATGATATTTCTGTTTCTTTTGATGATGCTGCATCATTGACTAGTGCAAATTTTGAAAGCACTTGTAATAATGCTCCAGCAATTTCTGGAACTTATCAACCTTTAAGCCCGCTTTCTGCTCTTATTGGAGAATCAATGACAGGAACTTGGACTTTAACCGTTCAAGACATGGCAAGTGGTGATGGCGGCTCGTTAACTGGCTGGGGATTAAATATTTGCTCTGAGGTAACTCCTACAGGCGTTAATACTTATGCAAAAAATAATGAAGTTAGAATCTTCCCAAATCCAACAAGTAATATGTTAATGGTTGATTTAGGAAACTTAGAAAATATTGAGCGTATTACTTTAGTTGATTTACAAGGTAAAGTAATTTATGAATCATTTGCTGTAAACAGCAACATCGTTAAAATTGATATGACTCAATTTAGTAATGGTTTTTATATGTTACAAGTTCAAGGAAAAGAAATAAACAACGTATTCAAAGTATTAAAACAATAAATTTTTAGAACTCTTTTTCATTTTATAAGCCCGAAGAAATTTTCTTCGGGCTTATTTGTGCAACAACTTTTGGTATAACACGTTTAACACAATGTGGCATAATCTTTGAAAATAGCGTTATACTAACTAAAAAAATAAACAACATGAAAACGAAATACATCATTATAGCTTTTGCACTTGTAGTAATGTTTTCAGCATTTAATACTATTGAGCAAGAGGTGGTAGGACAAACAACCGAAACCACAATAAATCCATTAAGAAAAATTGAAGTAAATGCTTTTAAACCAGGTGAAGTATTAGAATATCGTTTACACTATGGTGTAATTAATGCTGGAACTGCAAAATTGGAAGTAAACAAACTAGATAAAAAAATTGACGGAAGAGAGGCTTTTCATATTGTTGGAACAGGGCAATCGAGAGGTGCTTTTGATTGGTTTTTTAAAGTAAGAGACCGTTATGAAACTGTTTTTGATGCTGAAGGAGCTTTTCCGTGGGCATTTTTAAGAGATGTAAACGAAGGTGGATATAAAATCAAACAAAACTATAAGTTTATTCAAAAACAGAAGAAAGTTATCAATGAGAAAGGAGTTGAATTTGATGCTCCTGAAGGAATACAAGACATGTTATCTTCTTTCTATTATGCAAGAACAATAGACTTTAGTAATGCAAAAAAAGGAGAAATTTTTACTATCTGGTCGTTTGTTGACGATGAAATTTGGCCATTGAAAATAAAATTTGCGGGAAGAGAATCTGTTAAAGTAAGTGGTAAAAAATACAATGCCATGAAGTTCCATCCTGTAATTCAAACTGGTAGATTGTTTAAAAACGAAACCGATGTAAGTGTTTGGATTTCAGACGATATAAATAAAATACCACTTCTTGCTGAAGGTAAAGTAATGGTTGGTTCTGTTAAAATGGAACTTACAAATTATAAAGGGTTAGCAGGTCCAATTTCTAAGATAGATTAGTTTAACATTAATTTGTTTAAAACAATATATTTTATAGGGCGTTGAAGCAATTCAACGCCTTATTTTTATGCATCCAAAATTGAGGCATGCAAAAGAAAAATAAAATTATCCTTATAGTTAGTGCAGTTTTAACCGTTACATTATCAGTGTACTTTGTAAATCAGTTTGTTATACCAAATTCATCTACTGTCGAAGTGCCCATAAAAGATAGTATTCCTGAGCCAACTTTCGAATTTGGAATAAGAACTGATACTTTTTCTATACACAAAGGAGAAATTCAACCCAATGAAATTATCACCAATTTACTTTTGAAATTTAATATTCCTCAGCAGCAAATTTTTGAAATGGTTAATAAATCAAAAGGAGTTTACGACATTGAACGAAATTTTATAGCAGGAAAAAAATATACCTTTTTCTGCTCGAAGGATTCTCTAAACAATGCTCAATGTTTTATTTACGAGCCTAATTCTATTGAATATGTGGTTTTCGATTTGCGCGATTCCATTCATGTTTACAAGCAAAAACGACCCATTAAAACTGAAATTAGAACAGCCTCAGGAGTAATTTCTTCGTCGCTTTATAAAACCCTTCAAGATGCGAACATTTCTCCTGTTTTGGCTATTGAATTGTCTAACATTTTTGCATGGACTATCGATTTTTACAGAATTCAAAAAGACGATTCGTTTAAGGTAATTTATGAAGAAAAATTTGTTGACGATAAATCAGTTGGTTTAGGGAAAATAATAGCCGCACATTTTAATCATTCTGGCAAAGAATTTCAGGGTCATTATTTTGAGCAAAATGGCATTGGCGATTATTTTGATGAAAAAGCAAACAGTGTAAAAAAAGCTTTTTTAAAATCGCCCTTAAAATTTGGGCGATTAACTTCTGGATTTACCATGAAACGATTTCATCCTGTACAAAAAATTAACAAAGCCCATTTAGGAACCGATTATGCCGCTCCAAAAGGGACTCCAATTTTAGCAACTGGTAATGGAGTAGTTGTAGAATCGTCGCATGGTGTTTTTAATGGAAACTATGTAAAAATACGCCACAACAGCACCTACACCACACAATATTTGCACATGAGCAAACGAGCAGTTAAAACAGGCGAAAAAGTTAAACAAGGTGATGTGATTGGCTATGTGGGAAGCACTGGTTTAGCAACAGGCCCACATGTTTGCTATCGATTTTGGAAAAACGGAAAACAAACCAATCACCTTAAAGAAGACTTTCCAACAGCAGAACCTATTCAAAAACAATTCAAGGATAGTTTTGAAATCGTTCTTAAAGAGAACAACAAAAAGTTTGAAGAGGTGGTTATTAAAAAATAGATTGGAAGCCTTAAAACTTCTGGCTTCTAACTTCCAACTTCTTTACTTAACTTTGCATACAAATGACTGCATTACCAAATATTAAAAGTTTATCCAAAGAAGAACTTCGTAATTTCTTTGTTGAATACAACGAAAAACCATTTAGAGCCAATCAAGTTTACGAATGGTTATGGAAAAAACAAGTTTCAAGTTTCGATGAAATGAACAACATTTCAACGTCAATTAAAGATCTACTCAAAAAACATTTTGTTTTAATCACCGTAACCATTGCCGAACAACAAATTAGTTCGGATAAAACCATTAAAAACGCTTTTCGTTTACACGATGGAAAAATCACGGAAGGAGTTTTGATTCCTTCTAAAACTCGAATGACAGCTTGTATTTCATCACAAGTGGGTTGTAGTTTAACTTGTGCATTTTGTGCAACAGGAAAACTAGAGCGATTAAGAAATATTGATGCCGACGAAATTTTTGACCAAGTTGCACTTATCAAAAAACAAGCAGAAGAACACTATAAAACTCCGCTTACCAACATTGTGTATATGGGAATGGGCGAACCACTATTAAATTACAGCAATGTATTAAAATCGGTTGAGTTAATTTCTTCTGAAGAAGGCTTGGGCATGTCGCCAAAACGTATTACGGTTTCTACTGCCGGAATTGCAAAAATGATTATGAAATTGGGCGACGACCAAGTAAAATTTAATCTTGCACTTTCATTACACGCTGCAACAGATGAGCAACGTAGTAAAATTATGCCCATAAATGAAACCAATTCGTTAGAAGCATTAGGCGAAGCACTACAATACTATCATGAAAAAACAGGTGCTCGAGTAACTTTTGAATACATCATTTTTAAAGATTTTAACGACAGTTTACAAGATGCTCGCAACCTTGCCAAATTTTGTAAAAAAGTGCCTTGTAAAATAAACATTATAGAATACAACCCTATTGATAATGCTCAATTTGAAAAAGCCGACAGCAAAAAAACAGATGAATTTGCTCAGTTTTTGGAAGAAAAATGCAACTTGGTAGTAAATGTTCGCCGAAGCAGAGGAAAAGATATTGACGCCGCTTGTGGTCAGTTGGCTAATAAAAACAAAGCAGTAAATTAACGTGAATTCTATCTTAAATAATTTAACACATGGTATTTGGGGGTAGCTGAAACCCCTACTTTAAAACAGATAACTAAAATATGCCACAGATTTCACAAATTTGCACAGATTTTTTGCACAGATTTAATTTATTTAATCTTAAAATTTCACAAATTTAGCCGCCACGCCTCTGGCGTGGTTATAATCTGTGAAAATCTGTGTAATCTGTGGCGAAAAAATGATTTAAACTATAAAACATGGGAACTTTACTGAAAAATGCCAAAATTGTTAACGAAGGGACAATCTTTTCTGGTCATATTTTGATTGAAAATGAGCGTATCGCTAAAGTTTTTAAGTACGACGATGATATATCATCTTTTGAATCAAAAAACCAACTAATTGACATCAAAGGAAATTACCTATTGCCAGGTGCAATTGATGACCAAGTACATTTTCGCGAGCCAGGATTAACCCATAAAGCCACTATTCAAACCGAATCGAGAGCTGCTGTTGCAGGAGGAATTACAACTTTTATGGAGATGCCAAATACCATTCCAAACACACTTACTCAAGAGTTATTGCAAGACAAATACGATATTGCCGAGAAAACTTCTTATGCCAACTATTCATTTTACATGGGAGCATCAAACGATAATATTGAAGAAGTGCTTAAAACAGACCCAAAAACAGTTTGTGGCGTAAAAGTTTTTATGGGTTCTTCAACAGGAAATATGTTGGTAGATAACCCAAAAACTTTAGAGGAATTATTCTCAAAATGTAAATTATTAATTGCTGCTCATTGCGAAGATGAAACCACTATTAGGAACAACATGGCTGCTTATAAGGAAAAATATGGAGAAAACATTCCTGTAACTTGTCATCCCGAAATTAGAAGTGAAGAAGCTTGTTACAAATCATCATCATTTGCTATACAGTTGGCGAAGAAACATAACACTCGTTTTCATCTTTTCCATTTGTCAACTGCAAAGGAACTAGAGCTTTTAGAAAATAAAACTCCATTAAAAGAAAAAAGAATTACTGCCGAAGCATGTGTTCATCATTTATGGTTTTCGGATGAGGATTACAAAACCAAAAGCAACTTCATCAAATGGAATCCTGCAGTAAAAAAAGCTTCTGATAGAGATGCAATCTTGCAAGCAGTTTTGGATAATACAATTGACGTAATAGCTACTGATCACGCTCCCCATACTTTTGAAGAAAAACAAAAATTGTATTTTGAAGCCCCTTCGGGAGGTCCATTGGTTCAACATGCTTTAGTTGCTATGTTGGAGCATTACCACAATGGTAAAATTAGCTTAGAAAAGATAGTTGAGAAAATGAGTCATGCTGTTGCTGATTGTTTTCAAATAGAAAACAGAGGCTATATTCGTGAAGGCTATTTTGCTGATTTTGTTATAGTAGATTTAAATAATCCTTGGACTGTAGAAAAATCGAATATTTTATACAAATGCGGGTGGTCGCCTTTTGAAGGAAACACCTTTAAAAGTAAAATATTACAAACTTTTGTAAATGGTTCGTTAGTTTATAACAACGGAATATTTGATGAAAACTACAGAGGTAAACGATTAACTTTTAATCGTTAATCGTTTACTATAATTAATTTACCTTGAGTTTTAGCATCATTGTTCATCAACTCATAATAGTATATTCCAGTTTGTAAATTAGAAACATTAATCGTTTCTTTAGTTGAAGTAAAGTTTCTGGTTAAAACCACTTGTCCGCTAACAGAAACTAAGGTTAAAGTAGCACCATTTAATTCTTTTCCTTCGAATGAAATAAACTCTTTTGCAGGAGTTGGATAAACAACAACAGAGCTTTTGTTATTGAGTTCTGCTAAACTTGTTGCAAAATCAAGAGTAAAAGTTTCGGTTGAAATACATCCATTTGCATCTGTTACCTCAACAGTATAATTTCCTGCTGACAGATTTATTAAATCTTCTGTTGTTTCACTATTACTCCAGTTAAACTGATATGGACTTGTACCACCAACTACTGTTAAATCAATTGATCCATCATTTGCTGAAACACCACTTGCATTTGTTAAAATTGAACCAATTAAAACAGGAGTAGGATTTTCAATCAAAATGGTATCTACTGATGAACCACAAGACAATGATTGGTCGGTTATTTCTAAATAATAAGTTCCTGCCGATAGTGCATTTATAACAGTTGTATCATTTGTAGAATTAAAAGATGCAACAGTCCCATTGTCATTTGTCAAGTTAAATGTCCATGGTCCATTTCCAGAATTTAAAGCAATAATTTCACCGTTTGAAGATTCAAAGCAAGTAGGATTTACAACTTCTTTTGTTTTATTGTTCCATAAGTGCAGAATAAATCGAGCAGAAGTTGTTGTGTCAGTATGAAAGAACGAATAAGTATTATTTGCAATTACATCAGTTTTAACTCCAGTATGCAAATCTTCTAATGTAGCACACGATAAATCAATTAAATTATTTTTACTAAAACTCATGGTAATTAAACCACTACTTGAAGCCAATACTTTTATTGGCATCGAAAGTTGTTGTCCAATATCGAAGCTATTAATCGAAAGTTCCGAACTGTCGTTTATCAATGAAATATATGGCATATCTACATCAGAACTTGTTAATTTTAATGCATCAAAATTGGCATCAAAATTTGCTGTAGCACCATCAATAAATCTTAAAACTGCTTCATCAGTTTTTGTTCCTTTTTGTACACTAAAAGTCAACAATTGTTGATTAGCAACAGCATCACGAATAAAAGCTTGATTTACTGCTGATTTACAATTTTCTGTAATTTGAACGCTTGGTGAAACACCATTTGCTTGAACCCAAAATGCTTGTGATGAAGCAATGTAACGCGAGCCTCCGTTAGTTCCAATACCAAAAACATAAGAAGCAAATTGTTGATTTTGAGGATTCCAAATATAAATTGCCTGATTAATGTTCGATTTTGTCCAATTTGGCGAATCCCAATCAATGGTGCTAGGATAAGGATTTCCAACCATGTTCCAGCCATCGTCAGCAGGGCTTCCAGAACTTGTATAAGAAACTGGCAAATTAATGTTTCCTTTATTTGTTGGTCCAACAACATCAACCGTAAAAGGTTGGGTTCCAGTAATGGTATCTCCACTCCAAACCCACAAACCTTGACCAGGATTGATTGTATTAGTAGTATTTGATGCTGCAACATAACCGTTATCTTGAATTCCAGCAACAGTTTCATCATAAAAGTAAATGCTTGGCCACGGATTTGAAGCAGAAGGCCAGTCAGGAAACTGACTACCAGTAAATCCACTCATAATAAAATCGTCAGTCCAATCGGCAATGGTTGTACCTTGAACCGCTGTAGTTAAAAAACGCCAATTGGTTGCTCCTGCACCAATGTATCTTTGCATGGTAATATTTCCTGTAATATCAGCTCCAGCAGGAATTGCAGCTATTCTAGCTGTTCCATTAATATCAGACAATAAGGTAAAAGTTTGGCTATTGGTTGCAAAAGTTCCAACAGATAATGTGAGTGTTCCAATTAAATTTTGAGCATTGGTTAAGCTTGCACCAGCAGCATTGTTTAAAGTTATATTATTGAAATTGGTAATGGTTGTTCCTCCTATTGTTTGAGCAACTGTTCCGTTAAAGGTTACAGTTCCATTTTGGGCTAAAAAGGTTCCATTGTTTATCCAATTTCTTCCAATATTTACATTATAGTTGCTTGAAGTGATGTCTAAAATTGCGTTGCTATTTATGGTTAAGTTCCCATTTGTAGAAACATTTCCCCCTAAAGTTTTGATTCCCGAACCACTCAATGTTAGGTTATTAAAAGTTTCTCCTGTTGTTTTTGTAATACTTTGGTTGGCCCCATTAAAGGTGACTGTTCCTGTACCTGGAGTAAAAGTTCCATTATCTAACCAATTCCCGCCTAAGGTTAAGTTTAAATTGTTTGCATTTAACCCTCCCGAGTTAATGGTAACATCATTTGTTATTGTTAAAGAGTTGGTATTTAGTTGTGCTATTGCGTTAGCACTATTTACCAATAACGCTCCAACTCTTGCACTAGAATTAATGTAAATAATTTGATTTGCTGGAGTTAAAGAATTTCCAATTTGCAACACACCTCCTGTAACAGCACTATTTGAAATGTTTAAAACCGTATAACCCAAATTTTGAGCTCCAGTACCTCCTTCACGTTGAATAATAATAGTGCCTCCACTCATGTTAAAGGTTGAGCCAGCACCATCAATATGGAAAGGTGCAATGGTAGTTGATGTGCTACCTATTGTTGGCAATGTTAGTGTTCCTCCTGAAATTGAAAATTTTGCAAGTGTGTTAATGTTTGAAGAATAGTATTGCCCTGCAATATTTACAGTTCCTCCAAAAATTTGAAATACACCACCATTAGAAGCAACATTTTCATTTGCTGCATCGCCAACATTAACAACACCGCTTCTTACAATTAAATTTCCATACAAAGAAATTCCAGCAGGAAATGACCAAGTTGTTGAAGAACTGTTGCATTCGATTCCTGAATTATTATTTATCGTAGCTAAAGCTGTAAAAGGAGTTAATGATACTGTTGCAGCAGAAGAGAATTTAAATGTTCCGCTATTTAAGGTTAAAAAGTTAGTTGCAGCAACACTAAAATTTGAAGAAGAAACATCAAGAACATTGTTTACTGATGAGCCCATGCTTAATACAATTTTATTGAAATGAGTAGTTGCACCAGCTCCTGAAACTGTTTGATTTCCATTTTTACCAAATGTAATATCAGCTAAGCTATTCCAGTCAGTGGCAAAATTGAGTGTTCCATTATTCGTAATATTCCCATTTACATTGATATTGTGCGTTCTATTAGAACCTGTATTTGTAATAAATTGTGCTCCTGAATTAATTATTACATCATTGTTTACAGATAAATTTCTTACCGTATTATTGCTGCCTATACGTAGTATTCCAGAAGAACCCTCGCCAACAGTTAAATTGTTGCAAAATGCATTTGCATTGATGGTTACAGTATGTCCGTTACGAATGGTTACATTATCAGCGATAGAAGGAACACCCGATGGTGACCAAGTAGCGGCATTGTTCCAATTACCATTTCCTGTAGAAATTTTATTACCTGCTGCATTAGTTGCTTGTGAACCCGAAATCATTCCATTTAAATGACCTTCTGTAACTGCATATAATCTCCAATAATAAAGTGTTCCAGGCAACAAACCTGTTACGGTATAATTGGTCGAATTAGCAGCTGCTTGTGCAACATAATTAAAATTAACATTGTCTGTAGAGTTATAAATTACGTAACCAACTTCATTGGCACACCAATTTGTCCAATTTAATCGCATACTAGTTTGCGAAATGCTGTTAAATGTTAAACCTCCTGCTGGCGAAGGAGTTGTTACTGGTGGTGAAAACGTAATTTGAGAATTTGAAGCAGGCAAAGTAGTTAAATTGTTTTGAACAGCATTACTAAATGTGTTACTATTTGCCGTTTGTTGTACTTTTAAATTTGCCGCAGAATTAGATGCAGTTTGACTATTAATACCACATGTATATGACCATGATGCGGTACCAGGAATCATCGTTCCATAGTTAAACTCTATTACTCCTGTGGTTTCATATAATTTTACTTGAAAATTTATACTTGGCGTTGTGTTTAAATAAACAGCCATGTTAATCCATTCAATGGTTAATATTCTGTTTGGAGCAGTTCCTGTTGTTAAATATTTTATGCTATTACCTAGTGCATCAACACCTCCTTGAGCAGTCATATCATCATAAAAAGGAGCTAATGCAGGATAAGTTCGATTTGCTGAATTAGTAGTAGAAAATGCAGCATTGCCATAGCCAAAAGCATCAGCAATTGGGCCACCATCATCAGTAGAAGATGAAAAATCGACATAACCATTGGTTGAAACACTAAACTGATTATATCTTGTTCCATTATACCAAAAATCAAACCCAATGTCAGTTGCATTACTCCTGTTATCGTCTTGAGAAAAAGCAGCATTATTTCTCCAACTATCAATTGCATTTCCTGATGTAGCAATAGAATTATAGGTTATTCCTGTTGTTCGTAAAGTTGTATAATTAGCAACACTTTGTGCAGTAATTGTAGCGGATAAAAACAATAAAAACCCTAAAAATAAAGGCTTGAAATTTTGTAAAAAAGGAATCATACGATTTAAATATTCTTTAGTTAAGTTTGCACTAATATGAAACAATCCAGATAAAAAAATAATGATGATATTGCGTGTTTATACGTAATTAATTACACAAAAATACGTAATTTTTTAGCAAAACGAATACGTATTTATACCTAATATAGTTGCATAATACTTTACAAACACATCAATTTTAATGAACGAAAAAAACCTTATAAGTATTTCAAAAGAGTTAAATTTAGACTCCAAACAAGTTAAAAACACACTCGAACTTTTAGATAGTGGAGCCACCATTCCTTTTATTGCTCGCTACAGAAAAGAAGCAACACAAAATTTAGATGAAGTTCAAATTTCAGCTATTCAGGAAGCTAACCAACGAATAATGGAGTTTGAAAAGAGAAAAAAATTCATCATCTCCTCTATTACCGAACAAGGAAAGCTAACAGAAGATTTACTTCAAAAAATTGAAAGCTGTACCGAACTTAAAGAATTAGAAGATGTTTATCTACCCTACAAACCACGAAAAGAAACCAAAGCCGATAAAGCCATTGCATTGGGATTAGAGCCTTTAGCCAAAATTTTAATGGCTCAAACGGGTGGAAATTTTTATGCTACTGCTCAAAAATATACCAACTCAAAAGTTCCTGATGTTGATGATGCCATTAGTGGTGCTATAGATATTGCTGCTCAATGGATAAATGAACGAATTGCCATTCGACAAAAAGTTCGTGGTTTGTTTTGGCGAACAGGTGTAATGCATTCCAAATTAGTAAAAGGAAAAGAACAAGAAGCCGAGAAATTTAAAGACTATTTTGATTTTCAGGAATCCATCAAAAAAATAAAATCGCACCGTATTTTGGCTTTGCTTCGCGGGCAAGACGAAGGATTTTTAAAAGTTTCCATTGAACCAGATAAGCACGAAGCTATTGCCATTATTAAACAAGCTGTAATTAAACCCAATTCGCCATTTGAAGAAGAACTAGAAACTGCAATTAAAGAGGCATACACTCGATTAATAAAACCAGCTATTGAAACCGAAACACGAAATGAATTAAAAGCTCAAGCAGATGTTGAAGCAATTAAAGTTTTTGCAGAAAATCTTCGTCAGTTATTGCTTTTGCCCCCATTGGGTGGAAAACGTGTTTTAGCCATCGACCCAGGTTTTAGAACAGGCTGCAAAGTAGTTTGTTTGAACGAAAATGGCGATTTGTTGCACAACGAAACCATTTACCCTCATGCCCCACAAAATGAAACCAAACTGGCTCAAAAAAAAATTGCAACACTTGCCAATCAATATAAAATTGAAGCCATAGCCATAGGTAACGGAACTGCTGCACGAGAAACAGAAAACTTTATCAAAAACACTGGTTTTACCAACGATGTAAAAGTGTTTGTAGTAAACGAAGCAGGAGCATCTATTTATTCAGCTTCAAAAGTTGCTCGCGAGGAATTTCCTGATTATGACGTAACGGTTCGTGGTTCTGTTTCTATTGGAAGGCGATTAATGGATCCATTGGCTGAATTGGTAAAAATTGACCCAAAAAGCATTGGTGTTGGGCAATATCAGCACGATGTTGACCAAAAACTACTTCAACAACAACTCGATTTGGTGGTAGAAAGTTGTGTAAACAAAGTAGGTGTTGATTTAAATGTGGCAAGTAAATATTTGTTGACTTACATTTCGGGAATTGGACCTCAATTGGCAGAAAACATTATCAATTACAGAAAAGAAAACGGTGGATTTAATTCGCGTGAAGAACTAAAAAAAGTACCCAAATTGGGAGCAAAAGCTTTTGAACAAGCTGCTGGTTTTTTGAGAATTGCTGATGCTAATAACCCGCTCGACAATAGTGCTGTTCATCCTGAGCGATACAAAATAGTGGAGAAAATTTGTAAAGACGCCAAAACTTCGGTGGAACAATTGATTGGAAATGAAGCATTAATCAACCAAATTAATTGGAACAATTACGTGGATAATACCATTGGCGAACTAACTCTTGCCGACATTAAACAAGAATTACTAAAACCCGGAAGAGACCCAAGAAAAGCAGCTAAAATATTTGAGTTTGATAAAAACATTAAATCTATTAACGATTTGCAAGTGGGAATGAAAATACCCGGAATAATCAACAACATTACCAATTTTGGTGCTTTTGTAGATATCGGAATTAAAGAAAACGGATTAATTCATATTTCTAATTTGGCTGACGAATACATTTCTAGCCCATCGGAAGTAGTAAGTTTACACCAACACGTTTTTGTTAAAGTGCTAGAAGTTGATAAGGAAAGGAAACGAATTGGGTTAAGTTTGAAATAGAACACAGACAACGCTGATTGGACTGATTCTCGCTGATTTCTTGTTCTACATGAAAAAAGAAGCAAAGCTTTTTAAAAAAGCTTTGCTTTTAAATCTAAAATAGATTAATCTTTTAAATTAAATGCTCCTTTTACTTCGTAGTAATTGTTGTAATCAATGTTTGGATTTGATAATCTTGCAGAACTTGAAATAACAATAACCTTAAATTCTCTTACACCAGGGTTTGAAGGAGCAGTAATATCACTATCTGTTTTAAAAATCCTAACACTACCTAAACTATGATTAAAATTATAAGTAGAGAATGTACTTGAATTAATATACTCAATCCACGGCATAGTTAGCCATACTCCAGTAGATGTAGTGCTTCGCATAAAAATTTGCACACTCCCTGAATTTATTATATCAGATGTAATTCCCGAGATAGAAGCATCAAAATAATATGTGTTTCCTGATAGTGTCCAATTCCCAGAGGCAACATTAATAGTATATGATTTTACATTTGCATTTCCATTAGTGCCATTAGTGCCATTAATACCATTCTTTCCAGCAGGACCTGGCTCTCCTTGTTTGCCTTCTTTTGTACAACTAATTGTTGTTATAATACTTGATATCAGTACAAGTATTGTAATTCTTTTGATTGTTTTCATAGTTTGATTTTTATTAGTTTGTTTCAAATATAAAAAATATAATTTAATTCAGACCAATTGGTCTTTAATGTTTTTAATAAACTATGCGACCTTCCCATAGAATTTTATGGGAAAAGAAACTAAACAATATGTTGATATTGAACTCCTCTTTAATATTTCTAAACGGATTAAGGAGTTAAGAGAGAAGAGAAATCTTACTCAAGAGGTTTTCTATAATGATACAGGAATAAATATTGGAAGAATTGAGCGTTCAAAACGAAACCTATCTGTTTCTACACTAAAAAAGATTTGTGAATATCTTGAAATTAGCCTTGAAGAGTTTTTCTCAAAAGGGTTTTAAAACCACCCCTTTAGTTCATCTCTTACATGTTCTCATAAAACTAAATATGCTCCGAAGTAAAATTATTAATACCTTTGATTGTATTTAAATTTTTAATCGATGGACAAAATTGTATTGATAACAGGAGCAACATCTGGTTTTGGAAAAGCTACGGCAAAATTGTTTGCTAAAAAAGGCAATCATTTAATAATTACAGGCAGAAGAGCAGATCGATTAGAAAAACTTACCAATAAATTAATTGATAAATACAACGTAAGAGTTTTGCCTTTGTGTTTTGATGTTAGAGACCAAAAAGCTACTCTTGAGGCAATTAATACTTT
This sequence comes from Flavobacteriales bacterium, assembly GCA_015075325.1. Taxonomy (GTDB): domain Bacteria; phylum Bacteroidota; class Bacteroidia; order Flavobacteriales_E; family Vicingaceae; genus Vicingus. Next base: position 30,350 of record JABTUP010000015.1, on the reverse strand, counting down.
GCCAGAAAAATGGAAAGAAATTGATGTATTAATTAATAATGCTGGACTTGCAAGTGGTTTAAGTAAAATTCAGGATGGCGATTTTGATGATTGGAATAAAATGATTGATACCAATATTAAAGGTCTGCTACACGTTTCGAAAGCAGTTATGCCTTTAATGATTTCAAGAAAAAAAGGACATATTATTAACATTGGTTCAACCGCTGGAAAAGAAGTTTACTTAAACGGAAATGTTTATTGTGCTACCAAACATGCAGTTGATGCCATCTCAAAAAGTATGCGAATTGATTTATTAGAGCATGGAATAAAAGTTACACAAATTTGTCCTGGAGCCGCTGAAACAGAATTTTCTGAAGTTCGTTTTCATGGTGATAAAGTAAAAGCTAAAGAGGTTTACAAAGGCTATCAACCCATGAGTGCAACTGATGTTGCTGAAGTTATTTTTTACACCACCACTTTGCCCGAACATTTGTGTATTAATGATGTAGTTTTAACATCATTAGCACAAGCAAATAGTTTTTATTTTAATAAAAAAAGTTGAAACAACTAGATTTCAAACTTATAACCAACACCTTTAATGGTTTTAATGGTTTCGTCGCCAAGTTTTTCACGTAATTTTCTGATGTGAACATCAATTGTTCTATCGCCAACAACAACTTCACCACCCCAAACACTGTCGAGAATAATTTCTCGTGTAAACACTTTTCCAGGTTTTGAAATTAATAAGGCTAATAATTCAAATTCTTTTTTTGGAAAAGAGTATTCTTTGTCGTCTTTAAACACAAGGTATTTTTCTCTATCAATTCTTATTCCTGCAAAAGTTTCTTCTTTTAAGGCTGTTCCACTTTTTCTTCTCAAAATAGCCTTAACTCTACTAACCAACAATCTTGGTTTTATTGGTTTAGAAACATAATCGTCAGCTCCAGCATCAAATCCTGCAACTTGCGAATAATCCTCACCTCTTGCACTTAAAAATATAATTAACGTATCTTTTAGTTTTTCAATGTTTCTTAATTCATGACAAGTTTCTATTCCATCCATTTCGGGCATCATCACATCCAAAATGATTAAATCGGGATTTTCTTTTTGAGCCAATTGAATAGCTTCTTTGCCGTTGTTGCAGGTAATTACTTGAAAACCTTCTTTGCTTAAATTATAGCTTACAAATTCTAAAATATCACTCTCATCGTCAACCAATAATATCTTTTCCATATTTATTTTTCAATGAATTTCTATTACGAAGTTACACTCCTATTTTTATTTGGGGTGTTAACTTAATATTAAATTACATTCATCTCTATAAAAATAGATGAATTGCAAACTATACAATTGGTATTTTTCTAAGCTAAAAAGTAGGATTAAAACTTATAGGTAAGCCCTATTCCTAATACTTCTTTAAATTGAGTTCGTGGACCGAAAGCATCGAAAACTCCGTCACCATTTTCGTCAACAGCAATATCCACATCGTGGTCATAAATTAAGTTGGTAGCAATAGTTGCCGAAATATACTCATTAACTTTTAAAGCAATTAACACTTCCCAGTTTACATCAATTCGTTCAGGGTGATCAGAATAGTTTGAAAACAAATCGAGTTTGGAAATTAATTTAATGTTTTTCATGATATCGGCTTTTAAAAGCGAACGTAAATAGCCCCCATATTCAGATCTAAACATTTTGCCATTTTTAATTTTTTCACCTAAATCATTGTACTCTGCTTTATCAACACCAAAAGCTCCTGCATCAGCAAGTTTTGAATCATTTACAATGGTTGTTCTCATTGTTAATGGCGAGATAAAAACATTAAAATTGTCGTTTGGTTTGTAATCCATACCAATTGCAACAAGTAAATAAGCTGGAGCCAAAAAATTTGAAATTTTAGTAGAATCGTCAGGATAATTATAACCTGGAGCCATTTGAGTTCTAAAATTTATTAAAGCAGCATAATACCAATTTTTAAAAGCTCGCTGTCCGTATTTCGACATAAAATCAACTCGGTCATCGGTTTTTCTCATACCTTGTTTTCCTTGTTTCATTAAACCATACGCCAAATCAAGAGTATTATCCCAAGTCGAATTTCCTTTTTTGTAATTAGCAAATAAGTTGGTTATCCCATTTAACGATATTGAATTATCACCACCTGCAGCCCAATTGGTTAAACTTACTTGAGTAAAATTCAGAGAGAATACTCCTCCTGTTTTCCAACCTTCAATGGTATCTGTTTTTTGAACTTTTAATTTTTTTTCGGCTTCTAAATGCTCTTCAGTTAACACTTGTGAAGATAACGACTGGGTTATAGCTGTTAGCACAACTATAAAGTAAAACTTTTTCATTCTAATAAATTATTTGTTTTTTAATAGGTCTCTGATTTCACTTAAAAGCACTTCTTCATTTGAAGGTTTTGGTGGTTCTGCAGGAGCAACTGGCTCTTCATTATCTTTCTTTTTGGCATAATTAACTGCCTTAACCATCATAAACACAGCAAATGCAATTATGGTAAAATCGATAACAGTATTAATAAAAGCTCCGTAGTTTAGGGCTACTTCATTGGTTGCTGCGGCAATTTCAGTTGCTCCATCCATTATGGCTGGTTGAGCATCTTTAATCACAATCTTTAAGTCTTTAAAATCAACTCCTCCTAATAAAACTCCAATTGGAGGCATTACTACATCACTAACAAATGATGACACGATTTTACCAAAAGCTCCACCAATAATGATACCCACAGCCATATCAAGCACATTACCTTTTACAGCAAAATCTTTAAATTCTTTTATAAATCCCATGTTTTTTAATTTTTAGTGTAAAAATACATATTTACTTTAAGGTAAATTTAGTTTTTCCAATATCAACACCATCAGCATAAACCTCCACGTTGTATTCACCTATTGGAAACTCTTCTATTTTTTTCCAATCAATGGTTACTTGAATTTCTTGGTTTTGGTAATTAATTTGTTTTTTAGAAGTGTAAAGTCCTTTTACTCCATTAAAATCAAACTTGTTTGAATCATCAGTTTTTTCTGATAATACTTTACCGTCAGGTGTTAGTATTCTTACATAAATCCATTTATCACCTGGAGGAGTAATTTCATTTTTTAGCACTGTAAATTCTGTGCGTATTTTGTCAATTCGTTTTGCTTTATCGTTTTCTTTTCCAGTATTATCTCCTTTTACTCTAACCCCATACGTTTTTAAGCCTACAGTTTTAAGATACGATGCAATAGTAACTTTGTTGGTTAAATTTTCTTTTTCTTTAGTTAACGATTCTGTTTTATTTCGTTCAGATTTTAATTCTCCTTGAACAACTTCTTTTTCTGCTCTAAGCTCTTTGTTTACAGTATTTAATGAATCTATTTGAACAACAAAACCTTTCATAATTGTTCGAAGTGTTTCGGTTTCTTTTTTTAGTTTATGAATAGTCCAATCCTTGTTTTTAATGTTTTTTAATAATTCTTCAATTTTTGCTTTTTCAGCTTCAAGTTCTGCTTTAATTTCGCCATTAGTAGTTTCTAAAGCGTTGTATTGTGCTAACATTTCTTCAAGTTCAGCTTTTACATTATCACGTTCGGTCGAAACATCAACATAAATAATTTCTTTTTCGGTAATAACTTGTTTTAACTCCATGTTTTGCCAAATTAAAAAGCCACAAAACCCAAAAAGCAATACCACTAATCCAACTAATATTTTATTTACATTATTTTTTGTAGGTTGTTGATTTTCCATAATTCTATTTAAAATGTATTTTTACAAAACGTACCAAAAGTATTGTTTATTTGATGTTCGATTTTTATTTAACCAAAAAGTTATTCAACCTTTAGTGTGCATAAAGTATTATGTTTAGCGACTTCATTAATTTGTTTTTTCCTCGACTTTGTGCTGCCTGTAACGAAGCATTATTAAAAAACGAAGCGGAAATTTGTCTTTCTTGCATTGTTAATTTACCCAAAACAAACTTTCATATCAATAAAGAAAATCCTTTAAATAAAATTTTTTGGGGAAGATTGGATGTGGAAATTGTAGCTGCTTATTATTTTTTTAATAAAGGAAATAAGGTTCAACAGTTGTTACATCAACTCAAATATAAAGGGGCAAAACAATTGGGAGAAAAAATTGGTGTTTTATATGGTTATGAACTTATTAATTCTCCTTTTTTTAAAGATATCGATTACATTGTGCCAGTTCCTCTTCACCCTAAAAAATTAAAAAAAAGAGGATATAACCAAAGCGAATGGTTTGCCAATGGTTTATCTCAATCTTTAAATGTTGCTTGCAACACATCTCTATTATATAGAAAGGTTGATTCTGCAACTCAAACAAAAAAAAGCAGGTATAATCGATGGGAAAATGTTTCTGAAATTTTTGGAATTGCTGACCATATCGACATTAACAACAAACACATTCTATTGGTTGATGATGTAATTACAACTGGTGCAACAATTGAAGCTTGTGCAAAAGCATTAAAAATAAAAAACACAAAAATATCAGTAGTAACTATTGCTTGTGCTTAATTATTCTATTCCAAACTTCAGATTTTAAAGTTATCTAATCAAACTAAAGGCACCTTTCTTAAAGTACTCCGTTCCATCCATTCCTTTTGCTTTAATCACATAAAAATATGTCCCGTCAGGCACTTCTGTTCCTGTAGTTGTTCTTCCATCCCATCCACCACCAATTTGATTCCAACTGTACATTTTTAATCCCCAACGATTAAAAATTTCAGCTTCAACCGACTCAAGATTTACTCCTTCAACTGTAAATATGTCATTACTTCCATCTGCATTAGGTGTAAAAACATTTGGTATTAAAATACTTGATTCTCCTTTTACCTCTATAACTATTGAAGTTGATGCTGAGCATATTCCATCTGTTACAGTTAATGTTGCTAAATAATTACCCAAACTAGTATAGGTATGGTTTGGCTCAAATAGATTGCTAGTGGCTGAACCATCTCCAAAATTCCATGTATAAGTTACCCCTGTTGTGCTTCCATTAGTAAATACAACATCTAACGGCATAAATCCTGTATTTGGAGTAGCACCCATAACAGCAGACACTCCATTAACTACAACAACAATTGGAATTAAGGTGCTCGAACAAACCCCGGCTTCATTTACATAATAAGTATATGTTCCTGGAGCAGCAACTGTTGGTGCAGGAGCACAAGGGCTTCCTGTTCCTATTATTGAAGTTCCTGCTGCATCATTATACCAAGTTACAGTTCCATTACCTGATGAAGTAGCTGTTAAACTGATTGGATCATTAAAACAAATTGGTGTTATTGCATTTGGAGTAGCACTTAATTGTGGATTGATTGTTAGATTTAAAGTTACTACACTATCGCAACCTGCTGAATTGGTAAATGTAAAAGTGGGTATATTAGTACTCGTTGTATAAGTATTTCCATCTATCCAAACATAACTGTTACAAGCAGTTTGCACATCTATACTTGCTGATGAATTGTTAATGGTTAAATTTAATGTTACCACACTATCACAACCTGCTGAATTGGTTAGTGTAAAAGTAGGGGAATTGGTACTTGACGAGTAGGTGTTTCCATCAATCCATGTGAAACTATTACAAGCTGTTTGCACATCAATACTTGTTGATGTATTATTGATGGTTAAATTTAATGTTATTACACTATCACAACCATTAACAGAACCTCCAACTATGGTAAATGTAGGTGAATTGGTACTAGATGTATAAGTATTTCCATCTATCCATGTGTAGCTGTTGCAAGCCGTTTGCACATCAGTACCCGATGCAAAAGTATTAATGGTTAAGTTTAATGTTACTACACTATCGCAACCGTTAGCCGAACCTCCAACAATAGTAAATGTTGGTGAATTGGTACTTGCTGAATAAGTGTTTCCATCTATCCAAATATAGTTTCCACAAGCTGTTTGCACATCAGTACCTGTGGTAGAGTTATTGATAGTTAAATTCAAGGTTACCACACTATCGCAACCGTTAGCTGAGCCTCCAACAATAGTAAATGTTGGTGAATTGGTACTTGATGTATAAGTATTTCCATCTATCCAAGTGTAGCTGTTGCAAGCCGTTTGTACATCGGTACTAGTAGCTATTGAATTGATAGTAACTGTTGTATTTGTTTCAAATTGAGGGCAAATTGTAGTTGCTAATACGGTAAAAGTAACCGTGTATGTTCCTGAAGCACTTAAACTCGGATTAATAGCTCCTGTATTGGTATCTATGCTTAGTCCAGCAGGTGTTGCAGAGTATGTTCCCACCATTGAACCATTGGTATGAATAATGGTTTGAGGTGTAGTAATATTATTGCAATAAACAGCATTTGAATATGAAATAGTATCTTCAGGACAAATTGGAACTACAGAAAGTACCCATGGGGAGAATGTATTTTGACCAATAAAAGGTCCTGCTGTACCTACACCAGTTGTAACGCCTAAATTTCCAGGTCCAACTTGATTATCCCATGCTGAACCGTTCCAATGTTGAGTTTTTACCGTATCATTTGGATTAATCGTTGTATTTTCAATTCCTCTATAAGAAAATGTTAAATCTGCTGTGGCTGATGCCTGAATATCCCAAAATCTATCAATAGCAAACAGTGTAGAATCGGCTGTTCCTGTCATATTAGTTACTGCTCCGACGTTAGTAGCAGCAGGTTTTGGATTATTTTGAACATCAGTAAACCAAGTTGATAACTGGATATCACTTGCTCCTGCTGTTGTTTTATTAAAAGTAAATGGAATATAATCAGACGAATTACCTCCCACACCAAAAGGGAAAATGTAATTTCCAGTATTAGTTCCTGCTACCCATTTTACATAGTTGTATTGATTTTCGGAATGAATATGACCACCACTTGCTCGAACTATTCCTGAAGAATTGGGTTGATTGACAACTAAATATACTGGATTGCTAGCTACACCTCCATTCAGAACAGTTATACCACCATTGAGAATTAGTGCGTTTTGAGCTTGAATAACAGAGCTCAACGAAATAATAAGGAGTAGAATGTATATTCTAATCCAATATTTATGGGCGTTTATTTTCATTTTGGAATGTTTTGGGATAAATAATAATTAAAAAAATTACTTAATAATTATTTATTTTCTAAAGCTTCTATTCTTTTTAATAAAGATTCGATAATGGCTTGCTGTTCTTTAATTGCTTGTGTTAATATTGGTGCTAACAAGGTATAATTTACCACTTTTAACACTTCAGTTTTTCTCTCGGCATTAATACCAGAATCTTTTTCTTGATTAGCGTTCAACACAATATTTTTGTCTTTTACCAATTCAGGAAGTATTTTTTCTAAATCTTGAGCTATAAAACCATAAGTTAATCGATTTTCATCAAAACCTACTCCAGGGTATTTTTCAGTATCGAACATATAAGTAACAGGCTCTAACTTCGAAACTAATTTTAAAGCTTCACCAATAGGTTTAACATTTCTTTTAAATCTATTATCAGAAGCAGTCCAAAATCCTCCAGGAGTAAAAACATCAGCATCTGTATATAATGCCCATCCAGAATATCCTCCTGAAAAGAAAAGAGTTGCTTCAACACCTGTTCCGCTTTCGTTGTTTGCACTACCAGTTACCCCTATACCACCAGACCCAGTAGTTGTATTATTTAAACTTAATCCAATAAGAGCTGAGGCTGCATTAGCAGAAGCATCATAATTAGTTACGCCCATTGCTACTCTGTTTCCATTTGAGGCATTTGTAGAATTCCATTGAGCTGGCGCATCAGTAGTACCAGTATGCTCCCAATAAGTTAACCACATTCCGCCACTATTACCAGCGGAAAAATGTACCATATTAGCAGGAACTGTAACACCATTTAATCCAATTCTTCCATTAGCTTCAATAGTCATTCGTTCAATATTATTCGTTCTAAACTTTAAATCAGCACCATTAATTGAACCCAAAAAGTCGCCAGCAGCAACAGGGTTATTACCAGAAGTTAACCATGCAGCTGTAGTCGATGTTACTGGACCACCTGATCCAGCCGTTCCATTTACAACAAAGGTTCCATTTGCATTAAATGAAGGAGTTGACAATGTCCAACCTGGCCCCGCAGGTCCTGTTGCTCCCGTTGCTCCCGTTGCTCCTGTAGGTCCAGCAGGTCCAGCAGGACCTGTAGCACCAGTAGGTCCTTGCGGCCCTAAAGCTTGTACCCAAGCAGTACCATCATAATACCAAAAACCTACAGCACCACCTGTCATAGCCGCATTAGTGTTATAAACTAATAAACTAGTAGCAGGAGAAGGAATAGTTACAACGTCGGTAGTCGATGTTAAACTTACGCGAGGAATTAATAAACCTTTATCTGAATAATCGATATCTAACCCTGCAGAATTATCTGGTAAAGCACCTGTTGAATTAATACCTACATTTTGCGAAAAAGCAAAAAAAGTGGAAGAAATAAGAGTTATCGAAAATAATATTTTTTTCATAAAATCTATTTTTTTAAATTGTTAGGAACTATAATTTAAATGATTTTTTTTGTAAACGATAAAAAAAATTAATAAGTAATTAATTTTAAATAAAGGCAATACGTAAAAAACAAAATAATAGTTGCACGATTAAAAAATTAAAAAACCCACCTTTTGGTGGGCTCTTAAATTTGCACTAACTAAACAGAAATGTTTATTATGGAAGGATTTTTTATCAAAAGTAGCTTGGATAGCCGATAAACAATGTTAAAGCTGCGTTAACAAATGTTAAAAAGTGTTAAACCTCAAAGGGTTAAAAGGTTTAAGTTTAACTTTGTATAACATTATGAGTAAAAAATTCATCTATTTATTAATAGTAACGATAACAATAGCCCTTATTGGTTTTGTTGCCATTCAATTTTATTGGATTAATAATGCCATTACACTTAAAGAAGAAGAATTTTTTAGAGATGTAAAATCTGCTCTGTATAGTGTAACCAATAAATTAGAAAAAATTGAATCCTTAAAAAGGATAAAAATTCATCAAGAAAATCAAAAACTTTTTAATCAAAAAGCAGCCCTATTATATTCTTCGCTCCAAAATCCAAGTACCGATTCTACTGCCGTTTTTGAGGAAGATGGAATAAAATATAGAATAAATGAACAAAAGAAAACAACTGCCGATGGAAACATTTATCAAAAAACCATTGAATCCATTTCTGGGAATGGAGCATCTGAAGTTCATGTTAGAATTGGATATGAAGGAAACATTAAAAACAACATAGTTGAAGATTCGATTTTAGCCTTTAAGCAAAATGAAAAATTGATGTTGTTAGATGAAATGCTAAAAAGCCTTTATCAAACAAATAAATACAAACCAATTTTACAACGAATTGATGCTCAAATCCTTGACTCGTTGCTTAGACTAGAATTTTTAAATCGCGATATTACCGCACAGTTTGAATATGGAATTTTTGATTACGACGGAAATGTATTACTAGCCGATACTTCTAGCAATATCAATAAAATTAGACAATCCAGCTTTTATGCCCAATTGTTCCCCAACGACATAATTGAAATTCCTCATTTTTTAAGTATTTATTTTCCAAATCAAAAAGGTTATTTACTAAAAACCATGTGGACAATTCTACTTACCTCAATTTTACTTCTTGCAATTATTGTATTTGCTTTTACTTACACTATTCAAACTATTTTTAAACAGAAAAAACTTTCAGAAATAAAAAATGACTTTATTAGTAACATGACTCATGAATTAAAAACTCCAATATCAACCATTTCGTTAGCTTGCGAGGCATTAAATGATGAGGACATCTGTTCTAACAACAAAATTAAAACCAATTATGTAAACATGATTAGCCAAGAAAACAAACGACTTGGTTTATTAGTAGAAAGCGTTTTAAAAAGTGCCACTTGGGATAAAGCAGAATTAAAACTTAAAATTGAAGAATTTGATTTACACAACATAATAAATGAAGTGGTAGAAAACATTTCTATCCAAATTACAAGTAAAAACGGTGTGATAATTAAAAATTTAAATGCAGAAATATCCAAGATTAAAGGAGATAAAGTTCATATTACCAACTTAATCTATAATTTATTAGACAATGCTAACAAGTACACACCAAAAAATCCAGACATTAAAATTGTTACTGAAAACATACGTAATGGTATTTTAATTAGCGTAATTGACAATGGAATTGGTATTAAAAAAGAAAACTTAACTAAAATTTTTGAAAAATTTTATAGAGTTCCAACTGGAAATGTACACAATGTTAAAGGTTTTGGATTGGGATTAAACTATGTAAAAGCAATTGTAGATAAACATGCTGGCGAAATTCAGGTTACTAGCGAAATAGACAAAGGTTCGTGTTTTAAAATATACTTGCCATTTGAACAACATCAGAAATAAAAGAAAACTATTTTATTATGAAAAATACAAAAATATTATTAGCCGAAGATGATGTAAACTTAGGCAACCTACTTTGCGATTATTTAAAAGCAAAGGGATATGATACTGTTCTTGCTTCAAATGGCGACGAGGCTTTTAATTTATTTGCTAAAGGCGGTTTTAACCTTTGTTTGTTTGATGTAATGATGCCTATAAAAGACGGTTTTACCTTAGCAAAAGAAATTCGTAAGATTAACGAAACCATTCCCATCATTTTTCTTACAGCAAAATCAATGAAAGAAGACACTTTACAAGGTTTTCAATCTGGTGCTGACGACTACATTTCAAAACCATTTAGCATGGAAGAATTGTTAGCAAGAATTACTGCTGTTTTGAGACGAAGTATGCCACAACAAAAAGAAGAAGACACTCACTTATTTACCATTGGAAAATACAAGTTTGATTATCAAAAAAGATTATTGAGCTTAAACGGCAAAGAACAAAAACTGACCTCAAAAGAGAATGAATTACTAAGATTGCTTTGCCTTAACCAAGGCAAAATGCTCGAAAGAACTTATGCTCTTAAAGCAATTTGGGAAGACGACAACTATTTTAACGCTAGAAGTATGGATGTTTACATTGCCAAACTTAGAAAGCTTTTAAATGAAGACGACCGTATTGAAATTATGAATGTTCATGGTAGAGGTTTTCGATTTTTTATCCATGAATAATAATTGATTTTTATCATCTAAAACGAACTGTTTTTTTTCGGTACATTTGGGAAATAAATTACTCATATGAAAACTATTTTATTTCCAACCGACTTTTCAGAAAATGCTAATCATGCCATGCAATTTGCACTTCAACTTGCAAAAGATTTTGATGCACGATTACATATTATCAATACCTATCAAATTCCTTATGCCACGTCAGTTCCTAATGTATACAACCTACTAGAAGCTCTTAAAAAAAATTCAATAGACGATTTAAATAAATGTGTAAACGGCATTAAATCTAATCCCGATTACAATAATTTAAACATTACTCATGATGCTATTTCTGGCGACTTAATTAATGCTATTGCAGAAATTGAATCTAACCATTCAATCGATTTAATCGTTCTTGGTACAAAAGGAGCAAGTGGAATTAAGGAAATATTAATTGGAAGTAATGCCGAACAAGTAGTTTATCATTCTAAATCTTCTATATTAGTAGTTCCGAATCAAACAACTGGATTTTCTTTTAACAACATTACCCTTGCCTCAGACCTTACTCCAGTTGATGAAAAAAAATTCAACACCTTTGTGTCGTTATGTAAAAAATATCAAGCTAAAGTAACCGTTGTTTCCATTCAAACCAAAAATTCAGTTAATGAAAATGAAACAACAAACCACCATCAATTAAACGAAATACTTTCTGGATTAGAACATCATTTTCAAATGATAAATAATGATGATATATCCAATAGTTTAAATTCTTTTGTCGAGGAAAATCAATCAAATATTCTAGCACTCATTTCAAAAAAATATTCATTTTTTGAGAATATTTTTCATAAAAGTATTACCAATAAATTAGCTTGTCACACCAAAATACCTATTTTTGTAATCAAAGAAAAATAAATAAAATTATGTTAAAACCTAAAGTAGAAAGTGCATTAAATAACCAGCTTTTGATTGAAGCTGAATCGTCGCAAATATACCTTGCAATGGCTTCTTGGGCAGAAACTCAAGGATTGGGAGGAACCGCTCAATTCTTATACAAACATTCTGATGAAGAACGTATCCACATGCTTAAATTAGTTCAGTACATTAACGAAAGAGGTGGAAAAGCTATTATCCCTGCATTATCAAAACCTACAAAGGAATACAAATCATTAAATAGCATGTTTGAAACCCTACTAAATCATGAAATTATGGTTTCAGAAAAAATTAATGATTTGGTTGAAACTTGTTTAAAAGAAAAAGATTATACCACTCAAAACTTCTTGCAATGGTATGTTGCCGAACAAATTGAAGAAGAAGCATTAGCAAGAACCATTATGGATAAATTAAAAATGATTGGAGCCGACAAAAGCGGTTTGTATATGTTCGATAGAGATATTGAAACCATTACAATTCAATCAAGTGTAGCTCCAAACCAATAGTTATCAACAAAAAATAACAAATGTTGATAATTACAATAGGCTTTTTTAGTCTTTAATTTAGGGAACTTATTATATTTACGCTCATTTAAAAAAGTTTAGAAAACTAAAGCCAACTTGCGTTTAGTTATTAAATATTATTTATGAAATACTTTTATATTGTTTTAGTTGGATTATTTGTGTTTTCTAGTACAGAAGTTTCTGCTCAATTCTGGAAAAAAAAGAACGGATCTGTTTCAGCAACCTCAAGTTCTGGAGGTAGTGGCACATCTGGCACAAGAGATTCATTTAAAGGAAAAAACAAAAAAGGGCCAAACATAAAAAGTCCAGGTAGCCCAAGATCAAAATCAAAGTCTAAGCTATACATACATTCAACATCAAAAAAGCCAGTAAAGCTTAGAAACAATTCTGAATTTTCTTCTACTAAAAGACGCTATAAATCTGCTACAGCTAAACCAAAAAATAGCGAAAAAGATGGTTCTTCAACATCTAGTGGAGGAAGAAAATCTGGAAAAGGAAGAAAAAAAGAGAAAAATTAACAAGCTCTTTTTCAACACTTTAAAACCCACTATTCATACTTAAAAAAAAATTTAGTAAATTTCCGTTTTTATATAAATGGCAAGAATTTTGTAATATATTTACATTGTGAAAAAAATCGTATCAATATTTTTATGTCTATTCATCTTATCTTCAGGATTTAAGATGAATAACACTATTGATACCAATGCAAAAATTAAAGCAGTTTTTATATACAATTTCACTAAATACATTGAATGGCCAGCACCATATAAAGAAGGTGATTTTACTATTGGTGTTATCGGAGAAACGTCGCTCTATTCAGAGTTAATTAAAATGACTGAAACAAAGAAAGTGGCTAATCAAACTCTCGATGTAAAAAAATACAACTCGCTTGCAGAAGTTTCAAAATGCCACATACTTTACGTTTGTAAAGATAAAAGTGATCAATTATCTGAAATTGTAAAGAAAATTAAAAACAACAGTACCTTAATTGTTACTGAAGAAAATGGTTTAGCCGACAAGGGTGCTGGAATTAACTTTATTATTAAAGAAAACAGACAAAAATTTGAGTTAAACAAAGGCAATGTTGAAAAATACAAACTTAAAGTAAGCTCTAATTTAGAAGCTTTAGCATTTACCGTAAAATAAATGATGCGACGATTTTACATATTATCCATTTTTATTCTGATAGCAACTATTGGATATGGGCAATTTATTGGAAAAGATGGTGTTTCTAAAGCATTATTTTATTTACAAAAAAATGAATTAGATAGTGCCAAAAAATATATTGACGAAGCTGAAAAAGACGAAACAACAAATACGTTACCAAAAACTTGGTACTACAGAGCATTGATTTACAAAGACGCCTATAAACTTTACGAAAAAGAAGATAAAAATTCACCACTCCGAGCTACTGCTGTTGTAGCTTTAAACAAACTTACAGGGCTGGACAAAGAAAACGAGTTTACAGAAAGTGCTCAAAAAATGATGACTTACTTAGCTTCAACATACTATAATGATGCTGCCCGTTCTTTAAACCCAGCCACCTATAAAAATGCAATAGAATACTACAACAAATACAAAGAATTAATGTCTCTTGCTAAATCACAAAGCGACTTAAAACAACAAGATGTTAAATTCAATTTAGCATTGGCTTCGATGTTAAATCAAAATCTTGAAAAAGAAACCAAAAAAGACTCATTAAAAGTTTTAGAAGTAAAAAATATATACCAATCAGTTTTAGATATCGACAGCAACAATGGTAGTGCAAATTACAGTATTGGAATATTATATTATAATGAATCTGCAGACATAATCAATAACATGGATTATGATATGGATTTAGAGCAATTAGATAAATATCAAGATATTTGTACAGATTTATTTTTAAAAGCATTGCCATATATGCTTAAATGCCATGAAATAAAATACAATTTGAATGAAACCCTTATTGGTTTAATTAATATCTATCATGGTTTAAATGACCCAGAAAAAGAAGAACAATATAAAAATGAACTAAAAGCCTTAGAACTAGAAAAAAAGTAGCTAATTAATGGCATTTAGATTTACCATAGGAAAAAAAATAGGAACAGGATTTGGTGTTTTAATCTTGTTTGTGATAATAGTTTTTTACTCCACCTATCAAACACTAAACTCAAGCATCAAAATTAACGATGATATTACTAATGTAAATAACCCCTCGGTTGCTTCATTAGAGGAACTTCGTTTGTTAGTTGTTCGATCAAAAATGTTAATCTTTAATTGGATTTATATTCAATCAGCCCCAGAGAGTCCTGATAAAAAAAAATTAATTCAATTAAAAGAAAGAGATTACCCATATATTGAAAAAAGAATTAAAGAACTTTCTCCAAATTGGGATAAACGCGACCAAGAAAAAATAACCAAAGTATTTGCCAACATGGAACAATTGTTCGAACTTCATGAAGAAGTTAAAATGTTGTTACCAGACTGGGATAGCTATGAAGATGCTGAGAGTAAATTTTTAGCAAACTTTATGGTTGGTGATGATGGAGACATTTACACAAAAACAAATGAAATTTTATACCAACTAAACGATTTAATTGACAATCAAAAGTTTGAATCGACATCTGTAACAGAATCGATGCAATCATCATTTAGTTTTTTAAAACAACTCTTTAAAATACTTGGAATTGCATTAGTTATTGGAGGTGTTTTAATTGCCATTTTTACTACAAGAACTATAGTTAAACCTGTAGATAAATTAAAGCTTATTCTTTTAGATTTAAGTAAAGGAATTTTCCCTAAAGGAAGAATTAAAGAAAGAAGTGATGAAATTGGTGAAATGACCAATGCTTTAAACAAACTAGTATCTGGATTAAAAAGCACTAAAGATTTTGCTAATGCCATTGGTAGTGGTCAATTCAACACTAAATATGAACCACTAAGCGAAGAAGATGAATTGGGTCATGCGTTGTTAATAATGCGTGACGACCTTGCTGAAAACGAACGAGTGCTAGAACAAAAAGTAGTTGAAAGAACTGCCGAAGTAGTGAAACAGAAAGAAGAAATTGAAAAGCAAAATGAAAAAATTAGTGAACTTTATACCGAAGTTACTGATAGTATTAGATACGCTAAAAGACTACAAGAAGCCATTCTTCCCCCAGATGATTTAGTAAAGAAATTATTGCCTAATTCATTTGTTCTATACAAACCTAAAGACATTGTTAGTGGTGATTTTTACTGGATGGATGAAAAAAATGGCAAAACCTATTTCTCTGCAGTTGATTGTACAGGACACGGCGTTCCTGGTGCTTTTATGAGTATTGTTGGGTATAATGCATTAAACAACGCTTTAAGCAAGTGCGACACTCCTGCTCAAATATTAGATTACCTTAATAAAGAAATTAGTCAGACACTTCACCGAAACTCAGCTTCAGGCACAACAAAAGATGGAATGGATTTATCGCTTTGTAGTTTTAATCCTAAAACATTAGAATTACAATATGCTGGTGCATTTAACCCTCTGTATTTGATTAGAAATAATGAGGTTGAACAAATAAAAGCCGATAAATTCCCTATTGGTTCTTATTTTGATGGCGAAAAACAAAATTACACCAATCATACTATTCAACTACAAAAAGGTGATTATGTTTATATATTCTCCGACGGTTATGCCGATCAATTTGGGGGGCCAAAGGGAAAAAAATATATGTACAAACAATTCCGCGATTATTTATTGGAACTCGTTGGTAAAAAAATAGAAACCCAAAAGAATTTCTTAAATAACAATATTGAGCATTGGAAAGGCTCATTAGAACAAGTTGATGATATCTTGGTAATTGGCTTACACATTGGTTAAATTGTGTTGCCAAATTAAATTTTCAAAATAGCACATTTTCAAATTGTTATACTACAATTTAATTAAAATTTAACTTGACTCGCATTAGTTAGATTGTTACATTTGTCTCCTTAATTTTATTAATTTTTTCGACTAATTCAATTTTCCCCATGATGAAATTGCAACTTTATGGGGTAAATTGTCGTCGTTATGCCACAGATTTGTCAAATAATATTTTATACATAGATTTTATATCATGAAAAAATTCATTTTCGTTTTCGTTCTTTTGCTTATTAGTGTAAGATTTTATGCCCAAGCTCCAGAAAAAGTAAATTACCAAGCTGTTGCCAGAAACCTTGCTGGAGCACCTTTAATTAACCAAACCATAAATGTAAAATACGAAATTCGACAAGGATCAACTACTGGTGTAGTTGTTTATGCTGAAAATCATGTATTAACAACCAATCAATTTGGATTATTTACTGCTGAAATTGGTGGAGGAACAGTTATTACAGGTTCATTTCCAGGTATAGCTTGGGGAACAAGTCCATTTTATTTATTTGTTGAAGTTGATGGCGACCCTATGGGAGTAACACAATTATTATCTGTTCCTTATGCACTTTATGCAAAAGAATCAGGTAATGGACCTGCTGGTTTACCTGGGAAAAACAGTTTATCAGTTTCTTCTGCCTATTCAGGTCCAATGTGTTCTGCTAATGGTGGTTCACAAATTGATGTTGGATTGGACGATAATAATGATGGCATTTTACAACCTATTGAGATTGATTTTACTTATTATGTATGTAACGGGATCGATGGAGTAATTGGTTCAAACGGATTAAATACTTTATCATCTACAGTTGCTTCAACAAGTTGTGCAAATGGTGGTGTTACTGTAAATATGGGTTTAGACGCTAACAATAACAATATATTAGAAGCATCTGAAATTTCGGTTTCATATGATGTTTGTAATGGGACAGATGGATTACCAGGCACAAATGGAACAGATGGATTAAATATTTTAGCAGAAACTATTCCATCAACTTCATGTCCTAATGGAGGTGTAACAGTAAATATGGGACAAGATATAAACAATAACGGTATTCTTGAAACTGGTGAAATTACTACAACTTATGATGTTTGTAATGGAGTTGATGGTACAAGCGGCACTACTTATTTTGCAGGTAATGGAATTAGTTTAAGTGGTGATACCATTACTAATATAGGAGATGCTGATGCTGACCCAACTAATGAGTTACAAAATTTATCTATTTCTAATGATACATTATATATTTCTGGTGGTAATCAGGTAATCATACCTAGTTTAACCGAGACCACTACCACTCTTATAGATAACGGTAATGGTACTTTTACTTATACTGATGAAACTGGTACGCCGATCACTTTCGATGCCAACATCGATGATGCTGATGCGGATGCTACCAACGAGCTGCAAGTACTCTCTTTCTCTAA
The DNA here is from genome assembly GCA_015075325.1 of Flavobacteriales bacterium. Taxonomy (GTDB): domain Bacteria; phylum Bacteroidota; class Bacteroidia; order Flavobacteriales_E; family Vicingaceae; genus Vicingus. The sequence goes on along the minus strand of JABTUP010000015.1, from coordinate 12,568 downwards.
TGATACCCTTTATTTAAGTAACGGCAACTCCGTTTACATCACGCCAAGTGCCGCTGATAACTGGGGTTCAGATTTCGTAAACACTTCTGGTACTAACATCTCTGGTGATGGTACTGCGGGTAACCCGTTAACCGTTACTGAAACTACTTCTTCGCTTGTAGATAATGCGGATGGTACGTTCACTTATACTGATGAAACTGGTACGCCTATCACTTTCGATGCCAACATCGATGATGCTGATGCGGATGCTACCAACGAATTAGAGTTGCCTATGATAGGAAACACACCTGGCGATGTATTGATTTGGAATGGGTCAAGCTGGGTGGCTGGTACTGACCAAACTGCTGATGGTGATACTGATCCAAACAATGAGTTAGAGTTGCCAACAATAGGAAATACTCCTGGCGATGTTCTAGTATGGAATGGAACAAATTGGGTTGCTGGAACCGACCAAACTGCTGATGGTGATACTGATCCAAATAACGAAATTGAATTACCACTTTCAGCATCACCTGGTGAAGTATTAATGTGGAATGGATCAAATTGGGCAGCTGGAACAGACCAAACTGCTGATGGTGATACCGATTCAAACAATGAGATACAGGATATCTCATTGGCTGGGACTAACCTTTCTATAACAAGTGGAAGTACTGTAGATTTAAGTACAATAACAGGTACAGATAGCCAAGATTTAGATTTATCAGGAAATACATTATCGTTAACTAATGATGCAACTCCTGTTGATTTATCTCCTTATCTTGACAATACTGATAACCAAACCCTTAGTATTTCAAATGATACATTATTTTTAACAAATGGTGGTTCTGTAGTGTTACCATCAAAAGATTCAACGAATATTTATAACTCAGATGGAACTCTAACAGGAGCTAGAACTGTAACCCAAAATGCTAATAATATTACCTATATAGGTGGTGGAATAAACCCAACTGCAATATTTAGAAATGGTAATGCATTAGGCTCAAAAATTCAAATTGATGCTACTAATGCTGGGGCTTCTCCTTCTGTAAACTTAACTAATAATGGAACAAACTGGGGAGGCATAAGTGGAACAGCTAATGGATTACAACTTAGCGGTGGAACAGGTGGTAATGTTGGTATTGGAGTTTCTCCTGCTAATGGAAGATTTGTTGTACAACATGCAGCAACAGCAGCCTATCCATCTATTAAATTAAATCAAACTGATCTTAACTTAAATAGAATTCATTTCACTAACACCCCTGTTGCTAATAAGTACTGGGAAATTGCTGCTGAAACAGATGCTAATAATGCAAATTCAGGTTATAGTATCAATTATTTTAATGGCTCAACTTACAACATCCATTTTTTAACTTATGGTAATGGAAAAACTGCTATTAACGGAAGTGGTTTCGTGCCTGGTCCTAACTATTCAATGTTTGATGTTTTTGGAAGTTCTACCATTAGAGATAGTTTAAGCATTAGAACTTCACATGGAAGTGGTTACACCTTCCCTGTTGTAGATGGCTCTGCAAACTACATAATGAAAACAGATGGTGCTGGAAATTTAAGTTGGATGGATCCTTCGTCTTTAGGAGGTAACGCATGGTCATTAACAGGTAATGCTGGAACTAATTCTTCAACTAATTTTATTGGAACAACTGATGCTCAAGATCTAAAATTTAGAACAAACAATACAGAAAAAATGGTTATCACTCAATCTGGCGATGTTGGTATTGGAACAACTTCTCCAGGATCTTTATTACATCTTAGAAAAAATAATACTCTATCATTTATGTAAAGAAAATACTCCAACCAATGGTGCTGCAGTCATATTAGAAAGTGCAAACCAATACATGTTAATTTCTAACGAAAGTGGTATATTTAGAGTGCAAAACAATACTACATCTGAAACACCTTTTAACATTGCGTCTGATGGATCTATTGGTTTAGGAGGTGATGCTCAACACTCAGAACTTGATGTTTTTGGACAAATTACCATGCGAACTGGAGCTGTAAATGGCTACATTCCAGTATCTGATGTGAATGGAACCATGACCTGGACTGACCCCTCAACTTTAAGTTCAGGATGGGGATTAAATGGTAATGCTGGAACTAATGCTGGAACTAATTTTATTGGTACAACAGATGCTCAAAACTTAACATTCAAAACAAACAATGTTGACAGATTAAGAATTTCACAAAAAGGTCAATTGGAAATTTTCAATACAGGACTCTCTGTTTTTATTGGTGAAGCAGCTGGTGCTAATGATGATTTAACTAACAATTCTAACACGTTTATTGGTTACTACTCAGGCACAAGTAATACTACTGGATCTGGAAATAATGCTCTTGGTTATCAATCGCTCCAATCTAATTCAACAGGTATTTACAACACTGCTTTAGGAAATCAAGCATTAAACACCAATATATCTGGATCTCACAATATTGCTATTGGTTTTAATACCTTAAGAGATCATAACACAGGAGATAGAAATGTAGCAATTGGTAATCAAGCTGGTTTAAGTAATACTGCTGGTGTAGGCAATATCTTTTTAGGAGATAATGCGGGTAGAAATGAAATAGGCTCAAATAAATTATACATTGCCAACTCTAATACTGCTTCACCATTAATTTATGGAGATTTCTCAACCAATTTGTTAAGAGTAAATGGTTCTTTAAATATAAACAATGCTTATACTCTTCCAACTACTGATGGTGCAGCAAATTATATTATGCAAACAAATGGTACTGGAATCGTTTCATGGGTTGATCCTTTTTCTTTAGGAGGTCCTTGGACTAAATCAGGAAATGATATTTATCCAACAAATTTTGCAACTGAGAATGTTGCTATTGGAACCAACACTCCTGGTGCAAAACTTCATGTACAAGATAATTTAGCTACGAATGCTCCCTTGTTTAGAATTAAAAATGAAAATTTATCTTTCCCTTCAACAATGGCGTTTACTTCAGGAAACGACACTTACAATTACATTATGGGTGTTGATCCTGCCGACAACTCATTTAAAATATCAAATTCGTTAGTTAACCTTAATGCATCAACTAGATTTACTATTGCTAGTAGCGGAAATGTAGGTATTGGTACAACAGCTCCAAACAGCAAACTTAATGTAAATGGAGATGTAGGATTAAATGATGGTGCAACTGTAGCAACAAATAATGCCATTACTATTTTATTAACTAACTCAGGTCCTGCTGTTGCAGCTGGAGATATTGTTGTTGTAGGCACCGCCAACAATTCATTTAATGTAACCAATAACCCAGGACACTATGCAGTAATAGGTGTAGCAGCTGAAGCAATAAGTGGTGGATCTGTAGGTAAAATAGCCATTTCGGGAGTTGCTACTGTAAATATTGAAAGTGCTAGTAATGTTATTAGAGGACAACATTGTATTACTGGTAACTCAAATGGTAGAGCAAGTGGTATTTCAATACCTAGTGCAGGAACAAGTATAGGTGTGTATTTAACTGATGGTCCTGCAGATGGTACAGCAAAAGTTTTATTAAGATAGAAGCCCCCTAATCCCCCAAAGGGGGACTTGAGTAGCTGAATGAAAAAAATGAAAATAGAAAAAATTATGACTAAAAAAATTCTTATCCTAACCTTATCGTTGTTAACGATAAACTTAGTATTAAAAGCTCAGGTAGAATTAATCTCTGGTGGTACTGGAGCTGCATATACACTTGGTGTTCCTGGAGTATTTTCGTTACGAAATGGCATACAAGTTACATTTAAAGCACACGATAATTCAGCAGTTGGAGCAACCATCGATGTTAATGTTACAGGAGCAATTTCAATAATGAAAGATGGCGGAACAAATGCTTTATCTGCTAGTGATATTAAAGCAGGGCAAATTGTAACCTTAGTTTTTGATGGCTCAAATTGGCAGATGATGAATCCAGTTGCAACACCACCTGCTGCACCAACAACTTATTGGAGCCCTAATGGTTCTGATATTTACAACAATAATGGTGGTAATGTAACAGTAAATGCTGATAATAGTGATGGAGCTTATAAAATGGCTATTGGTAAAAACGCAAGTTCTGTTGAAAAAGTATTAGCATTAACTAATACCAACAACTTTGTTGGAGGTGGAACAACATTTGGTTTTAGATCAAATTTTGGAGGTACACTTTGGGATCAAGCATCAATTTCAGGTATTACAGGTGCGTTAAGTGCTAGTGGCGATTTGGCTTTCTCTGTAATGCAAAATAGAGGAACTTCAACTATGATAGAAGCTATGCGAATTAAAGGCAATACTGGGCGAATTGGAATAATGACTCCAAACCCCGACAGAACCCTCCATGTTTTAGGTGATGGTTTAAAAATAGAACATGCAGGTACTAATTTAGAAATTTACCCTAATGGTAATGAATTTATGATTTCCACTACTAAACAATATTTATCATTTGCAGGAAACGGAGGTGCTACAGCAATGTATATGGATGATGGAAACATAACTGTAAACTTGCCTTTAACCATTCAAGACGGTTCACAAGCTTCAGGCAGAGTTCTTGCTTCTGATGCATCAGGAAATGCATCTTGGACCGATTTATCTGCTTTATCATCTGGTTCTACTGCATGGACAAGATCAACCCCAAACATTTACCCTACTACTTTAACTGATAATGTGGGTATTGGTTTATCAAACCCAATCTCTAAAGTTCAAATACATTCAATTTCAGGAGCAGGTAATTTCAGATTAACGAGTGCTGGCACAGGACTATCTGCAACAGACGGATTTTCAATGAGTAACGATGGTTCAACAGAAATGTTTATGACACAACATGAAAATGCCAACTGGTATTTTGCAACAAATGGTGGTACAACTGCTATGACTATAGCTCCATCAGCAAATGTTGGTATTGGAACAACCAACCCATCATTATTTAAACTACACGTTGAAAGTTCAACGAACAGAAGATCTGGTTATTTCTTTAATAATTTAAGTGCTGCAAATATTGTTAACAACGAAATTATGGGTATTTATGGTGGAGCTATGGGTACAGGAGCTTCCGATAAAATCGGAGGATTTTTTGAAACTTCTGGTGGTTCTGGTATTAACTATGGAGTGTATGGACAAGCAATGGGAGGAGCCACTAACTGGGCTGGTTATTTTGCAGGAGGGAATGTTTATATACAAAATCAATTAAATGTTGGAACAACAACTGCTGGAACAAATGTTAATGTATCATCTGCAGCTACTGGAGGAACAGGCTTGCAAATGGAAAACACTAGTGCTGGAGGTAAAAGGTATCGAATTGTTTCAACAGGTAGTGGTTCTGTAGGTGGTGCTGGGTTATTTCAAATATATGATTTTGACAATAGTGCAGCAAGATTAACTATTAATGCTACTGGTAATGTTGGTATTGGAACAACTACTCCTGGTATGATAGCTGGTGCTACCAATTATCTAACAATATCAAGTACAGGTCCTTATGCTGCAGGAAGTATAGCTGCGATAGAATTGAAAGGGAATACAAATGCAGCAAATTCAGTTGCTGCACGATTAGATTTTCTGAATGGATTAGGAACTAATAATACTGCTAGAATTGAAGTGACAACTTCTGGGGGCTCTGTCGGAGAAGGAAGAATGCTATTTTATACGAATGGAGGTAGTCTAACTGAAAAAATGAGAATAGATGAAGATGGTAATGTTGGTATTGGCACAACCACTCCTGGTACTTCTTTAGAAGTAAATGGAGGGGTAACGTATAGCCCTTCAAGCATAACAACAACTGCAACTTATACAATTAACGTCGGAAATTCAAGCTATATTCGAACAACAACTCCTTTTGGTGGAACCACAGCAACTATTTCAAATGGTTTAAAAACAGGACAACATTTAATAATAGAAAATGCAGGTCCTTATCTTTTAACTTTAAACGATGGGGCAGCAAATTTCAATATTGCAGGAAATGCTTTATTATATACTGCTGATACAATTACATTAATTTGGAATGGAACAAAATGGTTAGAATTATCAAGATCTGATAACTAAAATATATGAAAAAACTAATATACATACTAATCTTAACATCATTTGGGGCAAATGCTCAAAGCATTAGCAACCAAGTAATTTCAAGTTATGGGCTAAGTGCAAGCAACGGCACTGCACAAATCGATGTTACCATTGGCGAGCCTATTGTTACTACCGTTAGCGATGCAAACAATACCTTAACACAAGGGTTTCATCAAACCAACTTAATAATTACTACAGTTACCGAAAACGAAACAGTAAACGATTATCAATTTTACCCCAATCCAGTTGCTGATCAATTGAATTTTTTGTACTCCAATCCAAACCAAGAAGTTGTTGATTTACAGTTGTTCGATGTTTCTGGGAAATTATTGTGGAGCAAACAAAATATTACAGATAACCAACAAATTGATTTTAATGGTAAACCAAAAGGAACGTATTTTATAAAATTAACAACAGAAAAAAAAGAAGAAATAAAAACAGTTAAGATAATTAAGAAATAAAAACATGAAGAAATTAATTACATTAATACTTATAAATACAGCTTGTTTACTTGTTTTTGCACAAGCTCCACAAGGCTTAGAATACCAAGCAGTAGTTCGTAATGCTAGTGGTAATATTTTAATAAATCAAGCTGTTGGGTTTCAAATTACCCTTAAACAAGGTAGTGCATCAGGACCAAGTGTTTATCAGGAAACATTTAGCACGACCACGAACCTGTACGGTTTGGTAAACCTGCAAATTGGTTCGGGCACTACTGGCGACGATTTTAGTGCCATCGACTGGGCTACCGGACCTTATTTTGTTGAAGTGGCTTTAGATGTAACTGGCGGAACAAGTTATTCGGTAATGGGAACCAGCCAATTGTTGAGCGTGCCTTATGCGTTACATGCAAAAACGGTAGAGGTTGACAATGTTGATGATGCAGACAACGACCCTACCAACGAAATTGAATTACCAGTAACTGCCAATGTTGGTGATGTATTAACCTGGGATGGTTCATATTGGGTAGCAAGCCCTAAAAATGGAGGAAAAACGTATTTGATTTTGTCGGGTGATATAACCGATACTGAAGCTGCAGCAAAAATTTCTGAGGAGTTAGGTGCTAATACACAGTTTGTTTACATTGAAAACACGACCAATCTTACAACTGTAAATTTAAGTCAAGTATCGGAATTGGTTACCTTAAAAATTATGGATAATACAAGTCTTTCTATGGTTGATCTTAGTGGGTTAGTGACCGTATTTTCTGATAATATGATTATTAACAATACCAATCTAAATTCACTTTCTTTTACATCTTTAAAAAACACGAATAACTTAGTTTTTACAGATAACCCTTCAATATCCTCATTAAACTTATCAAACTTAGAAGTTGTTAAATATGGACTTCAATTTGAAAGATGTTTTGGTTTGACATCAATTGATTTAGGTAATCTCAAAAAGATAAATCAAATAACAATTCATTCTACATTGCTTTCTACTTTAGACTTTCCAAGTTTAGAGTCATCTGGATTTAACAGTTATACCTCAATTCATATTACTAATAATGCAGCACTTAATAATATTTATTTTCCTCCATCTGCTGCAAATACAACTTCTTCTATTAATTCAATTAACATAATAGGAAACACAACATTAACAACACTCAATTTACCATTCCATGAAATTTCAATGTACTGTTCTTTTTATAATAATTCTCTCACTTCAATAACCCATCCAAATTTGTTTATGTCAAATGGAGGGGAATATAATATTATATCCAATAAATTAACGTCTTCTTCGGTTAATTCTATATTGAACCATTTTGCTAATGTTATACCAACACAAATGTATGGTGATTACTTTTTAGATAATCAAACTCCACCTGCTCCGCCAACAGGACAGGGAATAATTGATAAAAATACTTTAATAAGCAATGGAAATAATGTAATAACAGACTAAAAGCTTTCTCCCCCAACCTGTCCTTAATCTGAAGCAAGGGCAAAAGTGGTGGCGACTAAGGACTTGAACAAAGAAATGTGAAAAAGGAAAGATTGCTTCGTGTCTCGCAATGAAGTAGAGCAGCGAAAAGATTATGAAAATAAATGAGAAAGATTAAATGAGAAAGTTGAAAGAAAAAAAAAGTTAAAAGAAATCTGCGGAAATCAGTGTAATCTGCGAGAGAAAAATAAAAAAGAAATAAAAAAACAGATTCCTTGTCGAGCAAGGATAGACTTAGAGAAACAAAAGAAAAATGAGTGTATTGATTGCAAATAACGAATACATTGGTTGGCTTAATAACTTAAAACAAAAAGTTAGAGCAGCTCAGCTAAAAACTGTTGTTGCAGTTAATGCATCATTAATAAAACTGTATTGGGAATTGGGGCAGCAAATTGTTGAAAAACAACAGAACGCCCATTGGGGAGATAAACTCATCAACCAAATAGCTGCTGATTTAAAAAAGGAATTTCCCGATGTAAAAGGATTCTCCATTACCAATTTAAAATATTGCCAACGATTTTATTTGTTTTATCAAAACCAAATTGGTCAACAGGCTGTTGACCAATTTATAGCTCACGATATTGCAAAAATCCCATGGGGGCATCATATCATCATTTTTACCAAATCAACCTCAATAATCGAAGCAGAATTTTACATAAAACAAACGATAGCAAACAATTGGAACAGAGAAATTTTGGCTCTACAATTAAAAACTAACCTGTTTCAACGACAAGGCAACGCCATAAGCAATTTTAAAACAACACTACCCGAAGAACTTGCCAGCATAACTCAACAAACCATAAAAGATCCTTATGTTTTTGATTTTTTGTCGCTAGAAGCACCATTTAAAGAAAAAGACATTGAACAACAATTAACAACTCACATCACAAAATTTTTATTGGAATTGGGCAAAGGTTTTGCGTTTGTTGGCAAACAATATAGAATTGAAGTTGCTGAAAACGAATATTTTATTGACTTGTTGTTTTACCATATCCATTTAAAATGCTACGTGGTTATTGAGTTAAAAAACACTAAATTTATCCCTGAATATACAGGAAAATTAAATTTTTATCTTTCGGCAGTCGATTCATTGTTAAAAACCACTACCGACAATTCTACTATTGGTATTTTGTTGTGTAGAGACAAAAATAATATAGAAGCAGAATTTGCACTTCGTGATATAAATAAACCCATGGGAATAAGTGAGTTTACTTTTGGTGAAATATTACCCGAAAATTTAAAAAGTAACTTACCTACTGTTGAAGAAATTGAAAATGAATTGAAAAAAATTGAATTAGATAAATGAAAAAACTCCTTTACATATTCCCCCTGCTATCGCGAGTTTAGCGAAGCGTAACTCGTGAGAGAATAAAGTTAAAGGATTACAAAGATGAAAGGGAGAAAAAAAATGTGAAAGTTGAAAAAATAAAAGTTGAGTGAGAGGGAAAGTGAAAGAGTAAAACATCTGCGGAAATCAGTGTAATCTGCGAGAGAAGATTAAAAAAATGAGAAAGAAAAGATATGAAAATTGAAATGATAAAGTTGGAAAAGAAATAAAAGAACAGGATTAATGAAAATAACCTACACAACAAAAGATGAAAGCAATAAGGTTCAACAAGCTGAGTTTTTGGCGTTGAGTCCTGTGGAGCGTTTATATCGTTTTTTGATGTTAATGGAAAAAAGCAAGTGGTTAAACCATCATAAAGAAGTAAAGAAAAACAACTTTGAAATTGTAATTGAACTCGGTAAAAGTGGAAAATAATTGGCAAGAAAATATTAACTCGTTTATTGCACTAGCAACCAAACATCAAGTTAGAATGATTATGGTTGGCGGTGGTGCTGTAAATTTTCATGGCTACCAACGTCATTCGGCAGACGTTGATTTTTGGATTGACACTACTACTGAGAACCTTAGAAGATTAATTGCCGTTTTCAAAGAAATGAATTACGATATTGAGGATTTTCCTAAAGAAGTTAAAAATCAAGAGCAAAATATTTCTATTAAGTTTTCTCCTGTTGATTTAAGTTTAGAACTCATTACTCGTTTTTCAATAAACAAACCTTTTGACCAAGCTTATTCAGATGCCGAAAAAGTAGAAATTAACGGAGAAAACCTATTGCGATGGAATGTATTAAGTTTTGAAGACTTAATTACAAGTAAAATAAAAGCAGGACGACCAAAAGATTTATTAGATATTCAGCAACTCCAACAACTAAAAAATAAATGAAAAAACTCCTTTACATACTCCTTTTTATAGCTTGTGGTGCAAATGCACAAGTAGTGCTGGAGCGTCAAGTAATTGGTAGTGCTGGAGGCTATGTGGTGGGAGCAAACATGTCGTTATCTTCTACAGTTGGCGAAGCAGTAGTTCAAACCTTGTTTTCGGTAAATAAAATTTTAACACAGGGTTTTCAGCAGCCTACATTGGTTATCGACTCAGTAGTAAGTTACGAGGTAATTAATGAAAGTTGTAAAGGCTCCGAAAATGGTTCTATTTTCATTAACAATGTATTGGGCTGTGCTGGTCCTTACACGCTGTTTATTCGCTTAACAACGATACCACTATTTCGTTCGACGAATCAAAAACTAAAACAGCGTATATTTGGTTCGTATTGTAGGTACTTCAGGTTGTTTTATGGTGATTAATTACTGTATTGGAATTGACAACGACTGAAAATGTAAACTTAAATTTTACTCGGTTTAACCCCAAAATGGCGATGGTGACAACGATGTTTGGTATGTTGATAATATCGAAAATTTCTAATAACAATATTAAATATTTAACCATTAGGGCGATTTAGTTTAGGAACAAAGAAAACTATTCGAACGAAGAAGACAAAAAATTTGGAAAGGACAAACAAAAACGGTAAAAGATTTTGCCGACAGCACCTACTTTTACATTGCAGATGTGGCAGGAACTTTTATAAAGGCTGGATGAAAGTACCAGATAATGAGAGTTCAGAATTTAGAATGAAAGAATTAAAAATGAAAAATACTATTAATACTAACATTGCTAACTGTATTAAAGGTTTAACTCAACAAGACCCTCAATACAGTTTGTATATATTTAATCAACAATTAATAAGAAATCCAGGCTACGCTGGTAGTCGTGAAACTTTGAGCGGAGTTTTTAGTTCATCATAGCAGTGGGTTGGTTTGAAGGAGCTCCCGTTACACAAGCTTTTCGGTAAACAGCCCTCTAAAATTTAGAAGTATGGGAGTTGGTTTAAATGTTACCAACGATAAAATTGGTCCAAAAAACATTATTACAGCAACGGCAGTTTATGCCTACCGAATTAAAGTTGGAGCAGGAACATTAGCTTTTGGTTTGCGTGGTGGTATTCAAAACTACAATTACAACTGGGACATGATTGAATACAAAGACAAAGAAGACCAGATTCCAAACACCGCCGTTGGTAGTTTTGTTATTCCAACCTTCGATTTCGGTTTATATTATAACACCAATACTTTTTATGCTGGGTTAGCACTTGAACACATGAATGAGGCTCAATTTAGTTTTACTAAAGCAATGGTTGAAACCAACAATGGGGCTCAAGTTTATTCTCATATTACCGGAACAATTGGAAAAGCTTTTGTACTAAATAACGAATTGGTTTTAAAAACATCTACACTTATTCGTTCCGACAGACAAGGAAATGGAAACATTGATGTAAACGGTAGTATACTTATCAATAAAACCATCCAATTTGGTTTAACACTAAACACCCGAAAAAGTATTATTATTTTGGCTGAATATAATATCAATAAAAATTTTAGATTAGGCTATGCTTACGATCACAATTTTAGTGCATTAACACAAACTACAGGTAGTGGTTCGCACGAAATTTTTGTTGGTTATGATTTTAACCTTAGTAAAACTAGAGTAACTTCGCCAAGATATTTTTAACAAAGCATGAGTAAAGTAACTAGCGTATTCAATTTCCCCATCATTACCCTGCTTTTGTTAGTGTTATATGCTACCCCAACTTTTGCTCAATTAAACAAAGCGAACGATGCGTTTAAAGGAGAACGATACTTTGAAGCAATCGAATATTACCAAAAAGTACTAAAAAAAGATCCATCAAACATAAAAGCAAATGAAAACATTGCTTTCTCATATCGTAAACTAAAAGATTATGAAAATGCAGAAAAGTATTTTGCAAAAGCTGTTGAATTAAACTCAGAAGAAAGTAGCAACAATCTTTATTATGGTCAAGCCTTAAAAAACAATGGAAAATTTAGCGAGGCTCGCGAACAATTTGAGTTCTTTATTAAGAAAAATCCATCAAGTTTAATTGGAAAATTAATGCTTCAATCATGTGAAGATGTTGTTAATTGGGAAGTTGATCCAAAAGAATTTAGTGTTGAATCTTTTTCAAAAATAAACTCGGCTACTGCTGATTTTTCACCAGTTAAGTACAAAGATGGAATTTTGTTTGTTTCTGAACGAGGCATTGATTTGGTAAACGAAAATGCTGATGATTTATCTGGACAACCTTATTTATCGATTTATTTTGCAAAACAATCTGATGGATATAAAAGAGCAAAACCTTTCTCTTATCAAATCAACACTCAATATCACGACGGCCCAGCATGTATCTCTGCT
>JABTUP010000014.1 GCA_015075325.1 Flavobacteriales bacterium | reverse complement strand
TTAACAACTTTACTAATGTAACGGCTGTCATTCATCTGACGATTTATGAATGACTCAGGAATATCTTCGTTTAATAAGTTTTCTCGTTTTATTTTGTTTTTGTTAAAATAAGTTTTTACGTGTTGTTCATATTCAGGTATAGTAAATACTTTTATATTTCTCCCTTGACCTAAATCAACTGAAGTACCACCAAATTCTTTTATAAATTCATAAGCAGTTCTATTATCTTTAAGTTGATTTACTTCTGCTTCACAAATTATTTTGTTGCTCAACGAGTCATCAAAATATCTTGATTGAGGAAATATATGTTCAATTTGATATTTATGTGTAAATAATTCAGAAAGCATAATTGACTTTCCGGTATATGGTGAAATATAACCTTGTTCTAGCCAAAGTTTATAGCGTTGTATTTCAGATTTTGAGGGGCTAGCATTCTTTCTTATTTTTTCAATTTCCTCTAAAGCTTCTTTTTTATTTTCATTTTGAAAAACACCTTCCTCATAAATTTTTAGAATTTCCTGCTGGCTTGGAGAGTAAGGCTTTACATCTAAACCATCATTCAATAATTCATTCAATATAGCTCTAATACGTAGGTTGGTGTTTTCATTTTCGTTTTGAGTTTTAGAAATTCTTTCTCTTGTTTTTTTGTCATTTTTCATTTCTCTTCCCAACTCAATATGAATTTCATCAAAATAACTTTCTTCGCCATTTCCGAATTCATCCCAAATATCTTTAACTACTCTAAGTGTTTCGGTTAATACTTGTTCTACTATAGGGTTGCGTAAAGAATGTTGTTTGAATGAGCCTTTTAGTTTTGGATTTAGAAAATCGGCAATATCTTGCGAGGTTGCCCACTTTTTTGTATCACTTGCTTCAGAATGTCTACCGTAAACCAAATATGATGCTTGATAGGTATTTAGCCCTTTTAAAGAATAATCGGAATTAATAAAACTTTTTAAAACTTGTTTTGGTACAACATCATCCGTTATTTCTTCTAGTCTATTTAATTCAAATTTGATAGTTTCTAATCGTTCTATAATGCTATTTATTCTTGTTTTTGCCTGTTCGGAAATGTTGTCTTCACTCCAATAAATTCCTTTTCTCATAAAAGGTAAAAGTTTCTTTATGGCTTTTTCCGAAAATGAGCCATAATCCCTTTTGAAAGGAGGGAATTTTGCAAACAACTCTTCAAATACAGTATTTAAACTATGTTTTGTAGCAAATTTTTTAATTGCACTTTTCCGTTCTTCTGGGTCAGTAACGGAATACAATAAATGCCAAAGATGTTGAGTAACTTCTGGTGTTAAAAAAGAGCTATCAATGTTTAATTTTTTAAATCTAGATAGAAATGAAAATCTTGTTTCATTGCAAGGATATTTTTTATCTGGTTCATCAACAAAATTCCATCTATATTTTTCTACATTTAACTTAAAGTATGAAAGCATCTGTTTTTGACTGATTTCTTCTTTGTCATTTAGCGAATCAAATAGTTTAACCCATTCATCTTCAGAATTTAATAATTCCATTGTAACATCAACATCAAAATTGCCATCGCGTTCTCGTTCATAGATTTTTAAATTAGCTAAAAACTGCCACAATCTAAATTCTTGAAATATTGGATTCGACTTGGCGATGCACTTTATATAAACTTTCTCTTTCGTATCTTTTCTAATTCTATATTCTAATGAACAATCACTAATCAGGTAAGTTTTTGTTTTAAGTGGACGCTGGTAGAAAATAATATCGTCCATAAAAAGATAGAGAAAACCTCTGTTTTCAATATTTTTTCTGTGTGCCTCATTGTTTGGGTAGAGTTCATTTATACAAGCTGAATACAATTTTTTACTTTGTAAATCAGTATGTAATTCAATTTGTGTTTCAAGGATAGATTTTAACTCGTCTTTGTAAAACTTTCGTTCAATCGTTCTTACTAATTTACCTCTTATTTTTTGAGTAGGATTTGTTAAAAGAGTTTCGTAGATATATGTTCCAATTGTTTCCCCACTTTTTCCAATTTCTTGTTCTGTTTTCTTTTTTATTGCAATCCAGTCTTGTTCAGAATCTACAGCTTTATAACTTCTTTTTATTTTACCATCTTTGGTTTCTGATGTGGTTACAATAAACTCTTTTGTTTTTCCTTCCCAATCTTGTGGTCTTGCAGTAGGTTTATCATATTCCCAACCATTTTCAAAAAAAACTTTAAATAATTTATCTCCAGTCTTTTTTGCAATTTCTCCTGTTTCTATAAGTTTTCCAACCTTTAAAACAACAAATTCTTTAATTTTATTTTCGTCATTTTCTTGTTCATCTTCACTTAATTGGTAATAACCTCTTTTTTGATTAAAGTTTAGAATTAGCCAAGCTAACTCCTCTTTTGATATTTTTAGAGAAAGTGCTTTTTTTCTTAAATAATATATTGTCCAATCATAAGGTATTTTTGTTTCTTTTCCGTTTGCTTTGGTATAAAACAAATCAGGTTGTGCTTTTTTAAATTCTTCAACCATCTCATTATACGAATCTTTAAAAAGGAACTCGTATTTGCCTTCATCATTTTTGAAAAAAGGCAATTTAGGTTCTCCGTAATTGATGAATTGCCCTTTATGAAATTCAAAATCAATTTCATTTTTAAAATGTTGTGGTAAAAAATTAAGAATATTTAAAACTCTGTGCAGTCTTTCTCGTCTTAAATTGTCACGTTGATAAAGTCTTCTAACGCCCCTTGCTTTGGTTCTATCCGCAGTTTGAGATTTTGTTGTTCCTTTTCCAAAATCCGTTAAAATATCTTGAGGCATCGGAATAATCCTACTTCCTAATCCTAATATTTGTCCTTGTTTGTTTTCAAAATCTTGCTCAACAAGAGCCCATCCAATAGAATTTGTTCCCAAATCCAATCCAAGTATTTTTTTCATTTTATTAAATTTTTTAAGAACTTTAAAAATACACTAAACATTTTTTAAAAACAATAATATAAAACAGGTAGTATTAAATTTTTTTGAATTAAATTTGTCTTACAATTTTGAAGCTATTCACAATAAGGATTATTCCGTTGTGAAAACATTAAGCCGCCTCGTCTTTCTACGGGGCATTTTTTTTGGCTAATTTTTAGAAGCAAAGCTTTTTTAAAAAGCTTTGCTTCTTTTCGAGTAAAATATAATTCAGTATTAGTTTTTACAAGGCATTTTAAAATCAAAGCTTTGCTTCTTTTCGAGTAAAATATAATTCAGTACTAGTTTTACAAAGCATTTTAAAATCAAAGCTTTTTTAAAAAGCTTTGATTTTTACTACCTAAATATAATTCGGACAAGCTTTGTATCGCTTAATGGTTGGGCGAAACTTTTCGAAGATGTAAATTACAGAGAACTCAAATCCACCTCGGTTTCGGCTGGCAACTTTTAACGACGATAGGTTGATGTCGTAACTTACTCCAAAATGAAAATTTCCATAATCCATTTCGGCTGTAACATAAGTAGCGTCGCTATTGCGATACCAAAAGCCTAAATAAACGGCTTTGTAATCGCCATAATTGAGGTGGTATTTTCCTGAGCCACCAAAAATAATTTCTTTAAATTGATGCTGTGTCATTACCGAAATACCAGGAACAACATCTATTTTGTTGGCAACCTTAAATGTTCCGTTGGCATGTATGGTAAATCGTTTGTGTAGTTCAATGTTATCGTCGTTAAAAAAACTTTGTTTAGGACTAAAAATATTGTGCAAAGCCACGCCTGCTGTAACTGTTTTTCTCAGGTTTAGAGTATAATTCCAGCTAATGCCACCATGCACATTGAGGTATTGTCGTCCTTCATTACTAAAGGTTTCGCCGTTACCTAAACTTTCGTCGTAACTAACACCGTTGTATTGGTTGTCGAATTTTAAACGGTTATAATTAATGCTTCGCTGAGTAAAAGTAGGTTGAACACCTGCTGTTAAACTATGGGTAGAATCTCCAATAAAATAGGTGTAACCAAAACTTGGTGCCAGTTGGAGTGTGCTGTATTCCGAATCGCCTGCTTTATCGTTGTAAACACCTAAACCGATATGGAATGGAGTATTATAAATGGTGTTTGCATCAACCGAAATACCATAAGTAGAGTAGGGAGTGGTAACCGAACTCCATTGTGTACGTTGGTTAGCAACCAAACGAATATCGCCAGCAAAACTACCAGTTAAAGCAGGGTTAAGGTTTAATGGCGAATTATAAAATTGAGAAAAATGGATGTCTTGAGCGGAGCAGTTAAAAGTTGAAAGTTGAAAGTAAAAAGTTAGTAGAAACAAATAAACAATCGTTCTCGAAGAAAATAAGTTTAGAAAAATATTCAATGGTGGTGTGGTAACTTTCAACTTTACAAACTTTTAACTTTATAAACTTTATACTTTACAAACTTTCAACTAACGTATTACAGTAACATTTCCTTTTTTAAAGTATTCTTGTCCGTCAATACATTTTACAGAT
The DNA here is from genome assembly GCA_015075325.1 of Flavobacteriales bacterium. Classification (GTDB taxonomy): domain Bacteria; phylum Bacteroidota; class Bacteroidia; order Flavobacteriales_E; family Vicingaceae; genus Vicingus. The sequence goes on along the minus strand of JABTUP010000014.1, from coordinate 85,394 downwards.
AAGTGATATACAAATACTGCGGGGTCGACAGGTTTTCCATTGTATGTGCCATCCCAGCCAATGGTTTGTTTATCGGTTTCAAAAACCAATTCGCCCCAGCGGTTGTATATTTTTAAATGCATCAATTCAACATTTCGTCCTCTTAAATACAATACATCATTTTCTTTGTCGCCGTTTGGAGTAAATGCATTGGGCAGAAAAACATCGGGTTCGTCGCACACCAATTCAAAAGCATAAAGTGTGTACGTTTTTTGATAAGTACAACCACTACCATTTTCAGTAAATAGCAGAGTGTAAGTAGTTGTAGTTGTAGGGTTTGCAAACGGACTGGCAATGGTGTTAGAAGATAAGTTGCTGTTTGGATTCCAAACATAACTAAAGTTGGTATCAGGAAGTGCGTGTAAATAAGTTCCTTCGCCATTTATTAAGGTGTCTTTATCGGCAGAAATGCTAATGTTGTTTGGGTTAAACCCAGAAACAAAAACTGTTACAGAATCGTTTGCAGAACAACCAAAACTGTTTTGGGCAGTAACATAGTAAATGGTAGTTGTTACAGGATTTACAATTGGGTTGGCAGTATTTTCACCCGAAATAATTTCAGCTATTGGTTGCCACGAATAAGTTAAAGTTTGGTTGTTTAAACTTACCACCGACAAAGTGTCGTTTTGCCCCGAGCAGATGGCTCCTCCTAAAGCTGCAATTTTTACTCCATTGTAATTAACTACAACACTGCTGGTATTCGTGCATACCCCATTAATTCCCATTACATAAAAAGTTGTAGTATCAGAAACGGAAACAATTAAACTATCCGACAAATCGGGGTTTAGTGTATCGGTAAACAAAGGGTTGGTTGACCAAATGTAGCTTGTAGCTCCCGAACCTAAAGTATAAAGCAGAGCTGAATCACAAGTGTTAATTACTCCTGGAGTTGTTATTGAAACTGGCGTATCAACAGTTATGGTTGTTGATGTGGATAACGTAGTATTACAAATAGAATCTACAACGGTTAGCGTTACAGGATAAGAACCCGCACTAGAAAAAGTTCGGATAGGATTTAAGATTTGAGAAGTGGTGTCGCCACTACCAAAATTCCAAAGGTAATAATCATGAGAACCACTTAAGTTGTTAAATTGAACAGTTAATGGAGCACAACCTTGTTGGTTATTTACACCAATTTGAGGAGAAGATGGAGCATGAAAAACGATGGTAACGCTATCAACATCGCTACAAATGTTGTTGGTTGCAGTAACATAATAGGTGGTGGTTTGATTGTTAAAAACGGTTAAAGTATCGGTTAAACCTGCATTTAACGTATCAGTAAATTGGTTGTTGCTCGACCAAATGTAGCTGGTAGCTCCAGTAGCTGAAGCAAAAAGAGTTACAGGTTCGCAGCTTGTAGAATCGTTGCTTATAGCATTAATTTCAATTGGAGGATTAACAGTAATGGTTTGAAAGGCAGTATCGATGGTATTGCAAATAGAATCTTGAATAATTAGTGTTACGTTGTATGTTCCAGGAATGGTATAAGTTCTAATTGGATTAAAAATAACTGAGGTGGTATCACCACTACCAAAATCCCACAAATAAGTATCGCTGCTGTTGCTGTTGTTCGTAAAAGTTACCGTAAGCGGAGCACAACCTTCAAAGTTATCGACCGTAAATTCTGCTTTTGGAATAATTTCAAAATCGAATTTAAAAATACCGTTGTTGCAGCCACTACTGTTGTTTGTTGACGACCACGCACCAGGCGAGGTTGGAAAATCATCGTTGTTTTGGCAACCAGCACAAACCGATTGATACACAATACCATTTTTATCAAAACGACTGGTTCCTCCATCAACATGTTCTCTGCTAATTGAACCGCCAAAATAAGTTCCGTAAAGAAGTGATTGAGCATTGCGTTCTAACACAATTAGGTAAAAATCGAAACCATTTGGAGAATTGGGGAAAACAGCATCAGGAGTGGTGGGCATTCCAGTAAGATTAATTCCGGTTAAAATATCACCGCCCCAGCCAGAAACATAAATGTTTTCACATCTATCAACCAAAAAAGCAGAAGGTGAAAATTTTGCATTGATGTTTCCATTTCCAAAAATGGTGCTGTAATCGATGGTTGTTAAATCGTTGTTCATTCGAACAATAAAATTACTGCTGTTTGGATTGCTATAAGCAGCGTTTATTACAGGAAATGTGCCTCGTGTTTGACCAACAGCATAAATACTTCCAAAACGATCGGTTTCTAAAAAATAACATTGGTCGTATGCAGAAGTTCCTAGTAGAGTAGAAGCCAAAAGTTGAGTTCCGTTGGTATCAATTTTTACAACATAACCATCTGCCATTCCACCTTGATAAGAGGTGTTAATTGTTCCAGTTGTTGTTGTAAAATCTACTGAAGCAGTTCCTCCACAAACATAAACATAACCTGTTGTATCAACTTTTACAGAATAACCTGCGTCAACATTACTTCCTCCAATAAACGAACTCCATTCTAATACAGAAAGATTGGTGTTGAATTTTGCAATAATTCCGTCTTGCAAACCATCTAAGTTATTGTTAAAACCATTTATTATAGGAAAGTCGTCTGACCTTGTTGATGAGGCTAAATAGCAATTTCCTTGTGCATCGAGCATAATTTCACCTCTAAAAATATCGCCATAATTGTTCATCAACGAATCGTAGTTGTTGCTAACGGTGGTATTTATTCCATCATTTTTTGAACCACCCAAGTAGGTTGAACCAAGTAAAGTAGTACCATCAGCACTTAGTTTAGAAATGTAAATATCTGTACCATTAATAAAATTTGCACCAGTGCTTACGTAGTAAACAGGAGTTCCTCCATTAAACGAATCATCGTACGAATTGCTTAACATAGGAAAATCTAATGAGCTGGTAGCTCCATACAAATACAATTCGTTGTTTTCGTTGGCAATTAAGCTGTGAGGCGTTTCTGTTTGAACCCCACCAATATAGGTTGAATAAATCAAATTTGTTCCTGTTGAATCGTATCTGGTTATAACAACATCGGTTATTCCTCCAGCAGGAACTCCATTAAAAGAAGAATCGAAAGCACCTAAAGTAGTAGGGTAGCCAACACCAAAAGCAGTACCACCAGCAAATAAACTTCCATCGTAACCATAAGTGGCAGTCATTCCAAAATTATTGGCATTTGAACCAGAAAAACTTGAAAAAATTAAAACGGGGTCGATAACGAGCGGCAAGTTCTTATTGTATTTTCCAGTAACATTAAATGAAAGTACGTTGTTTTTTAGCATGTATTCGCAAGCAACTTCAACTTTAGTGTTGTTAATGTTTTGATAAGCATAAGGCTTTTGTTCAACTACATCACCAACCGAAGTTTTAACAATTAAATTTCCTGAACGGTCTATTTTTAATAAATCTACGCCTTCGTAAAACAATTGCACATCGGCTACTTTTCCTAATGGTTGAACAATAACATCGTACTTTAAAAAATTACCCATGGAATATAGCACCAAATCAATGTTTGGATAAAGATTTTTGTACTCGATTTGATGATAGGAAGCTACCTTACTTTTCCATAAATTTTTATTGCTACCCAATAAAAAATTGTAGTACTCGGGGTATTTATCGGTATGATGAATTTGAGCGTTTAAAGCATTTAAAAAGTTAACTTTAAAAGCATGGTATTTTATCGATTTAGGGTTGCTTGTTACCGAAAAATGATTGCTTTGCATTTCATCGGCATTGTATAAATTGTATGTAAATGCTTTTTGTTCAACAAATAATGCTCCATTACCAATGTCTGCTTTATAAAGAAATGGAGCGGTCCACTGTCCTTTATTTTCAATAAAACGTAAACCTTCGTTATGAGCTTTTATGGATGAAAAACCTAACAAAAGGAGTAATATAATATAGAAAAAACCTTGTTTCATTGGTAAAATTGAATAGTAAATTTAACGATAAATTATAATCAATCAAAATACTTAAAAATTATATAGAAAATTCTTTGTTTGAATACTTAAAACTGTTTACTTTTGGATATTATTTAGAATTAGTCTAAATAACAATAACAAATGATAGATATTTTAATTGTAAACAATAATTTAATTGCTGGAGAAGGTTTAAAAACCATTCTACAAAGTAGATTAGGCAATAGAGTTTTGGGTGTGGTAGATAGCAAAGAGAGTTTTGTTTCTACTTCAAAAAAATATTTTCCAGACATTGTGGTTATTGATTATTCTCAACCTTCATTTGGTGTTGATTTTATTGCTGATATAAAAAAAGCTTATAAAAGCACCAAAATATTGGCGATTACAGATGTATTACCAAAACAAACCATTTATAAAGCACTTAAATTAGGTGTTGATAGTTATTTGCTTGACGATTGTGATAAACCAGAAATTTTAGAAGCTATTGAAGATACCAAAAATGGAAAGCAATTTTATTGCGGTCATGTTATTGATATTTTAGCAGATAAAGACGATGAATCGGGTAGTTGTTCTGGTAGTTCTTTATCAGAAAGAGAAATTGAAATTATTCGAATGATAAGTGATGGGTTAACCAATAAAGAAATTGCCGATGCTCTTTGTTTGAGTACACACACTGTAAACACACATCGAAAAAACATTATGACTAAACTTGGGTTGAAAAATACCGCAGGAATAGTTATTTATGCTTTTAAAGAAAATATCATTTAAATTTTTTTCTTCTAAATTTTTCTTTTTAAGATAATTTAACATTTTTTTTAAACGCTGTTTGATTTATTAGATATACTTTTGTAAGTAAACACTAACTTACATTTTATGAAAAATTTCGGAAAATATAATATAGCAATAGGATTTTTAACTATGGGAGTTTTTATGCTATATGGTTTTTTATTAATCTATTTAAGAGATTTTGCACCTAATAAAGAAGCATGGGTTGATTCTTATAGCTTTGGTAAACACTTTGAAAGTAGACTTGCTCACGTTCACGGCAATTTATTTGCTTTTTTAAACATTGTAATTGGTTATTTATTACTTCATTTCAATGAAAAACTAAGCAATGTAAAAGTCATATCTTGTTTGGCTTTATTAGGTTTATTAATGCCTGTTGGAATTTTGGCAGAAGTTTATTTAAGTGCTCCACCTATTTTTGTTTTAATTGGTGCAATAAGTTTAACTGTTTCGGTAATTTGGTTGGGATTTTCTTTTCTTAAAATAAAATAAACAAATTCAATGGATAATAATTTCACAGACAGACAAATTGAGATTATGCAAGCAGCAACCAAAAGGATAGATTCTTTTGGAATTCAAGAACTTACCATAAAAAATTTAGCTGCCGATTTAAATCTTTCTGAAGCGGCACTTTACAGGCATTTTGAAAGTAAAAATAAAATATTGTTGGGTTTGATTAATTATTTTATGCTCGACATGAAATCGAGAATTGGCGATATTATTATTCAAGAAAACAAAACATCTGCTGAATTGTTACAACAACTTTTTGCATCTCAACTCAACAATTTTGTAAAAAACCCTGCCATTTGCAGTGTAATTTTTTCTGAAGGCATTTTTCAGTTTAATAAAGAATTGAGCAATCAGCTTTCAAAAATGATGGAAATGATGCAACAAAACATTGCTAGCTTAATTGAAAAGGGTCAAAAAAATGGAGAGATTTCTACCTTGTTAAGTGTCGATGCAATTACAACCATTATAATGGGAAGTATGCGTATGGTAGTTTTGAAATGGAAATTATCTGGCAACAAATCCAACTTAATAAAAGATGGAACAATGGTTTTAAATGGATTGTTAAAAATGATTGAAAAATAATGAAAGTACTATCAGTAAATATTAGCAAACCACAAACCATTACAGTTAATGGTAAAGAAGAACTAACAGGCTATTTTAAAAATCCAGTTGAAACGATATATTTAGGTAAAACCGATGTGAAAGAGGATAGTGTGGTTGACAGAGAGCATCATGGAGGCGAAAATAAGGCTTGTTATCTTTATGGGTTTAATCACTACGAGTTTTGGAAAAATAAATACCCACAAACGGCTTTCGATTTTGGAATGTTTGGCGAAAATATTACTGTTGAAAACATCGATGAATCTACGTTAAGAATTGGTGATACGTTTGAAATTGGCGAAGCAATAATTCAAATTACTCAGCCACGCCAACCATGCTATAAAATGGGCATTAAATTTAATAATCAAAAAGTGGTGAATGAGTTTAGGTTATCCAATTTTCCAGGTATTTATGTGAGAGTTTTGAAAGAAGGAAATGTAAAAACAAACGATGAATTAAAACTTATTGATAGAGATAACGCTTCGCCAACTGTTTTAGAAGTGTATCGTTTGATTTATGAATCAAAACCCAATCAAGAAAAATTGAATCAACTTATTGAAAATAAATTTATTGCTACAAGTTTAAAGCAATACATTCAAAAAAAATATACCTTATGAAAGCCGTTAAAATAATATCATCAGTACTCCTTACTTTTTTTGGAGGTCTTTCTGTTTTTATGACACTGTCGATTATTTTCGATTGGTTTGGTATTCGCGAAAAAGAAGGAAATTATGTATTGTTTATTGTTTATGCTAATTTGGTTTGCGGAATTATTTATTTACTATCAGCTTGGTTAATTCATAAAAAAGTTGATTGGGCAAAAATACTTTTGGCTCTATCAACTGCAATTTTAATAGTAGTTTTTGTTGCACTTCAGGTTTATATTAAAAATGAAGGCGTTTATGAAGAAAAAACTGTAAAAGCAATGATTTTCAGAATTGCTTTTACCATTGTATTAACACTTACAGCATTTTATTTATCGTATAAAAATCAAAAAAATAATAATTACTAAAAATTTTAAAAAAATGAAAAAAACGGCAATTCTAGCAGCATTATCAATTACACTATTTGCATGTTCATCAACAACCAATGAAGAAGCAATAAATGAACAAACTCTTTCAGAAAATACTGCCACAGCTGAAGAAGAAACACATCATCACGAACACGAAGAAATTGTTTTAAACAATGGCGAAAAATGGAAAGTAATAGAAAGCATGGCTGTTTATATAAAAAACATGGAAAAAGCGGTGAATGAATTTAATGGTAAAGAAAGTGCCGATTATATTGCTTTAGCAAAAGTTATAGATGAAAACATTGAATCGTTAACATCAAATTGCACCATGACAGGTCAAGCTCATGATGAGCTACATAAATGGTTAGTGCCTTTTATTGAACTTTCAGAACAATTTGATGCAGCAACAGAACAAACAGAACAAGAAAAAATATATCAAGAAATAAAAAATGCATTTGTTGAATACAATACCTATTTCGAATGAAAAATACAATCATAGCAGCAATATTAACGCTTCCATTAATTTGGAGCATTAATTCATGCACAAACAATTCGGCACAAGAAATTATCGACAATAATGTTGAAGAACAAGTAAACACCGACGATAAAGCATTATTGCTACTCAAAACCAATTGTTTTACTTGCCACAACCCAAATTTGGAAACAGATAATAGAGTAGCTCCACCATTATTTAAGATAAGAGAACATTATTTAAATGAAAAAACTACAGAAGAAGAGTTTGTAAAAAACATAGTTCATTTCATTAATAATCCAACTGAAGAAAACTCCATTATGCCTGGTGCAGTAAGAAATTTTGGTATTATGCCCAAAATGAGTTTCAAAGAAGATGATTTAAAATTAATGGTTTCCTATTTATATAAAAATGATGTTTCGTCAGATGAGTGGTATGCAAAATGGGAAAAATTTGAGAAAGAACAAGCCGAAAAACCTCAAGAAATAAACTATGAAGATTTAGGCAGAAACATAGCTAACGAAACCAAAGCCAATTTAGGAAAAAACCTAATGGCAGCAGTTAAGGAAAAAGGTGCAGCTGGAGCTGTAGAGTTTTGTAACACCAAAGCTATTCCTATTACCGATAGTATGTCGGTGGTGTTAAATGCAAAAGTAAAACGAGTTTCCGACAAACCAAGAAACCCAAACAACCAAGCAAATACTGATGAATTGTCTTACATTGAAGGTTGGAGAAAAGCAAAGCAAAACGGCGAAAAATTTGGACCAAAGGTTTTTGAAAGCAACAACAAAATGATTGGATATTATCCGATTGAAACGAACGATATGTGTATGAAATGCCACGGAACACCAGAAAAACAAATTACAGCAGAAACCTTGAGTAAGATAAAAAAACTATATCCAACCGATAAAGCTTTTGGCTACGCCGAAAATGAAATTAGAGGAATTTTTGTTGTAGAAATGGATAAGAAAATAGAAAATAGAAAATAGAAAATAGAAAATAGAAAATAGAAAATAGAAAATTAAATTTTTAAGAACCATGAAGTATTATCACGCAAAAACAATTAAAGCAACTACTATTGAGGCTATACGCCCAAAAGTAGAAGAAGAATTAAAAAAAGAAGGTTTTGGTGTACTTACCGAAATTGATATACAAGCAACCATGAAAAAGAAATTAGACAAAGATTATTTGCCTCATGTAATTTTAGGAGCTTGTAATCCGGTGTATGCCGACAAAGTATTGAGTATAGAACCAACGATAAGTACTATGTTACCTTGTAATGTTACACTTCGTCAGTTACCAAATGGAGATGTAGAAATTGCCATTATCGACCCATTGGCAGCCATGGGTGCAGTTGGTAACTCAGATTTAGAAGTACATGCTAAAGAAGTAAACGAAAAGTTAGAACGAGCGTTGGCTAATATTTAATCAGAACAATTCGTAAATAAACAATCGTAAATCGTAAACCAATGGACAAACACAGTTATCATGTTTCCCTAAAATGGGAAGAAGGAAGAAAAGGGATTTTAAATTCACCAGAATTACCAACCAAAATTGAAGTAGCCACACCTCCCGAATTTGAAAAAGGAATTGCAGGTATTTGGTCGCCCGAACATTTATTCACATCAGCAGTGCTAAGTTGTTTTTTGACTACCTTTTTAGCTATAGCCGAATTTTCTAAACTAGAATTTAAAAGTTTTGAATGCGATGCCGAAGGCATTTTAGATAAAGTTGAAGGCAAATTTTTAATGACAGAAATTATACTTAAACCTCGCTTGATTATTGATGACGAATCGAAAAAAGAACGTGCAGAACGTATTTTAGAAAAATCGGAAAAGGCATGTTTAATTTCAAACTCAATAAAAACTAAAGTACATTTGATGAGCGATATTCAAATTAAATGATAAAAATATACTACCTCAAGAATATGTTTTCTAAAAGCTGTATTCAGCTTCTTGAGGTAGTTTTATCTTCTAATCAACATATTATCATTCATAAAATTAGTCTTGGTGAAGCTATTTTAGATATTGACGATAACCCTGAAACAGAAAATAAACTGTTAAAACTGTTTAAAAAATGTGGTTTTGAATTAGTTAAAGATTCTGATGACAAAATTGTTGAACGAACTAAGCAAGCCGCTATCGAACTTATTTTTTACAGTTACAATACCAATTCGCTCATTAGAAATTCTGAATATATAAGCCAGAAACTGCAATTGCCGTACGAAAAGATTGCAAAACTTTTCAAAAAGAAAACCAAAACTACCCTCGAAAAATTTATTATTGCTCTTAAAATTGAGAAAGCAAAAGAAATGCTTGTTTCAAATGAGTTTTCCGTAAGTGAAATTGCTTACATGTTAGATTATAGCAGCGTTCATTATTTGAGTAATCAATTTAAAAAAACTACTGGAATTACCATCTCTGATTTTAAAAAAAATCCAACAAAATATAGAGTAGCTATTGAAGATTTAATTGATTAATCAAATTTTCAGCTTCAAAATTTTATACAATTTTTATAAAATAATGTATAACATAGTTCTTTAAACCGAACTATGTTTGTATCATCAATAAATACTAATATCATGAAACTAAAAAAAGATTTAGCCATTAGCGATTCAGGTTTTTTATTTAATCCATCAACAGGAGATAGTTACAGTTTAAATCCTATCGGAGTGGAGTTTTTTAAATTACTCCAAAAAGGAAACTCCGACGATGAAATTATTTCTCAAATAATTAATGACTATGCAATTGATAAAAATTCGGTAGAAAAGGATTTATACGATTTTAAAAATCTACTTGTAAATTATAAACTAATTAATGCTTAGCATGAAATTAAATGATAATAAACCAACCTACACTATTGCTGTTACAGGATTAAATGCCATTGATAGCCCTGGTCCTGGTGTGCCAGTTATTAGAGCTTTGCGTGAAGCAACAAGTTTTAATGTTCGGATTATTGGATTAAGTTACGAAAGTCTGGAACCAGGTATTTACATGCACGATTTGGTAGATAAAGTATATCAAGTTCCATATCCTGCTGCCGGAACTCAAGTAATGTTTGATCGATTTAAATACATCAATGATATTGAAAATATTGATTTCTTATTTCCAAATTTCGATGCCGAATTATTCAATTTTATAAAATTGGAAGAACAGATGAAAAAGGAATTGAACATTAAAATGCTCATTCCAACAATGGAACAGTTTGAAGCAAGAAACAAAGTAAATTTATATGAATATGGAAAAAAACATGGTATTAAAGTTCCATTTGCTAAAATGGTTTATGCAGCACACGAAATACCAACTTTAATATCAGAGTTTGGGTTTCCGTTAGTAATAAAAGGAAAATTTTACGATGCAAAAATAGCCTATACTACCGAACAAGCAATGCAACATTTTAATAAAATTAGTTCGCAATGGGGTTTACCTGTTCTTGTTCAAGAGTTTGTTCATGGAACAGAAGTAAATGTTTGTGGAGTTAGTGATGGGCAAGGAAAACTTATGGGGGCTGTGCCTATGAGAAAACTTTACATAACTGATAAAGGGAAAGCTTGGGCTGGAGTAACCATTTCCGATAAAAAGTTAATTGACATGACTAAAAAATTGGTTAAAGCAACCAATTGGAATGGTCCGTTTGAATTGGAAGTAATGAAAACAACTTCTGAAGAGTATTATTTAATCGAAATTAACCCTCGTTTTCCAGCTTGGTGTTATCTACCAGTCGGAGCAGGTCAAAATCAAGTTGAAAGTGCAGTAAATCTAGCTCTTGGCAATAAAGCTTCTTATTATTCAAAATACGATATTGGTAAAATGTTTATTCGTTATTCTTATGATTTGATTGTAAATATGAACGAATTTGAAAAAATATCAACTTTTGGAGAGCTTTAAAAAAATCACAAAACCAAATAAACATAGAGATTTAGAACCTTCGAGGCAAAAACTAATATTATGAAAACAAAAAAAATATATGAAAGACCTTTAATTAAACCGCTTAATTCAGGGTTAATGAATAAATTCGGTAAACGTACAGAATGGACTCCTCTAACGGAAATTGACGGTATAAAAGTAGTTGATTTACTTCAAGAATATGGTTCACCATTATTTGTTTACTCTGAGAAAAAGATAAGAGAAAACTATCAACACGCCAAGCGTGTATTTGAAACTCGTTATCCAAAAGTACAATTTGCATGGTCGTATAAAACATGTTATTTAAATGCAGTATGCGATGTTTATCACCAAGAAGGTTCGTGGGCAGAAGTAGTATCAAGATTTGAATACGAAAAAGCATTGAAAAATGGTGTGCCTGGAAATAAAATTATTTTTAATGGACCCGATAAAACAAATGAGGATTTAGAGTTGGCTATAAAAAACAATTCACCCATTCACATCGACCATTTAGATGAACTTTATCGATTAAATGAATTAGCAGCTAACTTAACAAAAAAACCGAAAGTGGCTATACGTGTAAACATGGATACAGGAATTTACCCAATGTGGGACAGGTTTGGGTTTAATTATGAAAATGGTCAGGCTTGGGATGCCATAAATAAAATTATTACTTTAGATAAATTAGAGTTGGTTGGACTACATACACATATCGGTACGTTTATGCTTACTCCTTCTGCTTATGCAGTTGCAGCTAGTAAAATGGCCGATTTAGCTATAAATATCAAAAAGAAATACAAAAAAAGTGTTGCTTATATTGATATGGGCGGAGGTTTTGCATCAAAAAATACCCTCAAAGGTTCGTATTACATGGGTAGCGACACCGTTCCAGATATAGAAGAGTATGCCGAAGCAATTACCTCTTCACTTATAAATGCTGGTTTTGATAAAGATGAAATGCCTTATTTATATCTCGAAACAGGTAGAGCATTAATTGATGATGCTGGCTTTTTGTTAGGGACGGTAATTGCCAATAAACGATTATCGGATGGAAGAAGAGCAACTATTTTAGATTTTGGAGTGAATATAATGTTTACTTCATTTTGGTACGACCATAAAATTTCTCCAGTAGAAGAATTGGGTTACCATACAGAAGATACCACTTTATATGGTCCGATGTGTATGAACATTGATGTGGTTCGTGAAAACATTTCAATGCCACCATTAAGCCCAGGTAACCATGTGGTAGCACACTTTGTTGGAGCATATAATGTAACACAATCCATGCAGTTTATCTCGCTTCGTCCAGCTATTGTTATGATTGATACCAAAGGAAAACCTCATTTAATAAAAACAAAAGAATCCTTAGAAGGAATTCAAAAAGATGAATTGGTGCCAGAACATTTAAGAATTTTTAAGTTGTAATAATTTGAATACCGCATCACTAAAATATTATGCACAACTTCTTTTTGAAGGGTTACTAAACAGTTTTTCTCAAATTTATTTCAGCAATGGAAAATTGTTAGCTATTCTTTTAATTTTGGTTACTTTTTTTGATGTTGGAGGAGGTTTTGCAGGTATTTTGGCGGTTTTAGTAACTCAGCTCACAGCCTTACTTTTTAATTTCGATCATAAAAACATTCGTGAAGGAACTTACTCATACAATGCTGCGATGGTGGGTGTAGCAATCGGAATTTTTTATCAGTTCAATTTATCATTGTTGGTATTGTTGATTATTGCATCTGTGCTTACTTTTTTTATCACTATTTGGTTTTTAAATCAATTAGCTGTAAAAGGATTGCCTTTTTTAAGCATTCCTTTTTTACTGGTTACATGGCTAATCATTATTGGAGGAAAAAACTTTTCTGCATTAGAGTTACAAGAAAAAGCAGAACTAACATTTGTTGCTTATTTTCCTCAACTTTTTGATTACACTACCAATTTTATTGCTTATCTTCCTTTTGCAGATGTGTTGTTTTTGTATTTCCGTTCGTTAGGTGCTATTTTGTTTCAGTATAATGATTTAGCTGGAGTTATTATTGCTATTGGTATTTTACTAAACTCCCGAATTTCTTTTGTGCTTTCTATTTATGGGTTTGTGTTGGGATTTCTGTTTTATCGTTTTATGGAAGCCGATTTTTCGCATTTAATATACTCTTATATTGGCTTTAATTTTATTTTAACTTCTATTGCTTTAGGAGGTTTTTTTATAGTGGCTTCCCAAAGGTCGTTTTTACTGTTATTATTTGTAATTCCGCTCATTGCATTAGTAATTAGTGGAACACATGGCTTGTTTCAGTTTTTTGGTTTACCATTGTATTCATTGCCATTTAATATTATTGTGTTGATGGTGCTTTATGCCATTAACTTAAGAATGTCGGCTACAAAGCTTCATAAAGTTTATATTCAGCATTTTTCACTGGAAAAAAATCATTACAAACATTTTAATAGTGTAGAACGGTTTAGTAGTCAAACCTATTTTAATATCTCACTTCCAATAATGGGTTTTTGGCGTGTTTCACAAGGTTATAATGGAAAAATTACACATAAAGAAGATTATCAATTTGCGTTAGATTTTGATGTAACAGATAACGAAAATAAAACCTATAAAAACAGTGGATACGATTTAAAAGATTACTACTGTTTTAACTTACCTATTGTAGCACCAGCTTCGGGTTGGGTTATTGCTATAATTGATGATGTAGAAGATAATGCTATAAAAGATGTAAATATTCAACAAAACTGGGGTAATACTGTAATTATTAAGCACGGTGAATATTTATTTTCAAAGTTTTGCCATTTAAAAAATGAAAGTATAACAGTAAAACTTGGAGAATATGTTTACAAAGGACAAGTGATTGGTTATTGTGGTAGTTCTGGTCGTTCTCCAGAACCACATTTACATTTTCAAATGCAAGTAACTCCATTTATTGGTTCAAAAACTTTATTGCATCCAATCGATTATTATTTAACTAAAAATGGGAATACATTCCAATTTCATTCTTTTGATGTGCCTAAAGAAAACGAAGTTGTTTGTAACATAATTCCAACAACATTACTCACTAAAGCTTTTTATTTTATTCCTGGGCAAGAAATTACAGTTGTAATAAATAATAACATTACCATTAAATGGGAGGTTTTTGTTAACTCTTTAAACCAAACCTATTTTTATTGCCACAAAACAAAGGCTGTAGCTTATTTTGTAAACAACGGAACGGTTTTTTATTTTACGGAATATTATGGGGCAAAAAACACCATGCTTCATCATTTTTATAAAGCTGCACACAAAATATTATTAGGGTATTACGATGGAGTGGTGTTAAATGATAAACTTTTAATTTCTGATACATTTAATAAACCATTAAACATGCTGCACGATTTTACTGCACCATTTTTTCACTACCTTACCTCTAATTATCATTTTCAATTTTTGGCTATCGATAATGAGCATAGTCCATCTGAAATGGAATTTACAACAACGGTAAAAGGTAATTTTGGAAGTAAAACCATTTTTTCTTCTTTATATCATTTTAAAGTTAATTCAAATAATATCGAATTTGAATTAACCAACTCAACAAACTCGTTTAAAGCTGTTTTATGTACAAGTATTTGATTGGTTTTTTTATGATGTTGAGTTTTTCAATTGTAGCTCAAAAAACATCTTACAAAACAGTAGATAGTGTCTCGTTTTATCTCTACGAAAATAAAATGTGGGATAACTTAAAGGATTATGGAAAACTTGCCAAAAAAATGGGTTACGATTATCATTATCTTAATTTAAGGACAGGAATAGCGTTTTATGAATCAAAACAATATTTAAAAGCAGAAAAACACTTAAAAAAAGCCCAAAAGCAAAACCCATTGAGTACAGTGACTGCTGAGTATTTGTACGCCTCTGCATTAAAAAATGGAAACACACTTTTGGCTGGAAGCTTGCATCCGAGTGTTAACAACGATTCTATAAAATTTACACGAGCCATTAGCACTATTTCTTTAGAAAGTGGAATTAAATTATCGGCAGATAAAAGTGTAGCAGGAGATGTAAATTATTATTCAGTTGGGATTGGACATTTACCTTCAAAAAAAGTAGCCATTTTTCAGAGTTATTTGTTTCAAAATCAAAATAATAACATTTGGGGTGAATACAAACAACATCAGTATTATTTTGGGGCTTCAGTCTATATAGGAAATAATTGGTCGGTTGATGTTGGGTTTCATTTACATCAATACCAATCAGTAATCGATTTTAAATACGATAGTACTGAAACAAAAACTACTCTTCCAAAATTTGCAGGAGATTACAAGATTGATTCTTCTTACATTAAACATACCTTGTTAAAAGGTGATTACAAACAGCAAGGAGCATATTTTTATCTAGGTTTTACTAAGCGAAAAGGAGGATTTAAGTTTTCTCCATTTTTTCAACTGAATTTAGAAAATAACAATTCAGGAATTCAAGAGACAAAATGGGTAGAAGAAAAGTTGATAAAGCTGAAACCTGGTTTTAAGGAACAGCAAGTATTTAATCAAGATACAACCATTAACAATCTTGATGTGCCTTCTAGCGTGCAAAACAAGTTAATTGGTATAAGTACTGAATTTGCTACACGTGCTGAAAAACTAAAATTAGGTTTTACTTTTTATCAGCCTATTGGTAAAGAAAAAGTGAGAGGAACTTTATCTCCCTATTTAAAATTAGATTTTAAACGTATTAATTTTTATTTGTCGTATTTTAAAAAAGCCAATATTGGATTTACAGAATATTATGGTTCGGTTTTAGTTAATACATACGATAACATTCGTCACAGAATTAATATTAAAACAACTTATCATTTTACAACAAAATTAAATTTAGGTTTGCTTTATCAATTCGAAAATAAAACAGACGCGTTGTCGCTATACAATTATTCATCAAACATGTTATCATTATCGTTTCAATTAAAATTTTAATATTATGAAAAAAACTTCAATTATTATTTTATTAGCATTTACAATTCAGTCGTTTGCTCAAGAATTAAACAAAAATCTTCAATCTGCTTTTGCTAAAAGCTACGAGTATGAGTATGCTTATAATTATGATGATGCAATAAAATCAATACAACAATTTTCAAATGCTACTTCGTATGAAGTAAACCTTAGGCTAGGTTGGTTAAATTACTTAAAAGGCGAACATACTCAATCTGTTGCTTATTATAAAAAAGCAATTACATCAAATCCATCTTCAATTGAACCAAGATTAGGAATTGCAAATCCTTTATCATACATTGGAAATTGGGAGGAAATAACAAATCAATACTTAGCAATCGTAAAACTAGATTCAAAAAATTATACGGCTAACTATCGTTTAGCTCTAATATATTACAATAGCAAAAAAAGTGCAAAAGCTATAACATACATAAATTCGCTATCATTTTTATATCCATTCGATTATGAAGTTAATCTTTTGTCTGCAAAAATTAATATTGCTCTTGGTAGCATTTCAAATGCAAAAAATGCATTAAATAAATGCCTCTTATATAATCCATCATCTTCAGAAGCTATCGATTTGTATAACAAATTGTAAAAAAAAAGCACGAATATTAAAACAGAAAAGTTTTTATCTCTACTTTTGTAAGTGAATACTAACTTACATTTTTTAATATTAGTATTGTTTGAAATAATTAATCCTATTTTTTTGCCTTATGAAGTTAGTAAACACTCACACGATTATATCAACTTTTGCATTACTTCTATTATTGCTAGTAACCAATACAAACGCTCAAACCTATTCATTACAGCAATGTATTGATACTGCTTTAGCAAACAATAAAAAATTGCAAATTAGTCGCAATAACCAGCTAATTAGCGAACAAAAACAAAAAGAAGTTCAGGCAAACCTTTTTCCCAGAATTGATGTCAACGGAGAATACAAATATTATGTGGATTTGCCTTATCAGCTAATGCCGCTATCTACATTCAATCCGTTAGCTCCCGAAGGACAATTTAAAGAAGCCCAATTTGGAGTTCCTCATAACATTAATGCGAATTTACAAGTGAGTATGCCCTTGTATAATCCACAGCTATATACGAACATTTCAGCTACCAAAATGGCAATAGAAATGAGCAGTTTGCAACACAAAAAAACCGAAGAAGAAGTATTTTTTGAGGTGAGTAATTTATACTACAATGCTCAAATCCTTCAAAATCAACTAGCGTTTATTGATAGTAATATCAACAACAATAACGTGTTGCTAAAAAATATGCAATTACTACACAGCCAGTTGCTTGCCAAGCAAACTGATGTTACCAAAATAGAATTGCAATTGCAACAGCTCCTTACTCAACACGAATTGCTTTTGAGCAAACAGGAACAAGTTCTAAATATGTTAAAAATAATGATGGGAGTAGACTTGGAAAGTAACATCAATGTGGAGCAGCAAGTTGTTTTTGAAACGCAACCCGAACAAACATCTATTAACAATATTGACATAGCGTTGGTACAGCAGAAAACCAAGTTGTTGGATATGGAATTAAAAAGCATAAAAAGAAGTCGCTTGCCAACACTTGCTTTATTCGGAATGTACGGAACCACCGGCTTTGGTTATAACGAACAACCTAACGAATTTTTAAATTTTTACCCCATTAGTTTTGGAGGAATAAAATTGCAATACCCGCTTTTTCAAGGGCTATCAACCCAGCGAAAAATTAACCAAAAAAAGTTGGAGATAACCAATGCCAATCTGCAGTTGGAAATGCTCAACGACCAAACCAATATGCAGACCTTAAATGCTCGTCAGCAAAAAATTATCACACAAAAAACGGTTGAAAATACAAAAAAACAAGCTGAATTGGCTTCAAAGGTTTATCAGCAAATTTTGTTGCAACAAAAACAAGGAACAGCCAACTTAACCGAAGTTTTAATGGCAGACAATGCATTGCGTGATGCTCAGCAACAATACCTTTCTTCTATAATAGAATATTTAAAAGCAGATTTAGAATTAAAAAAACTAACAGGAAATTTTAAGAACTAAGAATTATGATTTTAGAATTACGATTTACAAAATAGAAAAAATGAAAACAAACTGGAAAAAATACATCGGTATCCTTGTCGCAATAGGCATTACTGCCTTGGTCATTTTTAAATTGGCTAACAATAAAAAAACTACCGAAAACAAAGTGTATCATTACGATAAAACTGCCCAAATTGAAGTGGAAACTATGACCATTAAAACCCAACAAGCTCGGTCAAATTTTACATTTTCTGGAACTTTTGAAGCCAACAAAGAAGTAAAAATCAATGCCGATATTCAGGGAAAAGTAAATGACGTTTTGGTTGATTTAGGTTCGGAAGTAAAAAAAGGTCAAGCTCTTGTGCAGTTAGATAAATCATTACTAGAATTGCAATTACAGGAAGTAAACGTTCAAATTGAAGGATTAGAAAATGATGTAAATCGTTTTAAAATACTTGCTGAGGCTGAAGCCATTCAAGGCGTACAACTCGAAAAAGCGGAGTTAGGTTTAAGAACAGCTAAAATTAAGCGTAGCACACTTTTAGAACAAATTTCAAAAACAACGATAAAAGCTCCATTTGATGGTATTATTACCATGAAAATGACTGAATCTGGAGCCTTTGCTGCTCCTGGAGTTCCACTGCTTCAACTTACAGAAATTCAACAATTACGGTTTACCATTTTTATTTCTGAAAATGATTTGAATACGTTCAGCATGGATGAGAATTACAGCATTATTCCAGATGTAAATCACCAAACAAAATTAAACGGAAAAGTGATGGCTATTGGCAGTAAAGCTAATCCTGCTGGAGGATTTCCCATTCAGTTTTTAGTGCAAAACACCAAGGACCTTTTTATAAAAGCTGGAATGTTTGGAAAAGTAGAACTTATTGCTTCAAATGAAGAAGATGGCATTTATATTCCAGCTGCTATTCTTCAGGGTGGAGAAGACAATCCATCGGTTTACCTCATTAAAAATAATCAAGCTGTTTTAACTCCAATTGTCATTAAAAAAAGAGTTCAAAACCAAGTACTTATTGAAAAAGGGTTAAACATTGGCGATGAGGTAGTAAGCAAAGGTTTTATCAATTTATTTGATGGAGCGAATGTGGACATTAAATGATTTACGATTTACGATTGTTGTCATTCTGAACGATATTTTACCTACGCCTTTTGCGTGGTGTAAAATGATGTGAAGAATCTATTTATTGAAGAAAGAAGAAATACCAATTGAAAACAAATTAAAAATAGCAAATTCACTTTCTCCCTCCCTTCGGGAGGGTTGGGGAGGCTAAATACAAATAAAATGAACATTACATCCATATCCATTAACCGACCATCGCTAATAATAGTGTTGTTTAGTTTATTTATCCTTTTGGGATACATCGGTTTTACCAATTTAAGTTATGAGTTAATGCCCGATTTCAACCAACCTGTTGTAGTAATAAAAACGGCTTATCCGGGTGCTGAACCAGAAGAAGTAGAAACATCGGTAAGTAGAAAAATTGAAGATGCCTTAGCGAATCTCGAAGGAGTTGATTTTTTGGTAACCAAATCGTTGCCAAATGCTTCTATTGTTATAGCCAACTTAAAATACGGTACCGACTTGGATAAAACCATGCAAGATGCTCAACGTTACATCGACAACATTAAAAAAGATCTGCCTGAAGATATTTTAAGTCCTGAAATGAGCAAGGTTTCTCCTAACGATTTGCCCATCATGTCGATTAGTGCAACAAGTGATTTAGATGCAACTGTTTTTTATCAAAAAATGAAAGATGAATTTTTACCTCAAATCCAACAATTAAAAGGAGTTGCAGAAATTACTTTGTTGGGTGGCGAAGAACGCGAAATACAAGTAAACATAAATCCCAATCGTTTAAAACTCTATAAAATTTCTATGCTGCAAGTGGTGGAAGCCATTAATCGTTCGGGCTTGGATTTGCCTGCAGGAAAAGTGCAAACCGACAAAGAAAGTAATTCGGTTCGGTTAACAGGAAAATTCAACACGTTAAAAAATATTGAAAACGTACAAGTTGCTATGCCGATTCCAGGCAGTCCTGTTTATGTTAAAGATGTGGCTACGGTTAAAGATGCTCATGTTGAAACCTCTTCCATCAGCCGTTACAACGGTAAAAACGGTATTGGTTTATTACTCAAAAAGCAAGGTGATGCCAATGCGGTTGACGTTTCTAAGTTAGTAAAAGATAAGTTTAAAGTAATCGAACAACAAAATGCATCATCCAACATAAAATTTATTATTGCCGATGACAGTACCGATAACACCATTGCAGCTGTAAATTCGGTAGTTTTCGATTTAATTTTAGCGGTAATATTGGTTTCATTGGTCATGTTGCTCTTTTTGAGAAGTTTCAGAAACTCCATTATTGTTTTGGTGGCAATACCAACTTCTTTAGTAACAGCTTTTGCCGTAATGTGGATTTTGGGCTATACACTAAACTTAATGACACTTTTAGCCATGTCGTTGATTATCGGAATTTTGGTGGATGACGCTACAGTTGTGCTTGAAAATATTCAACGTCATTTAGATATGGGCAAAGAGAAAAAAGAAGCAGCTATGGACGGACGTATGGAAATTGGATTTTCTGCTCTTTCTATTACGTTGGTAGATGTGGTGGTTTTCTTACCAATATTGTTTTTACAAGTATTTGTTGCCGATATGCTCAAGCAATTTTCGGTGGTGGTAATTACTTCTACCTTAACCAGTTTACTGGTAGGTTTTACCCTTACACCATGGATGGCTTCTCGTATGGGAAAGAAAGAAGATTTGCAGCCCACAAATTTCTTCAACAAATTTTTATTGTGGTTTGAACATCAGTTGGATAAATTTACCAATTGGTACGGAAACCAGTTGGAATGGGTGTTGAACCATAAATTAATTTTTGGTGGCATTATCGTTTTACTTTTTGCTCTTACAGGAATTATGATGAAACAAGGTATTATTGGTAAAGAGCTAATTGCTACTGGCGATCAAGGTAAATTTATGATGTCCTTGGAATTTGATAAAAATACTGCTATTCATTATAATGATAGCATTTCCAACCAAATTGAACAATATATTTTACAAAAAAATGAAGTAGCAACACTTTTTAGTAATGTAGGTGGGCCAAGTACCGGAATAGGAAGCCTGGGAGTAGGATCTCCTTACAAAACTGAATTTACCATTCAGCTCAAAGATAAGAAAGAGATTAACAACATAGCTACCGAACAGTTTATGCAAGATCTCCGTAGCGATTTACAAAGCAAGTTTCCGGGAATAAAATATGGTATTGCTGGTTTAGGATTAATACCACGTTCGGCACCAATAGAAATTACACTTAGTGGTAGTAATAATGAGGAAGTAATGGCAACTGCTCATAAGTTAAAATCCATTATTGAAAAAACTCCCGGGGCTGATAATGTAAAACTTTCGGTAGAAGAAGGTAGTCCGGAGTACCAAGTTATTCCCGATAAAGATAAAATGCAGCGAATGGGTTTGAACACCGCATATGTGGGAATGAATTTACGTACTGCTTTTAGCGGAAACGATGATGCTACTTTAACAGAAGATGGAACGGAATATCCTGTTCGTATTCAGTTGGCTGATTTTGATAGGAAAAATTTCAACGATGTAAATAAACTTCCTATTGTAAACCCAATGGGCATGCCGATAGAAATTGCTCAGTTTGCCGAAGTAAAACAAAGCAATTCACCATCATTGTTAGAACGACTAGACCGACAACCTGCTGTAACAATTACTGCAAATTCATTAGGGCGACCTTCTGGAACAGTTGCTGATGAAGTGGTGGCGTATGTTAAAGAAAATCCTTTACCCGAAAACATACAAATGACTTGGGGTAGCGACATTAAACGTCAAAATGATAGCTTTGGAGCATTGGGTTCGGTTTTAATTATTTCGTTTTTATTGATTTACCTAATTATGGTAGCGTTGTACGATAGTTTTATTTATCCTTTTGTGGTATTGTTTTCCATTCCTGTTGCTGCAATTGGAGCATTTTTAGCACTCAACTTAACCCTTAGTCATTTAAGTTTATTTGCCTTATTGGGATTAATTATGTTGATGGGATTGGTTACCAAAAACGCTATTTTAATTGTAGATTTTACCAATCAGCTTAAAGCAGAAGGAAAAAATTACAAAGAAGCCTTAATTATAGCAGGAAAAGGAAGAATGCGTCCAATTTTAATGACTACTCTTTCTATGGTAATTGGTATGTTGCCGATTGCTTTAGCCACAGGTTCGGCAAGTGAGTGGAAAAACGGACTGGCATGGGTAATTATTGGCGGATTGCTCTCTTCATTAATTTTAACCGTTTATTTGGTACCAGTTGTTTATGCTGTGGTGGATGGTGTTAAAGCAAAGTTTAATATTAGGGATTGATTTTATTCAATTCATTCACAAAAACTTGAGCAGCCTCATTGGTATAGGTTTTTTCTTTAAACGATTTAACCCACTGTACACCTTTAACCACATTGGTTAAAAAAACTTCATCTGTTTGCAATAACACGTTGGCATTGAGCATGCCTTCAAAAATGTTGATTTTTAACTTTTCTGCAATGCGTAAAATTTGTTTTCGCATTACACCATCCATACAACCTTCATCAAGGCTAGGGGTATAGATGTTGTTTTTTTTGTATAAGAAAATATTGGAGCTGGTGGTTTCTACAATTCTGTTGTGTTTGTTTAAAACAATGCAATCATCTAACTGGTTTTCAATGGTATATAATCCAGCTAATATTTGAGGAATATCGTTGGTCGTTTTTATGTTCGATAATTTGGAAGTGCTGCGTTTGTAAGTATTGTAAATGTCAATTTTTAAACCAGTTGCATTTAATTCGTATTGATTTAATTCAATTGGTTTTACTTCAATTACATAAGCACACGATTGGTTCAATGGTATATAAAAACCATCGGCTTCTCTAAAAACAGTAATTCGTAATCGACCACCTTTATTGATGTTGTTTTTTACAAGAAGTTCTTCCATTTGTTTGGTTAGCTCATCAAAATTGAGGTTACAGGCTTTCATCTGAAGAAAATCAATTCCTTTTTTTAATCGCTCAAAATGGTCGGATAAAAAACACAATTTGCCATTCATAATTCGAATGGTTTCGAAAATGGCATCGCCATATTTAAACGCTCTATTGTTTACCGAAAATATCTTTTCGGTTTCTAAAAACAACTTTCCGTTGTAATTGATATAGAGTGATTTATTCAATTTAAGTAATGATTTGGTTGAGGTATACGTTTAAATTAGAATTTTTGTTCACTTTTATTCCTTTTACACCAACTTTTTGGGCTGCATTAATATCTCTGTCGCTATCACCAATAAAAAAAGATTTAGTTGTGTCGATGTTGTATTTTGCAATGGCTTTTTCTAAAAGTAAAGAGTTTGGTTTTCTGCAAATACATTTCTCTATATCGCTGTGGTGAGGACAATAATAAATATCTAATACATTTAGTTGATGTTTTTTAAATTCGGTTTCAATTAATTTGTTTAACACAATAACCGAATCATGATTATAAATTCCTTTTGAAATACCGCCTTGATTGGTAATTACAATAAATTCAAATCCGTGATTTTTTAGAAATGCTAAAGCAGCAAATAATCCGTCAACAAAAACAAAATCTTCAAGCCTAAACGTATAATCGCCACGTTCTATGTTTATTACTCCGTCTCTATCTAAAAAGATTACTTTTCTCATTATTTTATTTTTTATTTTTCGCAGATGTCGCAAATAAACGCAGAATAAAATCAGCGAAAATCAATGATATTTTCGAGAAAACCATTAATTAAAATAAGAAATGATTTGATTAACAAAATTCATAAAAGCACCAGGCACAAACAGTAGGGTGAACAAAAATCCAAATAAAGCACCTCCAATGTGAGCATCGTGAGCAATGTTGGTTCCTCCACGTTTGTCCATGTAAATTTCGTAAGCAATGTAAAGGATACCAAACACTAATGGAGGAATACTGATTGGAATAAATAAAATACCAATTCCTCCGCTTAATGGCATAAAAGCAATAGCTGAAAACAATACCGATGAAACAGCTCCAGAAGCTCCAACAGAGTTGTAACCGTAGTTGTCTTTGTGTTTAATTAAGGAGGGTAGGGTGGCAGCTAAAATTCCGCCAATGTAAATAAATAAATAATAGAGTATTGCTTTAGAACCTAAGCTGTATGAAAGAAATCCTTCAACTGCTTTTCCGAAGGAATATAACACATACATATTAAAGATTAAATGAAATATGTTTCCTCTGTCGTGAATAAAAGCGTGGGTAATAAGCCTGTGCCACTCTTTTCGTTGGGTTACTTGGTATGGATTGAATAACAATTTACTATACAACTCTTGGTTGTTGTTTGCAGAAAGAGAAACAGCAACGGTTATAATTATTATGATTAGTGTTAAGCTCATTAAAATAGGGTCATTTGACTTTCTCCATCATCATCAATAATGGGTTTTATTGGTCCTTTTTTTTCTTTTTTTTCTTCCGAAGGTAGTTTTATTTCTGTTGCAGGTTTTTCGTCCTCTAAAGTTTCATCATCTAAATCTAAATTATCATTATCTAATAAATCATCTACATCTTCTTCCGAATCAAAACCTTCCTCTTCCAACTCGTGGCTTATTTCTTCTATTTCTTCGTAAGGAAGGGGTTCTAATAAATCAATGTTTTTTACTTTATAAGTAGTTAAACGATTGCCGATGGCTTTTAGTCCTTTAATAGCAATAAAATTTTCTAAATTAATTACTTCAGAAGCACGTTCAATGCCTTTGTCTTTAGCAAAATTCAGTTGAATTTGAGGCTTCCAATCGGTTGAAACTACTTCAAGGAAAGAATCGGGATGTTCAGAAATGAATGAGACTTTATTTGGTGAAGGTTCAATTAAAAAGCGTTTTACGTTGTATTGTTTTTTATCTCCATCAAAGTAAATTGCCGAAACAGGTTTTTTTGGATTCCATTTTTCAATTACAATCATGTTTTCGTCAAACTTGGTAAACAAATCGAAACCTGTTAAATGATACTCGCCTGTTTGCATAATGGTAAGTATTTTGTCGGTAGGTTTAAATTCTCCTAAATAATCGCCTCTACCTTCTGCATTTAATCGTTGAACGGTATCATCAAACCAAATTTTACGAGCAGAAAGGGTAGAAACTCCTTTTTCTTTCAATTCAATTTTGGCAATAGGGTATTTGGTAACTCTGTTACCTAAAGCTGCTCTTCCTTTAATAGCAAGTTCGGAGAACTCCACTTCAAATTTCAATTTACGCACACCTGGTTTTGGACGAAGTTTTACTAAAATAGTTTCTGCTTCACCGTTTGGATTTGCTGTAAACCACAATATTTTTGATCCAGCAGTTCCTTTGGTTAAATCGTATTCCTTATCTCTAGTTATTGATGTTACAGGAAAACGCTTCATCATGGCAGGACCAGTTTTTCCGTCCTGATAAATTAAGTTGTAAATGGTACGTTTATCATCCTTTTTCCATACTCCAGCATAAATTACATTTTTACCAACAAAAGCTTTTTGTGTGATTTTAGTAACTAACATTTTACCATCTTCTCTAAATACAATAATGTCATCAATATCAGAACAATCGCAAACAAAATCGCCTTCGCCACGTTTTAATCCATGACCGATAAATCCTTCTTCCTTATTTAAGTAGAGTTTTACGTTGTTTATGGCAACTTCAGCAGCATCAATACTTTCAAACGAACGTACTTCTGTTTTTCTATCTCTACCTTCACCATATTTACGTTTAATTTCTTTGAAATATTCTATCGCAAATTCAATTAAGTGTTCGAGGTTGTATTTTACTTTTCGAAGTTCATCTTCTAATGCAAGTAATTTTTCTTCAGCTTTGTCCGCATCGTGCTTGGTAATTCTTCGCATTCTTATTTCGAGCAATCGAACAACATCATCCGCTGTAACTGGTCTTAGTAAATGTTTTACAAAAGGTTGTAATAATTGAAGTGTAGAGTCTAAAGCTTCTTCATAACCCAATCCATGCAACTTAACATAGATTTTGTTTTCGATAAATATTTTTTCTAACGACGAAAAATGCCATTGATCTTCTAATTCTCCTTTGCGGATTTCCAATTCTCTACGAAGTAAATCAACCGTATTGTGAGTAGAAATTTCTAACAACTCATTTACGCCAATAAATTTGGGTTTGTCTTCATGAATTACGGTGCTGTTTGGTGATATAGAAATTTCACAGTCGGTAAAAGCATACAAGGCATCAATGGTTTTGTCGGGAGAAACGCCTGCTGGTAAATGAATTAGAATTTCAACATTTTCGGCTGTATTATCCTCAATTTGACGAACCTTAATTTTGTTCTTACTGTTTGCTTTTAAAATAGATTCAATTAATTTATCGGTAGTAACTCCGAAAGGTAATTCAGTTACTTTTAATGTTTTTTTATCTTCAGCTACAATTCTTGCTCTAATTTTAACTCTACTACCTCTTAAACCCTCGTTGTAACCCGAAAAATCTGCTAAACCACCCGTTGGAAAATCGGGTAAAATATTGGTTTTTTTTCCTTTTAGAATGGCTATAGACCCATCAATCAGTTCATTAAAATTGTGAGGCAATGTTTTACATGCCAAACCAACAGCAATTCCTTCAACTCCTTGAGCTAATAATAATGGAAATTTAATAGGCAGAGTTTCAGGTTCTTGGTTTCTTCCATCGTAAGAGGAAAGCCAAGTGGTTGTTTTTGCATTAAAAACAACGTCTAAGGCAAATTTAGTAAGACGTGCTTCAATGTATCGAGGAGCCGCAGCTCTATCGCCAGTGTAAATATTTCCCCAGTTTCCTTGACAATCAATTAACAAATCTTTCTGTCCGATTTGTACCATAGCATCTCCAATAGAAGCATCACCATGTGGGTGATATTTCATGGTGTTTCCGATAAGGTTGGCTACTTTGTGGTAACGACCATCATCCAATTCTTTCATGGAGTGAAGAATTCGACGTTGAACAGGTTTTAATCCATCATTTAAATGAGGTACGGCACGTTCTAATATTACATAAGAGGCATAATCCAAGAACCATTCTTGGTACATGCCCGAAACTTGAATAACGTTTTCTAACTGTTCACCTTCGTTACCTTCAAACTCTTCGTCTCTTTCTATGTTATCGTCTTCGTTTTCTTCCATTTTTTATAAATCCTTTATATTGATTTTTTCAAAATCTAAAATGAAACTTTCAATACCACGTAGTACATTATTCATATCATTCATTACTTCGTTATCGTTAAATCGTAATACTGTAATTCCTATACTATTTAAATATAAATCCTTTTTTTCATCTTTAATAATCACATCTTCAAATTGATGAGTGTAACCATCTAATTCTATTACTAATTTAAGTTTGTTACAAAAAAAATCAACTATATAGTTCCCAATCGGTTTCTGTCTTAAAAACTTATAACCTAAAATCTTTTTTCCTTTTAATTCTTGCCAAAGCTTAATTTCAGATTTTGTAGAATCGTTTCTGTGGTTTCTTGCTAATAGTTTTAAGTTCTGGTTATAATATATTTTCATAATCAAACAAAGTACACCTCCCTAACCCTCCTTGTTAGGAGGGAATAAAGCGTGCTATTTGATACCTTTTAACATTTAATATTTTTTTCACTCTTGTTTCCCCTCTAAAAAGAGGGGGTAGGGGGAGTGTATAGTTATAAACTTTCCTCAATTAAATCTTTTTCAACCTTTAAGTTGTCGATAATAAACTCTTGTCGTTCTGGAGTATTTTTGCCCATATAAAAATCTAATAGTTTCTGAACAGGGGTATCAGAACCTATAATAACTGGAGCTAACCTTATGTCATCACCAATAAAATACTTGAATTCACTAGGGGAAATCTCCCCCAAACCTTTAAATCGGGTAATTTCTGCTTTTCCTTTTAATTTTTCTAATGCTTCTCTTTTTTCTGTTTCTGAGTAACAATAGAACGTTTGTTGTTTATCTCTAACTCTAAAAAGAGGAGTTTCCAATACATACAAATGCCCGTTTTTTATTACATCAGGAAAAAACTGTAAGAAAAACGTAATTAACAACAAACGAATGTGCATACCATCCACATCGGCATCGGTAGCAATTACAATGTTGTTGTAACGCAAATATTCAATTCCTTCTTCAATGTTTAAGGCAGCTTGTAGTAAGTTAAATTCTTCGTTTTCGTAAACTACCTTTTTTGTTAAACCATAAGCATTCAACGGTTTTCCTTTTAAGCTAAAAACGGCTTGTGTGTTTACGTCTCTCGATTTGGTAATTGAACCAGAAGCCGAATCACCCTCAGTAATAAAAAGAGTGGTTTCTATTTTTTTGTCGTTATCTTTTTCATCGTTGTAATGAACGCGACAGTCTCTCAATTTTTTGTTGTGTAACGAAACTTCTTTGGCTCTTTTTTTAGCTAATTGTTTAATGCCAGCCATGTCTTTACGCTCACGTTCTGCCTGCAAAATTCGGCGCTGAAGTTGTTCTGCAACTTCGGGGTTTTTATGCAAAAAGTTGTCTAACTCTCGTTTTAAGAAATCGTTGATAAAAGCACGCATCGAAGGTCCATCAGGACCAACCTCAGTAGAACCTAATTTTGTTTTGGTTTGCGATTCAAAAACAGGTTCCATTACTTTTACACTCACCGCTGCAATTATTCCAGAACGAATATCGGAAGCGTCATAATCTTTACCATAAAATTCACGAATGGTTTTTACGTAAGCAGCTCTAAATTCGTTTTGATGTGTTCCGCCTTGAGGCGTAAATTGTCCGTTAACAAACGAGTGGTATTCCTCGCCGTAAGCTTGGGTGTGGCAAATAGCAACCTCAATATCTTCACCATGTAAGTGGATGATCGGATAAAGTGGTTCGTCAGATAAGTTTTGTTGTAATAAATCTTTTAATCCGTTTTCGGATTGGATTTTTTCACCATTAAAGTTAATGGTAAGTCCAGTATTTAAAAATGCGTAATTCCACAGCAGTTTCTCAACAAACTGCATACGAAATTGGTAATTTTTAAAAATAGCTTCATCTGGTATAAAGGTAACTTTGGTTCCGTTTCGGTATGAAGTAGCTTCAACAGGATAATCATTAATCAATTCACCGCGTTCAAATTCTGCTTTTTTTATTTGTCCTTCACGAACCGATTCCACCATAAACTGGCTTGATAAAGCATTTACCGCTTTTGTACCAACACCATTTAAACCAACCGATTTTTTAAACGCTTTTGAATCGTATTTACCACCCGTATTCATTTTCGATACGGCATCAATCATTTTTCCTAGGGGAATACCTCTACCGTAATCTCTAACTTTAACTTGGCGGTCTTTTATTGAGATATCAACAGTTCTTCCATTGCCCATTACAAATTCGTCAATACAGTTATCGACAACCTCTTTGAGTAAGATGTAAATACCATCGTCGTAAGCAGCACCATCGCCTAACTTACCGATGTACATACCAGGTCGCAATCGGATGTGTTCTTTCCAATCTAATGAGCGGATACTGTCGTCGGTATAATTTGATTCTTCTGCCATTTTATTTTGCTTTGAAAGTCCCTAAATTAGCTATAAAAGTTTTTAAATGTTGCTTTCTAAATAAAGGTTTTTAAAGGATTTATTAACAGTTTTATTGTTGAAATTTTAGTGTTCTCTAAAATAATAAATTCATTTTCCATAATGTTTATTAATACCTTTGTGATAAAAAAATGTATTATGGATGAGTTTTTAGATTTGTTAAAATATACCGTTCCTGCTTTGGTGGTTTTTGTTGCATGCTTTTTTATTCTTAAAAAATTTATGGATAATGAGTATAGGAAACAAATGTTGGAGTTAAGAAAAGCAAATCAAAATTATACAACTCCATTACGTTTACAAGCTTATGAACGAATGATTTTGTTCTTGGAAAGAGTGTCGTTAAACAATCTTGTTTCGAGGGTTTCTAGGCAAGGAATGAGTGCTAGACAATTACAATCGGATTTAATTATTACCATCAGAACCGAATTTGAACATAATTTAACTCAGCAAATTTATGTGTCAACTACCGCTTGGGACACTGTTAAATTAGCTAAAGAAGAAATTATTAAAGTAATAAATATTGCGGCAACTCAGGTTAAAGATGATGCCAAAGGTGTTGAGTTAAGTCAAAAAATATTTGAATTATTATTGAAGTTAGAAACTTCACCAACACAAATTGCAATTACATCAATAAAAAAAGAAGTTCGTCAGTTTTTTTAGTATTATTTTTGGAAAGGATATAGGGTAAAACCAAAACAAATGTTTATCTGCGAAAAGAAAAAACTTTGACTCGCGTTATCTTCTTTGTTTGGCGTTGTTCTAATGCTTGGCATACCTATAAAACCAGTTCGGTATTCACTTCGTAATAGAAAATATTTAAACAAAATAACATCAACACCTGCTTTTGCTGAAATTCCAAATCCCGCTAAATGAAATTCATCGTACCTTGTTCCGTTAAATAATAATACATTTGAACGAGGCAACATAATTCCAGTTCCAAATCCTAATAAAGTATGAATTTTTAGTTTGTTAGGGTTAATGGTAGCTTTCAAATAAGTAAGCAAGTCGTCGTTTCTAGTAATTTCGGTATTAATGTAATTTAATCCATCGGTGTGCTCAAATAATAAAAATTTGTAGTCGAGTAATATTTCATCATTAATAAATTGGTTGTCAAAAGGTGTTCCAGAGTGGATGTTACCATTAATTTTAACTGTTTGAAAATTTTTCATTACATATTTCATGTGGTCGTATCCAATAGAAATATCGTATTTGTCTGAAATAAAATAACCAACTCTAAGGTTTGTTTGAGGAATAGTTAAGTTTCCTAAGTTAAAATAAGGGTTAACATTAAATTTACTTTGTCTATCAGTTGCTTCAACATCACTTAGCGTAAAATTATAATTTTTACCCGTAAAATGAATATCGGAATTAGTATACCATTCTCTGTTCCAACCCCAAAAGGCATACATTCTACCTTTGTTCGATTTTTTGTTTAATGGTTCATTGTTTTCACTCTTTCCAATAATAGAAGTAAGAATGCTAATTGTAATCAAAAAATATTTAATCATATCGAAAAGGAAATTTTTGCGAATGTAGAACTATTGTTTAAAATAGAAACATTAAGCACAAAATTCCTTTAAAAGAATTCTTGCAGCTTTAAATGGGCTAATTTGATTGGTAATTACTTTATCTTCTAGTTCCTTTAATAAATCTTTAATCTTAGGATTTTTATAAAAAGTATTTAAGATAGAACTATTTATGGTTTCTGATAACCAATATTTTGATTGAATTTTTCTTTTTTCATCAAACCAACCATTTGTTTTTGTTAGAGAAACAAATTCATAAATGATATCCCAAACTTTAGAAATATTTTCGTTTTTTATTGCTGAGCAGGTTTCTACTTTAGGAACCCAGCCATTGGGATTGCTCGGAAAAAGATGCAATGCGTTTTTATAATGTTGTTTTGCAAGTTTTACTTTGTCGGTTTGTTCAATATCTGTTTTGTTGATAATTAAAACATCAGCCATTTCCATTATTCCACGTTTAATTCCTTGCAATTCATCTCCAGCACCAGCAAGCATAAGCAAGAGAAAAAAATCTACCATAGAATTAACTTCTGTTTCTGATTGTCCAACACCAACAGTTTCAATTATAATGGTGTCAAAACCAAAGGCTTCGCATAAAACAATTGATTGGCGTGTTGCTTTTGCTACTCCCCCTAAAGTTCCTGCCGATGGTGAAGGTCTAATAAATGCTTTGGAGTTGGTAGAAAGAGCATTCATTCTGGTTTTATCTCCTAAAATGCTGCCACCACTTTTGGTGCTACTAGGGTCTATTGCTAATATAGCTATACTTTTATTTTTATTTTCAGTAATATAATTTCCAAAAGATTCAATAAATGTGCTTTTTCCAACACCCGGAACCCCAGTAATACCTATTCTGATTGAATTTCCAGAAAAAGGAAGACATTTATCAACCAATTCTTCAGCTAATAGTTGGTGTTCAATTTTTGTGCTTTCAAGTAGGGTTATCGCTCTACTAAGAATTGTGATGTTTTTATTTTTTATTCCGTTAAAGTAATAGTCAATATTAAAATCTTGATTTTTTTTTAATGCTATTTTATTGATGTTTTTCATGGAAGAATTTGTGGCTATAAAGGTAATAAAAGTAAAGCTTAAGAAACAATTTTATTTATTCGTGTGTTAAAAATATGCTTTCGTCGAGGCAACTTTTTGTTTTGTCTACCGTTTAATATGTAACCAATACTTTTTATTAACCACTTAAACTAAATTACCATGGATATCGATAGCGACTTTATATTATTTTTAGCAACAATGGGTGTACTCATTGTTATTTTTGGAATTACTTATGTAATAGGTAAAGATTATAAAAAGAAAAAAAGAAACTCTACTCAAAATTAAGGTTTATTGAGTAAGCCATTCATCATTAATCTTTTCCTTTGGTGTAATACTATATCATGTTTCTTTAAGTAAACATAAATTTGTTCGTTATTAAATTGGGCATTTTTTATGAAAAAGAGACAAGTAATTATTTTATCAATTACATCAATTATTGTTTTATCAATAGCTTTTAGATTAGCAACTGGAAAAAAGGATGCTGAAAAGCCTACAGAAACCTCAAACGAAAACAAAAAGTTTGTTAAAGTTCAAGAAATTAAAAATGATACCATAACCATTTTAGTTAATGGTTACGGTAGAGTTTCTTCTTCAAGAAATATTACCTTAACATCTGAAGTTCAAGGAATTTTACAGTCAGGAAGTTCTGACTTGAAACCTGGAGGGACTTTTTCACAAGGTCAGTTGCTTTTTAAGGTTAACGATAACGAAGCACAACTGGCTCTTAAAGCACGAAAAAGTATTTATTTAAATTTGGTTGCATCAGCATTAGCCGATGTAAAGATTGATTTTCCTGATAGTTACTCCAAATGGCAAAATTTTCTTGATAAAATAGATGTACACTCTTCACTACCAGAATTACCTGAAATTAAAACATCAAAAGAACGTACGTTTTTAGCATCAAGAAACGTGCTTTCAGAATATTATACCATAAAAGGAGACGAAGAACGGTTAAAAAAATATCAAATTTATGCTCCTTTTAATGGAAGTATAGTTGATGTAACCTCTGAGATTGGTGCGGCTGTAAACCCTGGAACCCCAATTGCAACCATAATAAAAACGATGGGACTTGAAGTTGCAATTCCTATTAATGCAATCGATATTTCATTAATAAAAATTGGAGATAAAGTTGATTTACATAATCAAGATAAAACAGCTGTATTTTCTGGAAAAGTAGTTCGAATAGCTCAAAATATTAATCCAAACACACAATTAATAGATGTTTTTATTAGCATAGATGCGGATGTAAAATCAGTACTTTATAACGGAATGTACCTCGAAGCCGATATTTATGCCGGACAAGTATATGGTGCAGATGAAATTCCGAGAAGAGCTCTTTTAAACGATGGAAAAGTATATGTTGTTCAGGATTCTATTATGATTAAAAAAGAAATAGAAATAATTAAAAAGAACAAAAATACTGTTGTTGTTAAAAAACTTACCACTAATGATTTAGTAATTGTAGAGCCTGTACCTGGAGCTATAGACAGCATGGTTGTTATTCCAATTAAAAATTAAAATAGTTTAATCTTTTTGGTTTCAAAATATAATTTTAAAAATACATGAGACAACTGATTTCATTTTTTATAAAAAATCCAATTTGGGCAAATGCCATAATTATTGTAACCATAATGTTTGGGGCAATTTCTATTGCAACAATGGATCGCTCATTTTTTCCTGAGCAAGAACCAAACAGAATTGGAATTAGTGTGTTTTACAATGGAGCTTCACCAATAGAAATGGAAGAAGGAGTAACTATTAAAATAGAACAAGCATTAAAAGGAATTTCAGGTATTGAAGAAATTTATTCAACTTCATCAGAAAACATAGCCTCTGTAAGTATTGTAGCTTATAAAGATGTTGATTTAGATGAAGTACTTAGAGATGTTGAAAACGCAGTTAATAGTATAAATAGTTTTCCTGATGGAGCCGAAAAACCTACAGTAGTTAAACAAAGAAGTTTTATGAACAGTAGAGCTTCTTTTATTTCTCTTTCAGGAAATGTTGATGCTGTTAAATTAAAAGAAACGGCCATTAAAATTGAAGAAGACTTATTAAATACCGAAGCCATCAGCCAAGTTCTAAAAGATGGTTATCCAGCAACTGAGTTTTCGGTTGAAGTAAAAGAAGAACAGCTTTTAAGATATAATTTAAAGTTTGATGATGTGGCAAATGCCATACGCTTAAATAATAGAGATGTGTCGGCTGGTTCAGTAAAAACAGAAGGGGAAGAATTTATTATTAGAGCAAAAGCAAAACAAAATACAGAAATTGGTATTGAAGATATAGTGGTAAGAACTCTTCCTAATGGAAGTATTGTTACTGTTGGAGATATTGCTAGTGTAAAATACCAATTTGCTGATTCACCAATTAAAAGCTATGTTGATGGAAAGCGAAATGTAACCCTTACCATCATGAAATTAGAAGATGAAGATTTGGGTAAAATTTCAAAAGAAGTTGAAAAATATGTCGCCGATTTTAATGCTAAACATGATGACATGAAACTTACCATTATGTTTCAATTTTACGATATGTTAAAGCAACGTATTGATATGTTGGTTGAAAACGGAATAATGGGGTTGTTATTGGTTTTAATTATTTTAGGATTATTTTTAAATCTTCGACTTTCAGTTTGGGTAGCAGCAGGTATTCCCATTTCTTTTTTAGGTATGTTTATCGTTGGTTCTTTTTATGGAATGACTATTAACATGATTTCGTTGTTTGGAATGATACTAGTGGTTGGTATTATTGTAGATGACGGAATTGTAATTGCCGAAAATATTTATGCACATTATGAAAAAGGAAAAAGCCCGATGCAAGCAACTATTGATGGAACAATGGAGGTAATTTCATCTGTATTTACATCAGTATTAACTACAGTTATTGCTTTTAGTGTATTAATGTTTATTGAAGGAATGGAGCAAATGGAAGAAATGGCATTTGTAGTTATTGCTTCTCTACTATTTTCCATGATTGAAGCATTTTTGGTTCTTCCATCACATTTAAATTCAAAAAAACTTCAGCAAATAGAAGGGAAAAAACTAAACGGGTTTGATAAGTTTAAGCAGCAAATTGAAAAAGGAATCGATTATGTAAAAGAGAAATTCTATGGAGAAGTACTAAAATCAATAGTATATAAAAAATGGCTAAGAAGAACAATAGTTTTTTTCCCATTATTGTTTATGATTATCGTTAGTGTTTTAATAGGCTCAGGAATTATTCAATCCACATTTTTTCCTGCAATACCATTTGATGATTTTAAAATAGAGTTTGCATTTAAATCGGGCGAACCTAAAGAAAAAACTACCGAATACATGTGGTACTGCTACGATAAAGTTGTTGAAGTAAAAAAAGAATTGGAAGAAGAATTTGGTGATACTTTAATTACTTATGTGTCGGCTGTAGTTGGCGGAACTGAAGAATTAGGAGAAAGTGGTTCGCATGCTGGAATGGTTCGGGTTAATTTAGATGTTGAAGGTGCAGCAATTTCTAGTTTTGATATTGCTAAAAGAGTTGAAGATAAAATTAAAAAAGACCCATCTTTAGAAAAATTTATGATTGGTGGTGGAAATCGCTGGGGAAAACCTGTTGAAATTGCTATAAAAGGCGATGATTACAGAGAAATTAAAGAGGCCAAAGATTATTTGAAGTTAGCATTAAGTAAAATGCCTGAGTTAAAAGATATTACTGATGATGGAGGGCAGGGAAATAGAGAAATTTTGATACGATTAACTGAAAAAGCAAAACTTTTAGGATTAACCCATTTAGATATTACTAAACAAATTAGACAGGGATTTTTTGGAGAAGAAGTTCAACGATTAATTATTGGAACAGAAGAAATTAAAGTTTGGGTTCGCTATCCTGAATCGGATAGAAAATCGATTGGGCAATTGGATGACGTCCGTATAAAAACCATAACAGGTCAATTAATTCCTTTAAAAGAATTGGTTAAGTACGACATAGAAAGAGGAGTTGTTAATATTAAACATTTTGATGGTGAACGAGAAATTAGGGTTGATGCAGCTCAAGTTGATGCCTATGCTTCAACTTCAGATATTAATCTTAAAATTAAAGAACAAATTATACCAAAGTTGTATGCTAATTTTCCTGGTATTACTGTTGAATTTAGGGGTCAAGCCGAAGCAGCTGAAAAATCAGGTTCTTCAATGGCAATAATTGGTATTGTTTTAGTTTTATTAATGTTGTTAATTCTTTCTTTGAACTTTAATTCTTTATGGCAAGGATTAATGTTTTTTCCAATTATACTTAGTGGACCATTTTTTGCCATTTTAGGACATGGTATTGAGCACGCACCATTTTCTTTATTGAGTGTTTGGGGTGTAATTGCATTAATAGGGGTATTGGTAAATGATGCAATTGTATTTTTAGATAAATACAATCGAAATTTAAGAGATGGAATGTGCATTGAAGATGCTGTGGTAGATGCAGGAACATCACGATTTAGAGCAATTATGTTAACATCTATTACAACCATAGCAGGTTTATATCCATTAATACTCGAACCGTCTTTTCAAGCTCAATTTTTAGTGCCAATGGCAATTTCTGTGGCTTACGGAGTCTTGTTTGGAACTATTTTTATATTACTTTTCTTTCCTTTGTTAATACTATTATTCAATGATGTCAGAAAAACTTTTAAATGGTTTTGGGAAGGTAAAAAACCAATGCAATATGAAGTAGAACCTACTTTGATGGATTTAAAAAGAGAAAAGGAGTTGAGTTGATTAACTTAAAATACTAAATTAAAAACTCAAAGTTAGAATTGAATTTTTATAATCAATAATTGCGTGATAATCGTTTAAAACATCACCACCTAAAATACCGTCAATAGGATTTAATCCAATTTTTTGGTAAGATTGGTTTACGTGGTGGAGGTTTAAAATAGTAGCTTCGTAGTGGTTTAAAACTAATCCGTTTAAATTTAAAGTATCTAGCACTACTTTTTTGCTAGTCATGGTGTTGGTTCCTAAACCAGAAGAAAGTTTATCGTGTTCGGAAAGGTTATTATGGCCAATAAAATCAATAATTCGGGTTTCATCAAATACCGAACGACTTGCTCCTGTATCAATAATAATTAAGGCATTTTTACCATTAATTAAAATAGTAGTTAACAAATGATAACCATCATTTTCTATGGCTTGTATGGTAAGAGGTAGGTTGATTGTCATATTAAGGGGTTAGAAGTTGGAAGTCCGAAGTCCGAAGTATCATTTTTTTAACTTCCGTCTTCGGACTTCTAGCTTCCAGCTCTTTTTAAGCTAAAACAGCTGCTAAATCGCCATTAACAACTCTAACAGCATCAGCACTTTCTTTAAATTTAGCTTTTTCAGCATCGTTTAATTCAACTTCAACTATTTTTTCAATACCATTTTTACCTAAAATAACTGGAGTGCCAAGACAAATGTCTTTTTGTCCGTATTCGCCGTTTAACATTACCGAGCAAGGAACCATTTTCTTTTGGTCGCATGCAATAGCTTGTACAATTTGAGAAACAGCTGCACCTGGAGCATACCAAGCACTTGTTCCTAAAAATGCAGTAAGTGTTGCACCTCCAACTTTAGTTTCGTGAGAAACTTTGTCTAATGCATCAGTAGCTAAAAATTGACTAACAGGAACACCTCTTCTAGTTGCTAAACGTGTTAAAGGTAACATACCAGTATCACTATGAGCTGCTATTACCATTCCGTCAACGTCTGAAGCTGGGCAACCTAATGCTTCGCTCAATCGGTAGTTGAAACGAGCGCTATCTAAAGCACCACCCATTCCAATAATTTTGTTTGCAGGATGATTTGTTGCTTTATGAACTAAATAAGTCATAGTATCCATTGGATTACTAACAACAATTAATATAACGTTTGGAGAATGTTTAATTAAGTTTTCAGCTACCGAACGAACAATACCGGCGTTAATACCAATTAGCTCTTCGCGGGTCATACCTGGCTTACGAGGAATACCACTTGTTATAACAGCAATATGACTACCAGCAGTTTTTGTATAGTCGTTTGTAGAACCCGTAATTTTGGTATCAAAACCATTTAACGAAGCACATTGCATTAAATCCATTGCTTTACCTTCAGCAAAATTTTCTTTAATGTCAACCAACACCACTTCTGATGCAAAATTTTTAATAGCAATGTACTCAGCACAACTAGCACCTACAGCACCTGCTCCTACAACAGTAACTTTCATAATTTATAAGATTTTTTTTAAGTAAATAATATTGATGTTTTTGGAACGCTAAGTTATTAAAAAAAATCTGTTTACCTACAATAAATCAAGGAATAGAATTTTTAAAAAAAA
Source organism: Flavobacteriales bacterium (assembly GCA_015075325.1). Classification (GTDB taxonomy): domain Bacteria; phylum Bacteroidota; class Bacteroidia; order Flavobacteriales_E; family Vicingaceae; genus Vicingus. The sequence goes on along the minus strand of JABTUP010000014.1, from coordinate 46,740 downwards.
TGTATCGATAAAAGCACCATATTGGTCTATTTTTTATGATATTCATTAGCTTTAATCAGCTTATTTTTTACTTTTGTCTGCACTCAAAAAAAAGTAATTGAAAATGAAAGATTTATTAGAAAAATACGAGCATAAAACTCCAGAAATAGTATTTGAATGGAACGATTCTCAAACCGAAGCACAAGGTTGGGTGGTAATAAATTCGCTTAGAGGTGGAGCTGCAGGCGGTGGAACCCGAATGAGAAAAGGATTAGATAAACGTGAAGTGGAATCATTAGCAAAAACCATGGAAGTTAAATTTACCGTTGCTGGTCCGCCAATTGGTGGAGCAAAATCAGGTATTAATTTCGACCCAAACGACCCACGTAAAGAAGGTGTTTTGAGAAGATGGTATGCTGCGGTTACGCCATTGTTGAAACACTATTATGGAACAGGTGGAGATTTAAATGTGGATGAAATTCATGAAGTTATTCCAATAACCGAAGATTGTGGTGTTTGGCATCCGCAAGAAGGTGTTTTTAACGGACATTTTCAGCCACGTGAAGCACAAAAAATTCATCGAATTGGTCAGTTAAGAAATGGTGTTTTAAAAGTTATTGAGGACAGCAAATACAGTCCTGATACCACTAGAAAATATGTAGTTGCTGATATGATTACTGGTTTTGGAGTTGCCGAATCGGTTAAGCACTTTTATTGTGTTTATGGAGGTTCTGTTGTAGGTAAACGAGTAATCGTTCAAGGTTGGGGAAATGTGGGCTCTGCAGGAGCATTTTATTTAGCACAACAAGGAGCAAAAGTAGTTGGTATTATTGATGCTGTTGGAGGGTTAATTAAAGAAGAAGGATTTACCTTAGAAGAGATTAGAACCTTGTTTTTAAACAAAGATGGAAACAAATTGAAAGCAGATACAATGCTTACGTTTGACGAAATAAATGCAAAAATTTGGGATGTAAAAGCCGAAGTATTTATTCCTTGTGCAGCATCTCGTTTGGTAACACAAAACCAGGTTGATAGAATGATTGCAGCAGGAATGGAAGTGATAGCTTGTGGTGCCAATGTGCCATTTGCCGACAAAGAAATATTTTTTGGACCAATTGCTGAATACACCGATAGTAAAATTAGTGTGATACCCGATTTTATTTCCAATTGTGGTATGGCTCGTGTGTTTGCTTATTTAATGAGTAACGATTTAAAGAAACTGGAAGATGAAGCTATTTTTTCTGATACCTCAGAAATAATTAAAAAAGCAATAGTTTCTGCACATCAGTTAAATACATCAAAAAATAATATTGCAAAAACAGCTTTCGGAATTGCATTAAAACAATTAATTTAAATACATTCGTCAAATAATTTAATCTTTAAAAAACATGGAAATATTTGTAGTATTAGTTTTTGTATTAGGCTATGTTGCCATTACTATGGAACACACGTTTAAGTTGGATAAATTAATACCAGCTTTATTAATGATGGTATTAGCTTGGACTGGTGTAGCTTTTGGTTTAGATGGTTTTACCAATTGGTTCGACTCTCATGCAGGTAAAATGCTTGAAGGATTTTCTGGCATGTTACATGAAGAAAGACTTCATTTACTAGAAGGAACATTGCTTCACCATTTTGGTAAAACGGCTGAAATTTTAGTTTTCTTAATTGGAGCAATGACCATTGTAGAAATAATCGATCATTTTGATGCTTTTTCTACCATAAAAAGTTTTGTTAAGACCAATAAAAAAAGAACACTACTTTGGATTGTTTGTATTTTAGGCTTTTTATTATCAGCAATAATTGATAACCTTACTGCAACTATTGTATTAATTACTATTTTAAGAAAACTATTACCAGAAGCGAAAGACAGAATGTGGTATGCTGGTTTAATTATTATTGCCGCTAATGCTGGTGGAGCTTGGTCTCCAATTGGTGATGTTACTACCACCATGCTTTGGATGGGGAAAAAAGTAACTGCGGGTATGTTAATGGAATATTTAGTAATTCCATCAGTACTTTGTTTAATTGTTCCATTATTAGCAGCTAGTTTCTTGCCTGCATTTAAAGGAACTTTTGAATCAGTAAAACATGACGAAAAAGAAAATAAACACAGTAAGTTAATGTTCTACTTGGGTTTAGGATTAATCGTATTTGTTCCTGTTTTTAAAACGATAACTCATTTACCTCCTTATGTTGGTATGATGTTATCTTTAGCTATTATCTCAATGGTTGCAGAACTGATAACTAATACAAAATTTAATATTACCAATGTCGCTGATGAAATGGATCATTCAATTGAATCTGCTCATCATCATATTAGCCCCACATTTAGAGCATTATCTAGAATAGAATTACCTTCTATATTATTTTTCTTAGGTATATTAATGACTGTTGCGGCTTTAGAAACATTAGGATTAATATTCAATTTCGGTCAGCTTGTACAAGCATCAATGAATAATGAGGTATTTATTCTAATTTTAGGAGCAGCTTCGGCGGTTATAGATAACGTACCTTTAGTTGCTGCAAGTATGGGTATGTATGATATGACACAATTTCCAATAGATGACCATGTGTGGCACTTTATTGCTTATGCAGCAGGAACAGGAGGAAGTATGTTAATTATAGGTTCTGCAGCAGGCGTTGTAGCAATGGGAATGGAAAAAATATCGTTCTTTTGGTACTTGAAAAACATTGCTGGTTTAGCTTTAATTGGTTATTTAGCAGGTTTTGGATTTATGATGTTGATACACTCATAATATACCAAATAGAATAGCAATAAAAAACCCTCCTTTAAGGAGGGTTTTTTATTGCTATTCATATCATTTCAGATTATAATCTAATCAAGCTCTTCGTAAATAGAGTTGTTGCTTTTAAATTCAGGAACCAACTGCTTCATTTGTTTTACAATAAGTTTATTATCTTGTTTATCGAAGCTGTTTATTAAAGTTTTAATTTGAGCGTTGATAAAATCGAAATCATATTCCTTAACCTTGGCAACCATTATTTGTTTATGATGTGTTGGCAAAGTGTTTTCTTCGTTGGCTAAAAGTTCTTCATACAATTTTTCTCCCGGTCTAAGTCCTGTAAAAGTTATTTTAATATCCTTATCGAGTGTTAAACCAGATAGTTTTATCATCTTTTTTGCAAGATCAACTATTTTAACTGATTCTCCCATGTCGAAAATAAATATTTCACCACCATTACCAGATGTACCTGCTTCTAAAACTAACTGACAAGCCTCGGGTATGGTCATGAAAAAGCGTGTAATTTCTGGGTGAGTAATGGTAACAGGTCCTCCGTTTTCAATCTGTTGTCGGAAACGAGGAATAACAGAACCGTTTGAACCCAATACATTTCCAAAACGAGTGGTAATAAATTTAGTTGAAACAGTTTTACCAAGAGATTGAGTGTAAATTTCAGCAATTCGTTTGCTTGCACCCATTACGTTAGTTGGGTTTACAGCCTTATCGGTCGAAATCATTACAAATTTTTCTACCTGATATTTAACTGCTAAATCTGCTAAATTTTTTGTGCCTAACACGTTTGTTAAAATTGATTCAGATGGGTTGTTTTCCATCATAGGAACGTGTTTATAAGCAGCAGCGTGAAAAACTAATTCAGGTTTAAAACTTCTGAATACATTCTCCATTCTTTCAATATTTCTAATATCACCAATTACAATTTCATAAGATAAACTATCAAAACCATCTTTTAATTCCATTTCCATATCGTATAATGGCGACTCTGCTTGATCGAGTAATATGATTTTTTTTGGGTGAAATTGGATTACTTGACGAACAATTTCACTTCCTATGCTTCCAGCAGCTCCAGTAATTAAAATGGTTTTGTTGGTTAATTGTGATTTAATTTTTTCAATATTTAATGAAATTGGATCACGTTCCAACAATTCTTCAATTTGAATTTTTTTAATTTGTTTAAAACTTAACTCACCATTAATCCAATCAGATACAGGAGGTACATTTAAAACTTTGGTATCGTAGTTTAAACAACTGTCGACTAATTTTTTCTTGCGTTCGGGTGTTAGGTTTTGTACAGATATAATTAGTTGTGCAACATCATTTTTACTGAGTAGTTCATCTAATTTATCAAAACCAAAGATATGTATGCCTTCTAATATTTTTCCTTCTTTTTTTTGGTCATCATCAATAAAGGCTAATACTTTGTATTTAAGACCAGCATCTCTATCTAAAGTACGTTTTGTTATAATACCCGATTCTCCTGCACCAAAAATTATTACACTTCTTTTTTCTCTGTACGGATTAATAATTTCAGAATAGAGGGCTTTAAATAATAGCCGTAGTGTTATCATTAAAAATAAAGTCGACATGTAGTCGATAATAATAATGGAAAAAGGCAGTGGAAAAGTTTCATTTATACCATAAAAGAAAATTAAATTGATGATAACAAAAAGTAAACTTCCAGAGGTGATGGTAATAAAAATACGTTGTGAATCTTTTGAACTGGTATGTTTTATTATGCCTTTATATGTGCCTGAAATTAAAAAACTGATAAATCGAATTCCTAATATGGTATAAAAAACAAAATATATTGCCTCAGTTGATAATTCTTTTGGAACAGAAAAATTAAATCGTACCAAAAAAGCAATAACTATAGAAAAAAAACAAATGACTAAATCAATGAAAAAAATAATCCAACGTGGGATGTTGGTTTGAAATAGTAGTTGAATAAGTTTCACTTCTAATGATGTTTTTTTTAAATTATTGTAAAGGTACTATTATTATTATATTTTTTAATACTCGCTTTTTTCATTGGTTTTTAATCCCATAATAGAATTAAAAAAAGCATAAAATAATACGCCAGCTTGAGTTTCTAACATTGATTCTGATAGAAAATTAAACGCTATAATAATCAAGAAATAAGTATACAATAAATTGTTTTTTTCTCTATAAAAAATTATTGGATAAAATATATTTAGCATCAGAATCACAAAACCAAAAAATCCGAGACATATAAATATTTGATAAAATTCGTTGTGTGCGTTTAAATTGTTTTTTAGTGCATTAGTAATATTGTTTTTACTATACTCAACATTTAAAGCATCTTTAGCATCGCCAGTGCCAACACCTAATAAAAAATTTTCTTTAATTATATTATTTGAAGATTTCCAAATTAACATTCTTACAGAAGTACTTTCTGTAGTTTCAGTGCTACTTTCAGAGTAAATTGCTTCTATAAAATTATCTAATCTACTTGTAACAGTTGGAGCATAGCGTTGTGTAAAAAATAAGCCTAGAACAATTAGTATTACAGAAACGGTTCCAATAATAACTTTTTTTTGAACTATAATTAAATAGAATAATGCCACAATATAAATTAGCAAAAGGGTTAAAATACCACTTTTTGAGGCAAGTAATATGATAATTAAAGAGAATAATACGATTAATAGTGAAGATGAAATTTTTGAAAATGGAAAATTTTCAACAGTATTAAACATGTTTATAATTAACCAAACAATTGCAAAATTTAAGTACATCGACATGTAGCTTGTATGAAGTAATGCTGAAAATTCTTGATAGAAAAAGGCCATTTCATTTTCAATAAAGTATAAAGAAACAGCTCTTGTAATCAAATAAATTGAAGCGTATAATAATCCAATTGTAAATGCAAAAAAAACCGTTGATAACTCGCTTTTAGATAGTGGATTGCTAACAAAAATTAAAGGAAATATTAATAAAGAAAGTTTAACCTGAATATCAAAAAGTCCTGATTCCATATTGTTGGTATAAAATAAACCAATCAAATGAACAAGGTAGAGTAAAGTAAACAGAATTGCTAATTTGTTATTTACTAATGATTTAAGTTTTGATATTAAATTTCCTTCAACCAACCAATTAATTAACAATAACCCAATAAATAGAGGAGTAAGCTTTCCAAAAGGTAGAGTAAAAGCAATGAGTATAGCTATAAAATAGTGAGCTTTTTTATGAAATGCGATTCTAGTCAACTTTAAACGGAGTTTTGTTATCAACTAATTTATAAATAGAGAATAAAAGAAGAATTGTCATTGTTAATAAAGCTATGTTATTGATTTCCACATAAATGGAAAAATAAACTAAAGAAAATAGTAATAAATTAATAAAAGCTACTAGTAATACTGTTTTTTGATGACTAAAACCATATTGAACAATACGTTGGTACGCATGTTTTCTATGTGCTTGACCGATGTTTTCTTTGTTTAAAAAACGCCTAATTAAAGTAAAAGTTGCATCAAACCAAAATACTGCTGTAATTATTAAACCGTTAACAATTGAGAATTGCTCATTATTATTGTAGTATATGAGAAGTACTGCAATAGTAAAACCAAGTAAAGTACTTCCGATATCGCCCATAAAAATTTTAGCTTTTTGCCAATTCCATGGTAAAAAACCAAGCACAGATGCCGCTAATGTAAGTAACACGGTATCTTTAACAAAGAAAAAAAGTGCTAAAGAAATAAACAGAGCTCCGCTACTGGAATGACCATCAATGCCGTCGATAAAATTGAAAAGGTTGATAAACCAAATGATACCAACAAAGGCTAGTATATTCAGTATAATTTTGTTCTCAATAGAAAAGAACCCTAAATCGATTTTATTTAATCCACCAATAAAATACAAAGCAATAATGGTTGAAATAACATGAATTATTATTCTTGGTAACGATTTTAATGTATAAATATCGTCTAAAAAACTAATACTTGAAATTAATACGCCTGAAAGCAGGGCGTAGAAGAGATTCTCATCAATATTTCCAGTAATTTTTAAGTAGATGATCCCAGCAAACCATGTAATAGCAATAGCTAATCCACCGCCTCTAGGTGTTGGTGTAACATGAGAGCTTCGTTCGTTTGGTATATCTAGTAATTTTTTTTTTGTAATAACTTTAACTAAAAAAGTTAAAGAAAATGAAGCTGTTAATATGATTAAAAATAATATCATAATTTCTGCTTATTTCGTTTTAACATTATCGACCATTTCTATTATTCCTTGTTGAAGTAAATTTACAGGTTTATATTCTAAAACTGATAGTGTATTTGAAATATCAATAGTTAAATTACCAAAGAGTTTATCATAAATCTCAGGTATAATTTTTTTAATCAAACTAAAACAGAAAACAGGCAGTTGAAAAGCTTTGTTTTGTTTATTCAAACAATTTATAATTATGGAGTACAATTCAGAAATAAGCACTGGTGAGTTGTCGCTAACAAGATATATTCCTGAACTATTTTTTTTGATGGATGCATCAATAAAACCAATTAAATTATCAATATGAATAAAATCTCGTTTGTTTTGTAATCCTTTAAAAGGTAAAGGTAATCCTTTGGAAATTAGCTTAATAAGTCTCATCATGTTGCCAGGAGCATCAGAGCTACCATATATCATGGGTGGTCTAAAAATAATTACATTAAAATTAGAATCACACAATTCTTTTAATGAATTATCAGCTAATAATTTTGATTTTCCATACGGATTTACTGGGTTTTCAATACTACTATTAGATACATGTGTTGTTTTTCCATAAACAGCAATTGTACTTAGTTGAATAAAACTTTTAACACCAGCGAGTTTAGCTTTTTTTGCTAATTCAACAGCAAGTTTATGGTTTATGTTGAAATAAATGTTGTCATCAATTTTTTTCTGCTGATGAACAATGGCGGTACAATTAATTACTATATCAATGTTTTTAAATACATCACTTGAAAGAGTACTGAAATCGGGTGTAATTAATTCGTTATCAAAACCAATGCTTGTTCTATTTATTGTTTTAATTGAATAGTTGTTGTGGTGAATTCGAATAAAATTTCGAGCCACAAAACTACTACCACCAATAATTAAAACATGTTGTTTGTCTAACATTTTATTATTTAAAAAATTGAACTAGTTTAGGAAGTAATCGATATAGAAGATAAAAAATGGAAACACTTAGGTGGTTTACTTTAAAAGCTCTGTAGCATTCAATATTCTGGTTGTAAATATTTTTAATGTTTTTGTTTGTTGCTCCACCTAATCTCATTTTAATTATAGGTTTTGGTAAGTAACACGAAGATATTTGATGTTTCTCTAAAAATCTAAGCATTAATTCAAAATCGGCAGCAAGTTTAAACGATAAATCGAAATAACCGTATTTTTTATAAATTTCATTTTTTACAAAAAAAGTAGGGTGGGCTGGATGCCAACCTTTTTTAAATGAACCCTTTATAAATTCATTAGACTTCCAATACCTTACTTGTTTGTCGGTATTGTTTTCATCAACATAAATTAAATCAGCAAACAAACTATCTGTTTGTTTTTTATTTAATTCATTTACAACAGATTCAATAGCATCGTTACAAATGTAAAAATCATCCGAATTGATAACGGCTAAATAATCACCTGTAGCTAATTTAAAACCTTTGTTCATGGCATCATAAATACCTTTATCGGGTTCACTTATAAATTTTGTAATCTTATCACCATAAGATTTCACAATACTTACAGTGTTGTCTTTTGAAGCTCCATCAATAACGATGTATTCAATGTTTTTATAAGTTTGGTTAATTACTGATTCAATGGCAGTTTTAATGTGCTTTTCGCTGTTGTAACAAACGGTTATAATGCTAATTTTCAATGTTATAAGTGTTTTTGTTAAATGCTAATTTACTTGTTTAATTCGGGAATTAAAGCTTTTTGACTTGTATTGTATTGCGTTGGATTTGCCTGTATTAAAACCTTTATATCTTGATGTTGTTTTGGTGTTAATGTGATTAAGTTTGGTGATTTAAAACCTAAACCAACTAAATCTAAAATCTCTTTAGCAGTTTTTTCTCTAACCAAATAATGTTGTTTTTCTGAATAGATAGTTGGATTTACATTTATTAGTGCTATAATTTCTTTTAATTGTTGGGCATTTAGTAAAACAGTTCTGGGGTCTAAACTTTTGGTTTCTATTTCATCTAAAATTTCTTTACCAGTTTTTGTTGAGATTAACGATTGTTGTAAATCACTATATTCTGTTGGTTTCTTATTGATGAGTTCTTTTATTTCATTTTCTTGTTTTGGTGTGAGTATGATTTTTTCGGGGTCAATTTTTCTTGCTTCAACCTTTTTTAAAATTTGTTCACCTGTTGGGTCTTTTAAACCCCAATAATTTACATCTTTTCCTCCTAAAAATAAAGCAATAACAGCCCCTAAAACTAAAAGTAGGGTTTTGTATTTTTTTAAGTTTTGCATTTTTTATAAAAAGAAAAATTTGGTTATAAATTCCTTATTTCAGGAATCTAGATAAACTATACAAATTGTATTTGGTTACCATTTTAAAAACGATTTTCAATTTATCTTTTATCGTGCCTGCATTTTTAAGAGAAAAAGGTCGTAACCCTTCTTTAAAACTAGATTCAATACTTTGAACTAAAACTAACGCATTATTCAGTTCTTTAATGTAATTTGCATAAAAGGTTTTTACTACATTTCTTTGTAGCTTAAACCATCCTAAATCTACCAATTGGTTACTATAAAAACGAACATAATGATAATGATAAAACACAGCATTAAATTTTTTATTAGTGCTATTTTCAATCAGCTCTATTTGAGAATCCTTATTCTTTAATATCTTGTATTGCTGAATGTTCCATGGAGCCAATCCCCCACCTAAATGTTGTAATACATGAACACCTCTAAATCGAGTAGTCCAATCATCTAAATATTTTTGGTCGCCAAACTTTCCGTCTTCGTATCTATCGAAACACCATTCTAAACAAGAATTTACCCACCAATTGAGTGCAGTTAATCCTTCTTTATTTTTTTTAAAGGTGATAAACTGAACACAATAAGTTCCAGCAATAGCCGAACGATCGTATTTTGGAGTATATCGGTGCTCAGTAATTAATACCGACTTTTCGCCCATTTCGGTTATTAAAACTGCTGGCGAACTATAAAAAAATAAATCAGCATCAACGTAGGTGCAATTATCAACATTAAAATGGGTTAACACATGCAAAATAGTTGAAGAGGTGCAAGTCCAGCAATATTCTGCTTTACTTCTTGTAGGTTTTACCGCCAACAATTTGTCGTTCTCAAACTCTTTTAATGAAACAATGGTGGCGTGCTTAAAATTTAGCTGTTTCAATATTTTAAAGCTAGCATCGTCGAAAGCAAAAATGTATAAATGGAAATTAATACCAGTTTTTTCTAACGATTGGTACATGGTAATACCGCGAGTTAAATAAAACGAATCGAAAAGGGTACAAAAATTATACATGCGGTTTAAAATTTATTCATTACTTCAACAACTCGGTTTACGTTTTCTTCGGTATGGAAGTAGGAGATAGGTAAACTTAGCGTTGTTCGATGAACTTCTTCACTTATTGGAAATTCATATTGGTCTAATAAACCTTGTAAAGCCTTTTGTTTACTTGGCGATACTGGGTAATGAACTTCTGTTTTGATATCGTTTTTCAGTAAATATTCTTTCAATTCATCACGCTTTTGATGGCGGATATTAAAAATATGGTAAACATCAACGTAATCAGTATGTACAACAGGTTTTATGAAGTCAGATTTTAGTTCATTTAAATAGATGCTTGCTAAATTTCTTTTGTGTGTATTTATCTCATCTAACTTTTTTAGTTTTATTGATAAAAAAGCTGCTTGTAGTTCATCCAATCTAGAGTTGTAACCAACTACTTCATTATAATATTTTACATCAGAACCATAGTTTCGTAACCGACGAATTTTCTTTTCTAAATCATTGTCGTTACACAAAATAGCTCCTGCATCTCCTAAAGCTCCAAGATTTTTAGTTGGATAAAAACTAAATGCCCCGAATTCGCCAAAAGTTCCTGTTTTAATACTTTTGTAAGTTGCTCCGTGAGATTGAGCACAATCTTCAATAAGCTTTAAGTTGTATTTTTTACAAAGAGCGAGAATGGGATCCATATCGCACGATTTTCCGTATAAATGTACAACAACAATTGCTTTTGTTTTAGGAGTTATTGCGGCTTCAATTTTATAAGGATCGATATTGTAAGTAGAAATATTTGGTTCAACTAAAACAGGTTTCAAATTGTTTTGTAACACACTTAAAATAGTAGCAATGTAAGTGTTTGAAGGCACTATAACTTCACTATTTTTTTCAAAATTAAAAGCAGCTAACGAAAGTGTAATGGCATCTAAACCAGAAGCTAATCCAACACAATGTTTAGCATTATTATATTCGGCAAATTCTTCTTCAAAGCTTTTTACACTTTGACCTAAAATGTACCAACCTGATTTTAATACAGTTTCAAATTTTTTGGTGTATTCTTCAAAAAAGGGAGCATTTAATTTTTGAAGATTTTCATAATCAATGGTTGTATTTTTCATAGATATAATCCTCTGGTTCAAAGTGTTCAGAAGCAAGTACCATTAGTATTGCATCTTCTGTAAAGTTATACATTTGGTGCCAGTCTTTTGGTTCTAAAATTAAACATTTATCAGGCGAATCTAAAACAAATTCTTGTTGTGTTTCATTGTCGTCGTTAGATATAATACAACTTCCTTTTAAACATATTGCGGCTTGAATAGTTTTAACATGTCGGTGTCCGCCTCTAACAGAATCATCAACTCCATAAATGTAAAAAATTCGCTTAATATCAAACGGAATTACTTTTTCAATAACTGTTAAGTTTCCTCTTTTATCAGTAAATGTTTTTAAGTTTAATAAATAAGCCATACTATTATTTAAGTTTAAAGTAATATCCTTTTAAATATGCGTCAGTAACATTGATTCGTTCAATTGGTTCGGCATCAAAAACTAATTCATATCCAGCATTACAAATGTAGTTTATTAATTTAGTTTCATTAAAAATCCAGCAAGGATATTGAGCGTTATAAATCGATTTATGAACTTTTTGAACAGTTATTCTGTCCTTATTGTGCTTAAATATTGGTGTACGATCTAGATGAATAAATGCTATTTTTTTTGATAAAATAATGTCTAACAATTCGTAAGGTTTTTCGATGTATTGCAAAACTGAGCCTAACAAAAATAAATTAATATGTTGTTCTTTTAAACAATCATCAATGGTGTAATAAAATTGTAAATGCTCGTCGGCAAAGGTTAGTTTTCCTTCTTTAACAAAATGTTCTTGCTCAATAATGTTCCATGAAAAGCTAGTTAAGTTATTGAACAATTTTCTGTTTTGATAATAGCTGCTTCCCATTGAGCCTCCAAAATCTAATACATGTAGTTTTTGTGAGGAATTTAGTGCGGTTTGACTTAAAGCGGAAAGCAAAGGAAATGAGTAGTGAATTTTATCAAAAATAACCGAATCTCTTTCAAAAATAGCTTCACCATTTTTTACTTTTAATAAAGCATTTTTTACTTTATTAAAGATGATTTCACTATCATAACCCGAACATTTTTTTTTTGCGTCATCCCACAAATTGTAGTTGCCTGACCAGCCGTAAAAAAAACTAGACAAATATTTAACTAAAATGGGAGGAAGTAGTTCTTTAAGCATTAGTTGGTTTTTGTGTTTTTTAGAACATAAATATTACCAAAATACATTTCCTCATTTTTTGGGAGCATGTAAAGTATTAGTCCAATAAAATTATTTAAAAATGAGAAAGGAATAATTAATGCCCAAGCTACTAGTCCAGGTAGAAATTTTTTAGAAATGGTATAAATGTAACTGTTTACCAATAATGGAAATATTCTAAAATCAGACAAGTATTTTTTGTGTTCTATAATTTCTAAGCCGTGTTGGTTAAACAAGTGTTTTAGTCCAAAAGAGGAGTATCTTGCAAAATCGTATGGTTGTTCATGTTCTCCCCACAAAAAAGGAATAGTAACCACACATTTTCCATTAGGTTTTACTACTCTAGCAATTTCTGATAGAAATTCATCTGGATTAAAAACATGTTCTAAAACTTCAAAAAATACCAATGAATCTACAGTACTATTTTCAAACGGAAATGTTTTCCCATCGTAAAATAAATCAATATTTGATGTATCATGGTTATGGCCAGATTGTTCAATATCAATACCAATGTATTCGGTTACTTTTTTAAACAAATCTTTGTAAGGTTTGCTACCGCTACCAACATCAACTGTTTTTCCAGAAATATGCGGTGCGAATTTCTTCACACTTAAATAAATGGCGGCTCTTCCCCAAAAAAATGGGTTGATACAAAAACTGATAAACGTGGGTTTAAAGAGTTGTTGTAGAATAGCTTTTTTGAGATTGGACATCTTATAATTTTTGTAAAGTTAACTAAAGTAACCATAAATGGTATTGAAGACTCTAAATTACCTTTTTTGATAAATTAGGAATGTTTTATTAGTTTTTTGTTCAGAAAGTCAATGATAGTTTGATACATATCATTTGGTAAATATCGTTTTTCTTTTATAGATTCAATACAGTTTACTCGTATTTGCAATTTGTTTTCAATTATTTTTTTATGCCAAGTTAAAATTGTTCTGGCAAAATCTTCCGTATCTTCATCTTTACATAAATCACCATTTTTACCAGGGCTTAAAAGCTCAATTTCTGGTCCATGTAATATAAGGTTGTCAGTTGTTATTACTGGTAATCCAAATGAAAATGCTTGTAATAAAGAAAGACCTACACCACCAGGATATACAAATAAATCAGCATTTAAAAAATACGGAAATGTTTCATTTCCATACTTTGCACCAGTAAATTCTACAACATCTTCGAGTTGTAGTTGTTTGGTTAACGTTTTAAGTGCCGAAGAATCACCACCGCCTATTATTATACATTTCAAATCTATTTGATGGTTGATTTTAAGAATACTTAAAGATTGAATTAAAACATCAATTTTTTTACTAGGAGTGATTCTGCCACAAAATAGAATGGTAAATTTTTTATGAGGATTGACAGCTGAAGTTGGTAAATTAAGATTTAGAAAACCATAATCTTCATTGTTTAGAGAGTTACCAACAATTTTAATATTATCGGTATCTACATTCATGTTACGTAAATTATCTCTTCCTTTTTGGCTATAAACTAAAACTCCATCAGAATTTTTATAAAAAAATCTTCTAAAAATAAAGCCTAAACGTCCTTGGTTGCCAGTGGTTCCGTGCGACCACCAAATAAATTTTTTACTTAAAATTATTTTGTGTGCAATAAACAATAAAATAGTATGAATAAGATGCGGGTCAAAACCTGTACAAATAATAACATCAGGTTTTTTTGTAGAGATATAATTGATAATTCCTTTGAGATAATAAAATTCATGACCTAAAAAACTAGTTTTTTTATAGGGAAATGAAGTGTATGGCTTACCTAAACTTTTTATCTCTTTAAAATCCTCTCCTCCAATTATTTCAATAGAAAAATCAGGGTGATTGATAAGTTTCTCAAAGACGTCTTTCCTATAGTGAGCAAGAGCATGCTCTAATATAATAATTTTCATGCTCATTTTATCTTATGCATTATTATTCTGAAACTCATTAATTATTATCGTTTGTTCATCATCATTCAATTTGTTAAATGAATAATCTTTTTCATCATAAACTATTTTTATTGTATTGATATTTATATTGAGTTTAATCACAATTGTTTTTAGTAAAATTAGAGCTATTGATGTTGAAATAAAAATGCTACGATATTTGCTGATGCTTTTCCATTACCATAAAGGCTTAATGAACAAGTAAATGTTGTGTTTAACATCTTTTTAGTAGTTTCAATAATAGCTGAAGAATTGGATCCTACTAAAAAATTAACCTTGTTTTCCACTAGTTCAACCCATTCTGTTTCATCACGGAGTGTTATACAGAATTTTTTAAGAATAAATGCTTCTTTTTGCAATCCTCCACTGTCGGTTAATACCAATTTTGAATTTTTTGTAAGGTTAAGCATGTCTAAATATCCAACCGGATTTATTATTTTGGCGTTTAACTGCAAATTATTTTTAGAAATTATAGACTTAGTTCTTGGGTGTAAAGGTATAACGACTTGAATAATAGAGTTAATTTTATTGATGGCATCAACCAGTTGTGTTAATCGTTCAATATTGTCTGTATTTTCTTGTCGATGTATGGTGCACAATATATAATTATCAATATTATTGTCAGTTAAGATAGTTGATTTTTGTATAGCCTTTTCACTATAAAAAAGAATGGCATCTTCCATTACATCACCAACAATTTCTGTTTTACATTGAAAATTAGCAAAGCCTTCTGCCATTAAGTTTTTATAAGCTTGTGGTGTTGGACAAAATAAATAATCAGAAATTCTATCTGTTAATATTCTATTAATTTCCTCAGGCATGTTCATGTTAAAACTTCTTAGTCCAGCTTCTACATGAATAAGTTTTATGTGTTTTTTCTTTGCTGTTATAGCTCCGGCTAAAGTGGAGTTAGTATCGCCATAAACCATTACATAGTCAGGCTTTTCTATTTCAATTACATATTCTATTTTTTCCATCATTCTACCAGTCATTGCACCATGGTTGAGCGAATTGATGTCTAAAAAATAATTTGGTTTTGGAATTTCCATTTCTTCAAAAAATATGTCAGACATGTTTTTATCAAAATGTTGCCCTGTATGAACAATTATTTCAGTTATTTCATGATGTTTTTTAAATTCTCTGCTTAAAGCAGCGGCTTTAATAAACTGTGGTCTAGCTCCAAGAATAGTTAAAATCTTCATGGTTTATGAATCAATAAAATTTGAGTAATCGATTATACGTTCTTTTGCAATTTTGTCCCAACTAAAATTATCTTGAATCTTTGTTTTACCTATATTTCCAAGTTTAGTTCTTAAACTTTTATCTTTTAATTTTAGAATGGTGTTTGATAAATCTTCAACATCATTTTCAATGTATGTTAAACCATTTCCTTCAACTCTTTCTGTAGCTTGTACCTTGTTGCTTATTATTATGGGTAAACCACAAGCTGCGGCATCAATCATACTTGTAGATTCTTGTCTTGGCCATACTCCAATATCAGCAATTGCATAGTATACGGGTAGTTGATGATAAGGTACAAAATCATGTAAAACGCAGTTTTTCGAAATTTTTATATCATTTAGTTGAGGACCATTTCCCATAAAAAATGCTTTAAAATTAGGTTCAAATTCGGAAAGCTTTTCAATAGCTTTTGCTAAGCATAGTGGATTTTTTTCATTGGTATATCTTCCTGTATAAATGCACACAATATCCTCTTTAGTAAAACCTAATTCAGAACGTATTTTATTTCTAATTTTTAATTCATCCTCTTGGGTGTATGGGTGAAAAAAGTCTGTATCTACTCCCAAACAAGCTAATTGTACTTTCCTTTTTGGAATACCATAATATTTAACGGCAATCTCTAATGCATCAATGGTTGCAGGATAGCATCTCGATGTTAGCCAGCTAATAATTCTTCCTGGAATTGTACGAGTAATAAAAAAGTTTAGCTTATATAATGGAGAATTTTTTTTATCTAATAACAAAGGGAAAACAGATGCTACGGTATGATTTGCCGTAAATAATTTGTACCCTTTAAATATTTTATAATATGCTGATTGAAGTGTTAAAAATGAGAATACATCAAAAGTTTGTACGATATCTGGTTGTATTTCATTAAGTTTTTGGTTTAAATTTTTTAAATACATTTTATTTAAAAAGTATCCAAAACTAATTCGATGTAAATAAAATCCATCAATCTCTTTAACTCCTTCTGGTTGAATATTTTTACCTATATAAGGTTCATAAATTTTACTGTAATTAGGGTCATTATAATAAACTTGTGCGGTAGAACTAATCACATGAACTTCGTGACCTTGCTTTGCTAACGATTTAGGCAAACAATTTTCGATATACCCCATTTTTTCAGAATACCATACACTAAGAATAACAATTTTCATTAAACAGGGTTATTTATTAAGTCTTTTTTATATACGATTGTTAAAGCAAAAATAATCCAGAATTCAGTCATGTTATAACAGGCTCCAGATGTTAAAGTATTTAAAAACAAATAAAATCCTAAAACACTTAAAATTATAGTTTTTGTTGGTGATAGCATTTTTTTTGCAAAAATTAAAAATATAGGAATAATTAAAAGTAACCCAAAAATTCCGGTAGTTAATAGAACATCAAAAAAGATATTGTGTGCGTACATACTTGATTTAACTACCAAAAAATGAGATCCAAAAATAGGGCCTTCTAAAAATTGCTGTATCCCTTCGTTGAGTACATCTAATCTGCTAACAGTACTTTGATCTTCCTCCATGTTATTTATACGATAAAGCATTGGGTTACCAACTATAAACTCTTTAACAAATATTAATGATGTAACATAATTTGCTATCATGGAGAAGATTAAAGCTATAGTCAGGTATAGATATTTAAAGCTTATTTTTTTGTCAATAAAAATAAAAATAAAAAATAAGGCTAATAATAAAGATAAAATCGGGCCTCTTGATGCTGTTGTTAAAACTATAAAGAAACCTAATGCAATAAGTAAATAGGTAAATAAATTCTTTTTCTTACTTAAAAAGCTGGTTAATACTAAAAGGCTACCATAAATAGCAATGGTAATGGCATCAAGGTAATAAAATTCGTCTCTTATAATAAAAAATCGATAGTCTGGAGCTGGGTTGAATAGTTTTCCTAAAAAGAAAATAATAACCAAACCAATGTTTAAAACAACTAAATATCGATGTAATGATAGCTGAAAAAAATCAACATCAAATTCTTTAATACTTGCAACAGCAAGCATTGGAATTATGGTTACTCCTATAGCAAATAAGAAATAGTAGCTATTAGAATAATTGAAAGCGTTAGTAATATGATTAATTTCTAAATCGATATACAATCGAAGTAAGTATGCCATCCAAAATATTAAAAACAAGATAAACGGAGCTTTTTTAATTAAAAAATCTTTGTTGAAACTAATTTTAGAATTTAGTTTAAAGTTTGTTTTAACTAAAAATTCTAATATCAAAATACCTGAAATTATTAAATTAAGCATACGGTAAGCCTGACTAATTATTCCACTTTGTATTTCAGTTGCATAATTAATAATAGCAATGGTTGGAAAACCAAATACGAGTAATAAAACGAAAATCGCATTACGTTTGCCTTTGTTATCTGATATGATGTAATTTTTTAAGGTTAGAAACATTTTTTTCTAAGTTGTTGGGTTGATCATTTTTGTTTCGTACTTTTTTACTATACTAAAAAGCATTAAACAATTTATTAAACTCATAATTATTTCAATACATACGTATATCTTAATAAAATCAATTAATTCAATTTTTGTAAAAAACAATAAACTGCAAATAGAAGCAAAGTATGCGACTTGCCAAATGCTATTTATTTTTATTTTATTAAATGTAATGTAAATAGTAGAAAAAGTAGAGGTTATAAAATTTAATGAAAAACTAAAAATTAAAATTTTTGAAAAGCTACTTGATAGGATGTATTTATCTCCAAAAATTAGTTTAAATAATTCATCTCCAAACAAAAATAATACGATTGCTTCAATACTAATTATAGCAATTAGTAAATAAAATACATTTAATAAATCATTTTTTATACTAATCAAATTATGTTTTTTCTCAGTTATTTGTTGAAACAATACTTGAGAAATAGTAGCCGAAATAAATATTAAAGGAATAGACAATACCATTTTTGATAAATCTATGTAACCAACCATTTCTGTAGAATAAAACTTATTAATAAACAAAAAAGGCAAAAAACTTGCGGCACTACTCAACAGGGTGGGTATTACATTGTATTTTGGATAATCGATATACCTTTTTAAAACAAGAACAATTTCGCTTTTTGTAATGGTGTTTAGGCTAAAGTTATTTTTAAAAAGTTGACGAACACCACTAATAACATTGGAGAAATTCCCAAAAAAATCACCAACAAATAATCCTCCAGGGATCTTTAATAGACCCAAAGTGAGTTGCGTAGCTCCTTCAACCGTTCTTCTAACAATTTTATTTATCGAACTTGCTTTAAAAGCTTTTTGACGAATGAGCCAATAATTTATTGATTGATATAAACTAAACAAAAAGCTGGTGATAGGTAGTATAAAAATAAAATTTACATATTTTAAAGGTAGCCCAATAAACTCAACAATTGGTGTTTTAAAAAGCAGCAAAACCAACATCATAAGTATATTGAATAGAAAACTGATGATGAATGTTAACGCTAGAATGTTTGCAGCCTCGTTGTTTTCTTTTGGAAGTACAATGGTTGCTTCATATCTTAGTGCAGAAACAATAGTTACCATACTAAAGATGCTTAAGAATACAGCCATAGCACCAAAATCTTCTGGAGTATAAATGTGTCGTAAAAATGGATGAAGTGCAAGAGGAATTGCTTGTGCAGCAATGGTTCCGCTAACTAAAATTAGGGTGTTTTTGGAAAAATCAGATTTGATAAAAAAACGTTTCAATAGCTTTTGTAGTTCAAATAATGGTATAGTTAATTACCACACTCACAGTTTGTTGATGGATTTTCTATTTCAAAGTTTCGAAGTGTAGCTGTTCCTTCTTGGGAGCAGTTTTCACACAACTCACAGTTTTCAATATAAAGTACAATTTTTTGATTGTTTGCTAAGGTGCCTGTTATGTAATATTCAGGGCAAGGTTTTCTTTTGGTAGCACTCTTTTCAAAATCTACTTCAACTTTATCCCAAAAGGCTTTATTCATAAAGTCTAACGGAATATTGTTACACGTTAATTTGCACTTAAGTTGTTCGCTAACAATTACATCAGTTTTCTCTAAAAACTCTACAATTCTACCTTTTGGCAACCATGATGGGCGGTCGTGATTTCGATATAGTGTTGCCCAAACAATTACACAACCCAAGCCAAATCCTAGTAAATAATATTTTAATCTTCCTGCAAAATTCAATTTTTAAAGTTTAGAAGTTTATTAAAGTTTAGTTGTTGATTTATTGTTAATAGATGCTTGTGAACTGAATCACATTGCCATTAACAACAAATTAATGTCTTTGTAAGGTAAACTAAACGTTTCTGCTAAGTATTTATTGGTTAACACTCCTTTGTATAAGTACACTCCGTTTTGTATACCAGAATAAGATTTTATCATGGCTTCTAAACCTCCAAAATCACCAGTGTCAATTAAAGTTGGAGCAATTACATTGCTTAATGCATTTGAGGCAGTTCTTGAAAAACGAGAAGCAATATTCGGAACACAATAATGAATTACGCCATGTTTTACAAAGGTTGGATTTTTGTGGTTGGTAACTTCAGATGTTTCTATACAACCACCTTTATCTATACTTACATCAACAATAACAGAACGGTCTTTCATGTTACTTACCATGTCTTCGGTTACAATAATTGGGGCTCTACCAATTTTGTTGCTGATAGCTCCAATTACTACATCGGCGGTACGTAATGCGTTTGATAATACATTGGGTTGAATAACGGAAGTATAAACTCGTTGACCACAAGCGTCTTGTAAACGTCTTAATTTTTGTGTGTTGTTATCAAACACTTTTACCGAAGCACCTAATCCTAAAGCAGATTTTGTAGCAAATTCGCCAACTGTTCCAGCACCTAAAATAACTACATCGGTTGGAGAAACTCCAGAAATACCTCCAAACAATTGACCTTTACCGTTGGTAGAGTTACTCAAGTATTCCGAGGCTATTAAAATTGAAGCATTTCCAGCAATTTCACTCATTGCATTTACAATTGGTAAAACTCCTTCGGCGTCTTTTATGTAATCAAAAGCAATAGCTGTAATACGTTTAGAAATTAATTTCTTTAAAAAATCTTTTGGTTGAATTGGTAGTTGAAGAGCAGAAATCAATAACTGACCTGTTTGCATCATGTCAATTTCTTCTAAAGTAGGTGGTTCTACTTTTAAAATTAAATTGGATTTATATATTTCTTGTGTGCTATAAACAATTTGAGCACCAACTTCGCTGTAATCTTTGTCGCTAAAACTAGAGCCTTCACCAGCACCAGTTTCCATAATAACTTCATGTCCATTATTTACTAAAACAGCTACTGCGTCTGGAACTAATGGAATACGTCTTTCTTGTAAAGAACGTTCTTTAGGAATACCAATTTGTAGGTTGCTTTTTTTCTTTGCAACTTCTAACATTTCTTCTTGAGGTAAAAAACCTTGTGCAAGGGATTTTAACAATTCGTCTGAGGTAGCCATTGAGTTAATTTTATGATTAACTACAAAGATAAAAAATACTCCTTACTAAAAAATAAAATTGTTGATAGTTATCAGTAATTCATTGTTAGTATCCGTAATTAATTATGAATTAAGAAACATTCTACTTCTTAATTAACCTTAATCACTCGATGGTTATCTTTATCCAAAGTGATGTAAACCTTAACAACATCTTCTGGCAACATATTAGGGATTTTTTCGGGCCACTCTATAAAACAGAAATTGTTGCTGTATAAGTATTCTTCGTAACCAAAATCCAATACTTCGGTTTCATTTTTTATTCGATAAAAATCAAAATGATAAATGGTTTTGTTATCGTTGGTTTTATATTCGTTTACAATAGAAAAAGTAGGCGAGGAGGTTGGTTCAGTAACTCCTAATTTTTTACACAATTGCTTAATTAATGTTGTTTTTCCATTGCCCATTTCGCCATAAAAAAGAATTACTTTATGATGAAATTGTTCAATTAATTTTTCACAAATTTGGTCTAAGTCGGCAGTATTTTTTGCAATAAATTCCATTTTTTTTCAGTATTCAGTTCACAGTCTACAGTATTCAGTTCACCTCCGAAAGCTTTCGGGGTCGGACATCCACCTCTAACTTTTCTCTATTTTTTTGCTGAAAGCACTACAATGGGTAATAACATTTCTTCCAACGAAATTCCTCCATGCTGAAAAGTGTCTTTATAATATTTTACATAATGGTTGTAATTGTTTGGATAAGCAAAAAACGAATCGCCTTTTGCAAATACAAATGCCTGACTAACATTTACCTTTGGTAAATGTGCTGTTTCAGGGTTTTTAACCTCAAAAACTTCTTTGGCATTATAACTCAACGTTTTTCCTTGTTTGTATCGAAGGTTGGTATTTACTTCTTTGTCGCCCACAATTTTTATAGGCTCTTTTACCCGAATAGAACCATGGTCGGTAGTTATAACTAATTTTCCTCCTCTAGCAGCAATTTCTTTAAGTGTTGAAATAAGTGGTGAATGTTCGAACCACGATTTTACTACCGAACGGTAAGCCGATTCGTCTGCTGCAATTTCTTTAATAATTTGAGTGTCGGTTCGAGCATGAGAAAGCATGTCGACAAAATTATATACAATTACATTTAACGGATTGTTGAACATCCCTGGAACATCGCTTAAAACTTTGTTTCCGTAACTCAAATTCAATACTTTGTTGTACGAGAATTTAATGTTTAATTGGTTTCGTTTTAATTGGTCTTCAATAAAAAATTGCTCTTCAAGGTTTTTTCCTCCGTCTTCATCATCGTTCGACCATTTATCAGGAAATCGTTTGGCAATTTCGCTAGGCATCATACCAGAAAAAATGGCATTTCTTGCGTATTGTGTAGTGGTTGGTAAAATGCTATAATAGGTTTCTTCTTTGTCAACCCAAAAATGCTCTGATATAAATGGTTTTAGTGTTTTCCATTGATCCATTCGTAGGTTGTCGATTAAAATAAAAAATACCGAAGCATCTCCTTTTTTTATTTCAGGAATAACATAGTTTTTAAATACATTTTGAGACATTACCGGAGCATCCTCTGGATGTGCTAACCAATCGAAATAGTTTTGTTCAACATATTTTCCAAATTGATTGTTGGCTTCACTTTTTTGCATTTGCAAAATTTCGTCCATGCCTGTTTCTTTTGATTGATCAAGTTCTAACTCCCAATAAACTAATTTTTTATAGAGTTCGGTCCATTCTTCAGCATCTAGTCGGTCGTTTAGCATCATTCCTATTTGACGAAACTCTTGCTGGTATTTCGAACTCGATTTTTCACTAACTAAACGGTTGGTGTTTAGGTTTTTCTTTATCGAAAGTAAAATTTGATTGGGATTAACAGGTTTAATTAAATAATCGGAAATTTTTGACCCAATGGCATCTTCCATAATATGCTCTTCTTCGCTTTTGGTAATCATTATAACAGGTAGAGTAGGGTCGTTGGTTTTTATAACTTCCAAAGTTTCCAACCCACTTAAACCCGGCATGTTTTCATCTAAAAACACAATGTCAACTCTGTTGGTTTCTAAAATTTCTAATGCATCATCACCACTTTGGGTTGACAAAACATGATAACCCTTTTCTTGTAAAAATAAAATGTGTGGTTTCAACAAGTCAATTTCATCATCAGCCCAAAGTATCGTTATTTTATCCATGTTTTTATTTTAAAAGGGTTTGTCAACACTTCAAAATTACTACTTTTGAAGCAGTTAATTTTTTTGTTATTTAACTAAAATTTATGACCGCTCAGAACAAAAAGAAAATATTTAACGACCCCATCTATGGTTTTATTACAATTCCGTACGATATCATTTTTGATTTAATAGAACATCCTTATTTTCAACGATTAAGAAGAATAAAACAATTAGGGTTAACTCACTTGGTTTATCCAGGTGCTTTGCATACTCGATTTCATCATGCCATGGGAACCATGTATTTAATGACCAAAGCAGTTGAAGTTATTCGTTCTAAAGGAATTGACATTACCGAAGATGAAGCTAAAGGCGTGTGTATTGCTATTTTGTTGCACGATATTGGTCACGGTCCTTTTTCTCATGCCTTAGAGCATAGTATTGTTAGTGGTGTTTCGCACGAAGAAATTTCTACTCTTTTTATGGACGAGTTGAACAAAGAATTTAAAGGAAAATTAAATTTAGCGTTACAAATTTTTAGAAACGAATACCACAAAAAGTTTTTGCACCAATTGGTTTCGAGCCAGCTCGATATGGACAGGTTGGATTATTTGCGAAGAGACAGTTTTTTTACAGGAGTATCGGAAGGAGTCATTAGTACCGACCGAATAATTAAAATGCTTACCGTTAAAAAAGACGAATTGGCAATTGAAGAAAAAGGCATTTATTCGATTGAAAAATTTATTATTGCTCGCCGTTTAATGTACTGGCAAGTGTATTTACACAAAACGGTGCTATCTGCCGAAAATTTGTTGGTAAACATTTTAAAACGTGCAAAAGAATTGGCTGCCAGTAATACCGAATTGTTTTGTACACCTGCTTTACATTCGTTTTTATACAACAATTATACTTTATCCGATTTTCAGAAAGAAGCTAAATTGCTAAAAACCTTTGCCGAATTGGATGATTATGATATTATGACTTCGGTTAAAGCATGGCAAACCCACAATGACAAAGTGTTGAACATGCTTTGTAAAATGATGGTAAACCGTAAATTATACCGAATAACTATTCAAAACAAACGCTTCGATAAGTCGGAACAAGAAGAGTTATTAATTAAAGTGGCAGAAAAACTGAATTTAACTAAACAAGAAGCCAGTTATTTTGTATTTCAAGGAAGCATAGTTAATAATGCCTACAACTCTAAAATGGATAAAATTAACATTTTACTTAAAAACAATACCATGCTTGATATTACGGAAGCTGCCGATACGTTAAGCATTACGGAAATATCTAAACCCGTTAAAAAATGGTTTTTGTGTAGTCCAAAAGTGTAAAAAAAATCAACTAAAACTAGCTGTTTTTTTATCCATTATCATTACATAAACCCTGTCTTTACGAATATCTTCTATGTTTAAACCAAAATCCATGATTTTCATTCGTTGCATTTTTACTAATTCCAGATGATTTTCGTCGTGAATAGTAAAAATGAAAAAATGTTTGTCGTCAACGTAGTTAAGCAATTTAGTCATCATTTGCAAGTCGGTTTCCTGAATTTCTTTTCTACGTTCTTTAAAATCTTTAAAGGGAATTTTATAACAATCTTCAAAAATGGTTTTTAATACTTCGTTGCCTTTAAAAAAAGCATCCATATTTTCAATTTCCCATACCATAAAGTTTTCGTACTGGAAACAAGTTTCGCTAAATTCGTTTGCTAACATTTATCTTTAATTTATTGTGGAAAAATTTGAACTGCTTTTAAAACGGCTGTATTAAATTCATCCTGATTAATGGTGTTATTTATGTTTTTTTCAGCAAAATAGCTGATTAAATTTTCGGTTGACATGTTGCCAGTTAATTTATCGGTAGCCATTGGGCAGCCACCAAAACCTTTTATTGCTCCATCAAATCGGCGGCAACCGTTTTGGTATGCGGCATCAACTTTTTCGTACCAAGTTGTTGGAGTTGTGTGCAAATGAGCACCAATTTCTACTTTTGAAAATTCGGGTATAATGTTTTTAAACAAATAACTGATATTTTCTTGGTTAGAAACTCCAATGGTGTCGGATAAAGCAATGATTTCGATGCCTAAATCGGCAAGTTTTTTAGTCCATTCAATCACTATATCGCTATTCCAATCATCACCATACGGATTACCAAAAGCCATTGAAATATAAACCACCAGCTTTTTTTTGTTGTTTATACAAAGGTGTTGAATTTCTTCAACCGATTTTAACGACTGCATTATACTTGAATTGGTATTGCGTTGCTGAAAGGTTTCTGAAATAGAAAAAGGAAACCCTAAATAACTAATTTCTTCAAATTTTACAGCATCTTCGGCACCTCTAGTATTGGCAATAATGGCTAAGAGTTTACTTTTTGTGGTGCTTAAATCCAATTTATTGAGTACTTCTGCAGTATCTCTTAATTGTGGAATGGCTTTTGGAGATACAAAACTTCCAAAATCAATGGTGTCGAAACCTACTTTTAGTAATTGATTGATGTATGCAGCTTTATGCTCTGTTGGAATAAAATCATGCAAACCTTGCATAGCATCTCTTGGGCATTCAATTAATTTTATCATTTTATATTAAATAATTTCTAACAGCAATTTTTAAAGTGTTTTTTACTTCCTCCCATGAAGTATTGTTTAAACTTATAGGATTTGGACTATTTTCAGCATCAACAAAGTAAGTAAGAGCGTTAGGTATTGAAATTAAATAGTATTGATTGGGGTATTTTGTTTGATAAGCATTTATAATATCTTCTAGGCTAAAATGTTTAAGGAGTTCTGCTAAATCAAAATAATCTTTTTTAACACCTCTACCTAATATTGCATTAATTTTCATGGCAGCAATATCGAGTTCACTAAATAGTTTAATATTATCAATAACTTCAATTGGTTTAAGTAATGGATGTGGATAATGGATAATGTCAACTTTTACGTTTTTAATGTAGCAAAACAACCCAAATTTAGGTTGTTGTTTTTCGTAAGTAAAATCGAGTTTAAACTCATTAATTAGTCGGTTAACTAGTGGCTCAATAGCAATTTCTTCAGTAGAAAACAAATCAATATCAATAGATTTACGATGCCCATATTTTAATGATAATGCGGTGCCACCAACAAGAGAACAAGTTGATAACTCCTTTAAATCCATTAGTTTGTTTAGTAAGGAAAGTGTTGTGGAGTCGACTGTTGAATAGTGAAGCATTTAAATTTTTCGATAGGTTCATCAATAATGGCAGCTGCCAAGTGTAATCTGTTTTGAAGAAAGTGCTTAGTGTTTAACAATGCCGATTTAATTTTGCTGTTATTATAAAATCTTCTACATTGTCTAATGTCTTCAACATCACCTCTTTCAAATATTCTAACAATAATAAAATCATGGTATTGATTTACATCTATTTGATTTAAATCAACATCCCAAAATAAGCGTGAATTAAAAGGAAAACTCATCGTGTAAAAATAAGATTAAATCGAGTTTAAAATTCGTTTATTAATCGCTTTTATTAATCCTGGACCTTCATAAATAAATCCAGTATAAATTTGAACCAAGTCAGCTCCAGCTTTTATTTTTTCTAAAGCATCTTCGGGCGAATGAATGCCTCCAACTCCAATAATTGGAAATGCTTTGTTTGATTTTTCTGCTAAATATCGAATAACTTCGGTAGAGCGTTCTTTAACGGGTAAACCACTTAAACCTCCATTAGCAATTTCTTCAATTTGTTTTTTATCGGTTTTAAGCCCTTCACGAGAAGTGGTGGTGTTGGTTGCAATAATTCCATCGATTTTGGTTTGAGCTACAATTTCAATAATTTCATCTAATTGGCTGTTGTTTAAATCTGGAGCAATTTTTAACAAAATTGGTTTTGGCTTTTGTTTGGTTTCGTTTATTCGTTTTAATTCTCCTAATAACGATAATAGAAATGGCGTGTCTTGTAACTTTGTTAAGTCTTTTACATTCGGACAACTTACGTTTACCACAAAATAATCAACATAATCGTGTAGCGTATTAAAGTTAAAAACATAGTCTTCTAAAGCATCGTCGTTACTCGTAGCCGTATTTTTGCCAATGTTTCCACCTATAATCAAGTTGGTTTTTCTGTTTTTAAGTCTTTTTACTGCGTCTTCGGCTCCCAAATTATTGAATCCCATTCGGTTAATTAAACCGTGGTCTTTTGGTATTCTAAATAAACGCGGTTGTGGATTTCCAACTTGAGCTTTTGGTG
Organism: Flavobacteriales bacterium; assembly: GCA_015075325.1. GTDB lineage: Bacteria > Bacteroidota > Bacteroidia > Flavobacteriales_E > Vicingaceae > Vicingus. The sequence goes on along the minus strand of JABTUP010000014.1, from coordinate 19,227 downwards.
TTAGCGTACCAATTTCAATAAAACCAAAACCAAGGTTAGCTAATTCGTTAAACCATCGGGCATCTTTATCGAATCCAGCAGCTAAACCAACTGGGTTTTTAAAGGTTAATCCAAATAATTTACGTTCGAGTTTTTTGTCTTCGAAGTTAAATAATGCTCGAAGTAGAGCAGCACCACCAGGTAGTTTACATAAAAAAGTTAACCAACCAGTAGCCATGTAATGAGCTTTTTCGGGCTGAAATGAAAATAAAAGAGGTTTAATGAATAATTTATACATTCCTTATTGTGGTTTGTACAAAATTACTAAAGAAAGTTAGTTATGGATTGAAAATGGATGTTTTTAGAAATAAAAAAGCAGGTTAACTTTTTTAGTTAACCTGCTTTAAAAAAAAAAATTGAATTAAAGTGGTTTGAAATGTGAAGTGAAATGACGTAAAAACTGAGGCTCTTTTGTTATTTTATAACCTTTTGCCTCGTTTTTAGTTTTTAAAACTTCTTCAAAAGTTTCAATTACATATTCGATGTGGCTTTGTGTATAAACTCTTCTCGGAATAGCTAATCGAACCAATTCCATAGGTGCAGGAATTAGTTTCCCGTTTTCATCGTATTTACCAAACATTACCGAACCAATTTCAACCGTTCTAATTCCACCTTTTAAGTAAAGTTCACAAGCTAAAGCCTGACCAGGATATTGGTCAACTGGAATATGTGAATACAATTTTTTAGCATCGACATATACAGCGTGTCCGCCAATTGGCAACATAACCGGAACGCCCATTTTATGTAAATGTTCTCCTAAATAGGCAGTACTTTTAATTCGGTATTCCAAATAAGCAGGTTCAAAAACCTCTTTTAAACCGATAGCCAAAGCTTCCATATCTCTTCCCGATAAGCCTCCATAAGTGGTAAACCCTTCGGTAATAATTAACAAGTTGGTACATGCTTCAGCAATTTCTTTGTCTCTAAGAGCTAAAAAACCACCCATGTTAACCAAGGCATCTTTTTTAGAACTCATAGCAGCACCATCAGTTAATGAAAACATTTCTTGAGCAATTTCTTCGTAGGTTTTGTTTTCATAACCAGCTTCACGATGCTTAATAAAATAGGCATTTTCAGCAACTCTACAACAGTCTAATAAAAGCATAACACCATACTTTTTACAAATTGCACTCACTTCTTTGGTGTTTTGCATGCTAACTGGTTGTCCGCCACCGCTATTGTTGGTTACGGTTAAAATTACAGCACCAATGTTTTTTGCACCTTTTTCGTTAATCAAACTTTCTAAACGAGTTGTATTAATATTTCCTTTAAAAGGATGAATAAGAGCTGAATCATTTGATTCGTCGATAGCAATATCAATGGCTTCGGCACCTGAAAATTCGATGTTTGCCCTTGTGGTGTCAAAATGAGTGTTGCTGATAAATGTTTTTCCTTTTCCACCTAAATAACCATAAATAATTCGTTCGGCAGCTCTCCCTTGGTGGGTTGGTAAAACATACTCCATTCCGGTTAAGTGTTTTACTGCATTTTCCATTCTTTCCCACGATTTAGAACCTGCATAAGATTCATCACCACGCATTACGCCAGCCCATTGTTCGGCACTCATTGCCGATGTTCCACTATCGGTTAAAAAATCAATAATAACTTGATCGGATTTTAATAAAAAGGTATTGAAATTGGCTTTTTCTAAAAACGCTTTTCGTTGAGTTTCTGTACTCATAAAAATAGGTTCAACCGATTTAATTTTAAATGGTTCAATAATTACTTTGTGTTTCATTTTTATAATAATTTAAATAGTTGTAAATGTGTAAATGCAAGAATTTGAAGAAATGAAATTTCTAAATTCAAAAACTCAATAAATTCAGTAGTTTTTTTATAAAAAAGAATCTCTTTCCTTAATATTTCTCAAATAAGAAAGAGCTTTAATCCTAGACAGGTAATAATATTTATGTTCTTGTAACACGCAGCAAATATCAATAAAACATTCAATAAAATTTATGATTTATATCAGTTAGAAATAAAAAAAATGAACAGGGAATTATAAATTAACAATTGTGATTGCTCCAACGGTTAATAATTATTTAAAACAAAACAGTTATATCTTTAAAAAATCGTATAATATATCTAAATTTGTCGCTGTTTAAAAACAAACGAATATGACAGATTTATTTGAAAAAATTAAAAACAATAGAGGTCCTTTAGGTAAATACTCTAAAGAAGCTCATGGTTACTTTGCGTTCCCAAAATTAGAAGGAGAACTGAATGCTCGAATGAAATTTCGAGGAAAAGAAGTTTTACAATGGAGTTTGAATAATTATTTAGGCTTGGCTAATCATCCAGAAGTTAGAAAAGCTGATGCTGAGGCTTCGGCACAGTGGGGTTTAGGCTATCCAATGGGAGCTAGAATGATGTCGGGTAATTCAAATTTACACGAACAATTAGAAGCCGAATTGGCAGCGTTTGAACAAAAACAAGATGCTATTTTATTAAATTATGGCTACCAAGGAATGGTTTCTGCCATTGATAGTTTAGTTGACAGAAATGATGTTATTGTTTATGATGCTGAATCTCACGCTTGTATTTTAGATGGCGTTAGATTGCACCAAGGTAAACGATTTGTTTATCAGCACAATAACATGGAAAGTTTGGCAAGCATGCTTGATAAAGCAACCCGTATTGTTGAAAAAACCAATGGAGGTATTTTAGTTATTACCGAAGGTGTTTTTGGAATGTCGGGTAATCAAGGTAAATTAAAAGAAATAGTTGACTTAAAATCGAAATACCAGTTTAGATTATTTGTAGATGATGCACACGGTTTTGGAACAATGGGTGCTACTGGTATTGGAACAGGTGAAGCACAAGGTTGCCAAGCTGGAATCGATGTTTATTTTGGAACATTTGCCAAAGCTATGGGCAGTGTGGGTGGTTTTATTGCTGCCGACGAACAAGTTATTGACTATTTGCGTTACAACATGCGTTCTCAAATCTTCGCTAAATCAATGCCTATGCCTTTAGTTGTTGGTAATTTAAAAAGATTAGAATTGCTTCGTTCAAAACCAGAATTACGCGAAAAACTTTGGACTATTGCTCATGCAATTCAAAAAGGATTTAAAGACAATGGATTTAACATTGGAACAACAAATACTCAAGTTACTCCCGTTATTTTAAATGGCGATATACCTGAGGCAACAAACTTAATTATCGACTTACGCGAAAATTATAACTTGTTTTGTTCAATTGTGGTTTATCCTGTTGTTCCAAAAGGAATTATTATGTTAAGAATTATTCCTACAGCTGTTCATAGCATGGATGATGTAAATTACACCATTGATACTTTTAAAGCTATTAAAGTAAAACTAGAAAAAGGCGAGTATAAATCAGAACAAATAGCTGCTGTTTCGAGATAACAGTACGTTTTATTATAATCGAAAAGTCCTCCATCAATTGATAGAGGACTTTTTTTTGCAAAAAAAAGCCGTAGGTTTACCTACGGCTAGTTATTAACTAAACTAAATAAAACTAAACACCAAAGCCATAAAACTCTCGTTTACCGTTTTCGTAAAAACCTTCAATTAAAACGCCACCTTTTAAACTACTGATGGTATTGGTAAAATCTTTTACATTTTTTACAGGAGTTTGGTTTATTTTGGTAATGATAAAGCCTTCTCGAATACCAACACTTCTCAATTTACCTGCAAAAACTTCTTCTACTTTTATGCCGTTTTCAATGTTTAATTCCTTTTTTTCTTTCGAATCCAAATCGCCCAAACGAGCACCCAACAAACGGTGTATCTTGTTTTCTTCGTAAGAAATTAAATCTTCTTCACCATTAAGGTTTTTAAGGGTAACCGGAATTTCCATTTCTTTTTCGTCGCGGTAAATGGTAATGTTTACTTTGTCGCCCGGTCTAAATTGGCTAATTTGTTCTTGCAATTCAGGAACATCAGTAACCTTTTTATTGCCCACTTTTTTAATGATATCGCCCGATTTAATGCCTGATTTGGCAGCAGAACCATTTTTGGTAACACTGTTTACATAAACTCCTGTTAAATCTTTTAAATTTAATTCTTTAGCAACATTTTCGTCAATATTTTGAATGCTAACGCCAATAAACGCACGTTGTACAGTTCCAAACTCTTTTAAATCGTTAACCACTTTTTGAACAATGTTTGATGGAATTGCAAACGAATAACCAGTATAAGAACCGGTGTTGGATTGAATGGCTGTGTTAATTCCAATTAATTCGCCATTTGCATTTACCAATGCACCGCCACTGTTACCCGGATTTACTGCTGCATCGGTTTGGATGAATGATTCGATAGGAGGTAAGCCATTGCTGTTGTTACCGCTTAAAATATTAATGTTTCGGGCTTTTGCACTAATAATTCCTGCAGTAACGGTTGATGTTAGGTTAAATGGATTTCCAACTGCCAATACCCATTGCCCAACATTTAACTCGTTAGAGTTACCGAAACTTACCGAAGGTAAACCGTTTGCATTAATTTTTAGTAATGCTAAATCGGTGCTTGGGTCGGTTCCAATCAGTTCGGCTTGGTATGTTTTTTTGTTGTTTAGTGTTACATTAATGGTGCTTGTTCGGTCTATTACGTGGTTGTTGGTAACAATGTAACCATCTTCCGATAAAATTACCCCAGAGCCAGCTCCTTGCACCACTTGTGGGTTTTGTTTAAACGAACGACCGTAGAAAAACTCAAACAACGGATCTACTTGTTGCTGGTAAACCGATTCGGTTTTGATGTGCACCACGGCATTGGTAGAAACTTCGGCAGCATATTCAAAATTGGTTAAACTACCATCTTTAATATTAAGGTTGGTTAAAACACCTTGGTTTGTTGGGGTTTTGTTTTCAACCACAGTAATGGTGCTGGGGTTAACTAATTTTTGGTAAATAAATACAGAAAAAATACCACTTAATAATGCTATAAAAAGCATTGAACTAAATTGTTTGACTGAATTTTTCATGACGTTTAAGTTTTAAAAGATTTACAACTACAAAATTTAGCACAAAAACGCTGTTTTTAAAGAGGGTAATGCCCACTTGGTGTTAAAAAATGTTAAGCAAATTCTTAAAAAATATTAAATTCAGAACCATAATTTTTTTTATAAGTTTTAGCCACAGATTACACAGATTTACACAGATTGAAATCACGCCAAAGGCGTGAGTAGTTGTGCTGTTTCCAAGTTAATTTGTGAAAAATCAGTGGCAATACAAGAGAAAAAATGTAATTAAGTAGTGTAGTGATGTATTCATTTACCACAAGTTACGCTTCGCTAAACTTGTAATAGCGAGGGAGTAAGGAAGTTAAGATAATATATTTTCCACTAGCAACAGACGAGCAATATTTGCTACCCGTTGTTACTTACTGCCATTAATTTAGTCACTTAATTTTGAAAAATGTGTTACTGTTTTAATTAAGAATAATGTTAAATCATTTTTAAGCTTGTTAAATTCTGGGGTATTTTCAAATGTTTGCCAACATAATTGTCTAGCTTGAGCTGAATCAACTGCTAAACCTAAATTAACCATTTCTTGAAATAATGCATGGTGATCAGAATGATTTAATGCGGTAGTTAGCTGTGCATTCGTATGAGCATTTAAATAAGAACTAACTAGAAACTTTTCTGGTGCAGTGTAAGGATATAGAAAAAAAGTATGCTCGTCTGGGTTCTCATGGAATATTGAATAGTTTGGATGATTAATATGGTCTCCATCAAATACACAACAGAATCCTATTTTTAATCTCATTTGACGATAATTTTTTTTATGTCTTTGGTAATCATTTTTAACTTGATCTATAGGACCAGAAATTACAATGTTTACAAGCCTATCAAAATGCTTTTTTGTTTGATTTATTGAAATCAAAATATTCCTAATAATAAATTCTGCTTCATTATCTTCACAGTATAATTGAACTAATGGATATCCTTTAGAGTCCATTTTAGAAAATGCCGCATTAACAGAAATACTTGAAATTACCTCAAATTCGCCATTCATTTTTTTATCTATAAATTTTCTAGATTTTTGAGGAAACGCAGCAAGTAGTGAAGGAGAATGTGTTGTTAAGATAAATTGTTTTTTATGTTGCCATGATATATATTGAATTATATCAGCAAGTCTTCTTTGAATATTAGGATGAATTCCTGCTTCAAGCTCATCAATCATAATTAAGGAATCTTGTGGGGCTTCAAATATGTCAACTAAAATATTAATTAGTGATTCTTCACCTGATGCTGCATTAAAACTAGAATACGATTCTTGTCCAGCTACTAATTGAGTTCCTGATGGAGAAAGTAGGTAAGCCATTTTATTAATGTGAGATCCAATACTATAGATTTCAAACGGAACTGCATTTTCAAAAATATAATTAAAAGCATGTTCAATATCTTCATGCAATCTTACTCTCCCTGCAATGTCAACCTTTCTTCTTAAACTGTTAGAAAAATTTCTAGCAGGCAGTAATCTTTCCAAGTCAATAAGCCTAACTTGCTTATCTCTAATTTTTGCATTAATTCGATTAACATCACTACTTCCTTTTCCTAAACCTGTCCACGATTGACTTCCTACTCTTCTTTTTCCTTCACCATTTCTATTTTGATTACCAACTCTCCAAAATAATTCATAAGAATAATTTCTAGTAGCAGTTTCGTAAGATGTAAAATTAAATACATCACGCCAGATATGATTTCTTAAAACAGTTTCAGGTTTTGTAGAATCATACTTTTGAAAATTCTCATGACTACAAGCAATTAACAATAGTAGACTTGTTTTGCCAATTTTATTTGTCCCTGAAATTACTGTAACTGGATGTTCAAAAGTTAAATCAAGATTTGTTATATGTCTAAAATCATTAATTTTTATCTGATTTATAAAATAACGGAAGCTGTTATCATTGTTAACAAAGGTAGTTGAGTCACAATACAACAGTTTGTTTTTTGCAGCTTCTATATTTTGTAAACTTAACATGAGTCGATTGATTTTTAAAAAAATGAGTTAATTATTTGATTCTGCTATATGGTTGGCAGTAACATCTGTGTAAGAAATCGTTTTAATCCCTAGAAAAACTCAGGAGAGGTATTTTTTACACTATGTAAAACGAAATTCGCTTTTTTCTACCACAAAGTCAATTGATTAAGGGTGTTTTTAATTAAAAGTTTTTAACAAGCCTACTATTTTTGGTAACTATTCAAGCACTTTTTTGTTATTAAACACACGTTATACATTTTTTTAGAAAAAAAATGGGGGAAAGTAAACTGTAAAAATGAATGAAATCTGTGGTAAATTTTACTTATTTTGCCTTTAATCGAGTAATTTAGCAACTGAATAGCTGCAAATCAGCTATCGTTTAGTAAGTTTTAACTACAAGAAATAATAAAAATAACTATGGAACAACAATACAATATTTTCGGTGAACCCTTAATTGCTTGTAGCAACCAACCGTTAACAGGTTTTTTTAGAGACGGCTGTTGCAATACCGACGGAACTGATTTCGGTGTGCATACTGTTTGTGTTGTTGCTACTGCCGAATTTTTAGATTTCTCTTATCAAATGGGCAACAATTTAATAACACCAATACCTGAGTGGGATTTTCCGGGTTTAAAAGCGGGCGATAAATGGTGTTTGTGTGCTTCTAGGTTTTTAGAAGCCCACGAAAATGGTTGCGCTCCAAAGGTGGTGTTAGAAGCTACCAACGAAAAAACGTTAAGCATTGTCCCAATGGAGGTGTTAATTAAACATGCTTATTATAGTAAGCAGGAGATGTAAAAAGAAAATCATAAAAATTCCCTTAAAATCCTTAACTTCGCAGCCCTTATAATTATTATTACTTATGATTGCTGCTCACAATGTTTCGTTACAATACGGTAAACGCGTTTTATTCGACGAGGTAAACATTAAATTTACCGAAGGAAACTGTTATGGTGTTATTGGTGCCAATGGTGCTGGTAAATCTACCTTTTTAAAAATTTTATCGGGCGAAATAACGCCTAATTCAGGTAAAGTTACCGTTGATCCCGGAAAACGATTGGCAGTTTTAAGTCAAGACCACAACAAGTTTAACGAAGAAACGGTATTGAATACCGTGTTGATGGGCTACGAAAAGTTGTGGAAAGTAATGCAAGAAAAAGACGCCATTTATGCTAAACCCGATTTTTCGGATGCAGATGGAATAAAAGCATCGGAACTGGAAGCAGAATTTGCTGAAATGGATGGCTGGAATGCCGAATCGGATGCAGCAAACATGTTAAGCGGATTAGGAATAAAAGAAGAATTTCACCACAGTTTGTTAAAAGACATCAGTGGTAACCAAAAAGTACGAGTTTTATTGGCTCAGGCATTGTTCGGAAACCCTGATGTGTTAATCTTAGATGAGCCTACCAACGATTTGGATATTCATACCATTGCTTGGTTAGAAGACTTTTTATTGGATTTTAAAAACACCGTAATTGTAGTTTCTCACGATAGACATTTCTTGGATACCGTTTGTACTCATGTTGCCGATATTGATTTTGGCAAGATAACAGTTTATACTGGAAACTATTCGTTTTGGTACGAAAGTAGCCAATTGGCATTGCGTCAAAAACAATCTGCCAACAAAAAAGCCGAAGACAAAAAGAAAGAATTATTGGATTTTATTGCTCGTTTTAGTGCAAATGCGTCTAAATCGAAACAAGCTACTGGTCGTAAAAAAATGTTGGAGAAAATTAATTTTGAAGAAATTAAACCTTCTACCAGAAAATACCCTGCCATTATTTTTAACCAAAGCCGTGAAGCGGGCGACCAAATTTTACACATTACCAATTTGGGTAAAAATGGGTTGTTTAAAAACTTTAACCTAAATGTTCGAAAAGGCGATAAAATAGCTTTTGTTTCTAAAAACAGTATGGCAACTACATCGTTGTTTCAAATTTTAATGGACGAAATTAAACCCGACGAAGGTGAATTTGCTTACGGACAAACCATTACACCTGCATATTTACCAAACGAAAATGCTCATTATTTTACTGCCGATTACAATTTAATTGATTGGTTACGCCAATTTTCGGTAGAAAAAGATGAAGTGTATATTCGAGGATTTTTAGGTAAAATGTTGTTCTCTGGAGAGGAAGTTTTCAAAAAATCAAACGTACTGTCGGGTGGTGAAAAAGTGCGTTGCATGACCTCCAGAATGATGCTTGCCGAAGGTAATCTATTGATTTTAGACGAACCCACTAACCACCTTGATTTAGAGTCGATTACTGCATTTAATAATGCTTTAAAAGATTTTAAAGGAACGGTTTTATTTACAACACACGATTACGAGTTTGCCAACACTGTGGCTAACCGTATTATTGAACTTACTCCAAATGGTTGTTTAGATAAAGAAATGACCTACGAAGAGTTTGTTCAAAGTGAAAAAGTAAAAGAGCAGTTGGAGCAGTTGTATGCTTAAAAAAAGAATCATTTAACAATTACAAAACTTTAGTTTTGATTAAAAACAAGTAATTTCGTAGCCTAAATAAAATTTATAAAAATATGTCAAAAGTACTTATTATTGGAGCAGGAGGAGTAGGGCAAGTAGCTACTTACAAATGTGCAATGAACCCTGCAATTTTTACTGATATTGTTTTAGCAAGTAGAACAAAATCGAAATGCGATAAAATTGCAGAATCAATTAAAAAAGATTTAGGTGTAAACATTACAACCGACCAAGTGGATGCTGATAATGTACCTGAATTGGTAGCGTTGTTTAAAAAACACAAACCTGTAATTTGTATGAATTTGGCGTTGCCATACCAAGATTTAACCATTATGGATGCTTGTTTAGAAGCAGGTGTTCATTATTTAGATACAGCCAACTATGAGCCAATTGATGAAGCAAAATTTGAATACAGCTGGCAATGGGCTTACCAAGACCGTTTTAAACAAGCAGGTTTAACAGCTATTTTAGGTTGTGGTTTCGATCCAGGTGTTTCAGCAATTTTTACTGCTTATGCTGCTAAACATCATTTTGATGAAATCCATTATTTAGATATTGTTGACTGTAATGCAGGCGACCATGGTAAAGCTTTTGCAACCAACTTTAACCCAGAAATTAACATTAGAGAGGTTACTCAAAAAGGTAAATATTGGGAAAATGGTAAATGGGTAGAAACTGAACCGCACCAAATTCACCAACCAATTAATTATCCTAACATCGGACCAAAAGAATCGTATGTGATTTACCACGAAGAGTTAGAGTCATTGGTAAAAAACTTCCCTACACTAAAAAGAGCTCGTTTTTGGATGACTTTTGGTCAAGAATATTTAACTCACTTAAGAGTAATTCAAAACATTGGTATGTCGCGTATCGACCCAATTATGTATGAAGGAAAAGAAATAGTTCCAATTCAATTTTTAAAAGCGGTACTTCCAAATCCTGGCGATTTAGGTGAAAACTATACTGGCGAGACTTCAATTGGTTGTAGAATTAAAGGAATAAAAGACGGAAAAGAAAAAACCTATTACGTTTACAACAACTGTCAACACGAGGTAGCATACAAAGAAACTGGTACTCAAGGTGTTTCTTATACCACAGGTGTTCCTGCAATGATTGGAGCAATGATGTTCTTAAAAGGCGAATGGAAAGGAGCTGGAGTATTTAATGTAGAAGAATTTAATCCAGACCCATTTATGGCTGAATTAAATGTACAGGGTTTGCCTTGGCACGAACTTCACAACATTGATTTAGAGGTTTAAGAGCTTCCCCAATCCCTCCGAAGGAGGGGCTAAGCAAACAACTTTGTGCAGTAAAACAAAGTTGTTTGCTTATAATTTTCAAATTAAATTATTCTTCAAATTTTCAAATTAATCTTGTCTATAGATTTAAATAAAATACCAGAAACATGCTATATTATCGAAGAAGAATTGCTTCGACGAAATTTAGCGTTGATTAAAAGTGTTGCAGAACGAGCTGATGTGGAGATTATATTAGCTTTTAAAGGTTTTGCCATGTGGAGCACATTTCCCATTGTTAGAGAGTACATAAAAGGAGCTACAGCAAGTTCGTTGTTTGAAGCCCGTTTGTGTTTTGAGGAAATGAAAACCAAAGCTCACTCTTATGTGGTAGCCATTGCTCCAAATGAAATTGATGAATTGCTTGATTATTCATCGGTTTTAACCTTTAATTCACTTTCTCAATTCGAATTGTATAAAGATAAATGTAAAGCAAAAGGCGTAAGCATGGGTGTTCGAGTTAATCCTGAATACTCTGAAGTTACAACCGAATTATACAATCCTTGCTCACCAAACTCTCGATTAGGCGTTACAGCTGAACATTTTGGAGACAAATTACCTGAAGGAATTGATGGGATTCATTTTCATGCATTGTGCGAAAATGATTCGTACACATTAGAAAAAACTTTAGAAGCTTTTGAAAGAAAGTTCGGACACTTGATTAAACAAGCCAAATGGGTAAACTTTGGTGGCGGACATTTAATGACCAGAAAAGGTTACGATGTGGAGCATTTAATCAGTGTTTTAAAAGCGTTTAAATCACGTTACAATCATATTCATGTGATTTTAGAGCCAGGCTCTGCTTTTGCTTGGCAGACGGGTTATTTGGTTTCTCAGGTTTTAGATGTTGTGGAAAGTAATGGAGTAAAAACAGCCATGCTCGATATTTCATTTACTGCACACATGCCCGATTGCTTAGAAATGCCATATCGACCAAAAATATGGGGAGCAACCGACCCAATAAAAGGCAAACCAACTTACCGTATTGGAGGAACAAGTTGTTTGTCTGGCGATTACATGTTTGAATATTCGTTTGAAAATGAATTAAAAGTGGGTGATAGAGTAGTCTTTGACGACATGATACATTACACCATGGTAAAATCGAACATGTTTAATGGAGTTTCGCACCCCTCAATTGCCATTTGGACGAAAGAAAATCAGTTTCAGTTGGTTAGAAAGTTTGGTTACGTCGATTATAAATCAAGGTTATCGTAAAAGTAGTTAAATTTACTCTCCTTTAAATAAAATGATGTTTATCGATATTATCGTTACCTTTTTACTAAGTATTTCTCCTTTAGGAGAAGCTAGGGTTGGTATTCCTTATGGAATAATTAACGACATTCATCCTTTTGTTGCATTTTTTGTTGGTACAGCTGCAAACTTATTGGTTTTTCCAATTCTTTATATGTTAATTGAGGTGTTTAACAAGAAACTTTGGAACTTTCACTTTTACCGAAAATATGTTATCAAATTGGCTCGTCGATCAAAAAAATTAATGGGCGACAATCTTCAAAAGTATGGAGTTTGGGGCTTAATGGTTTTTGTAATGATTCCATTGCCTGGAACTGGGGCTTATATGGGAACCATTGCAGCTTCGCTTTTTAATATTAGAAAACGAGAAGCTTTTATTGCAGTAAGTGTTGGAACTATTATTTCTTCAATAATTATAGCAACAGGTACTCATTTTAGCTTAATGGGTATAAAAATGTTCTAATTTTGCACGATGCAAATGGTAGAACAAATAGATTATCAAAAAATCACTAAAAAGCTTCGTGCAGCAACTTGGAATGCCATAGTTGATTACCATCTCATTAAAGATGGCGATAGAATCATGGTATGTTTGTCAGGCGGAAAAGATAGTTATACGCTACTCGACATTTTGTTGCATTACAAAAAAACAAGCGATTTAAAATTTGAATTGGTAGCAGTTAATTTAGACCAAAAACAACCCGGTTTTCCTGCAGAAGTTTTGCCAAAATACCTTACCGAACTTGGTGTTGAATTTAAAATTGTAGAACAAGATACCTATTCGGTAGTGAAAGAAAAAATTGCTGAAGGTAAAACCACATGTAGTTTATGTTCTCGTTTAAGAAGAGGTCGCTTATATGCTACAGCAGAAGAACTTAAGTGTAATAAATTAGCGTTAGGTCATCATCGCGATGATGTAATAGAAACCTTTTTGTTGAACCTATTTTTTGGTGGAAAGTTGGAAGCAATGCCTCCAAAATATACTACTGATGATGGTAGGTTTGAAGTAATTCGACCTTTGGCTTATTGTAAAGAAGACGATATTGAAGTTTATTCCAATTATAAAGCGTTTCCGATAATCCCTTGTAATTTATGTGGTACTCAACCCAAATTGCAACGACAAGAGATTAAAAATATGCTAAAACAATGGGAAGAAAAATACCCTGATCGTTCATCAATTATCTTAACAGCTCTTAAAAATGTTTCTCCTTCACATTTGTTGGATAAAAACTTGTTCGATTTTAGCTAATCTTATTATAAGTTGGGTAACAGCTCCCCATTCTCATCAGTAGTTAAGGCCAAGCTCATGAAATCAAAAAATGGACGCATGGCTTTAAATGTTTCGTTTACTTTTTTGTAAAAATCAGGTTCTAACACTTCTTTATCAGAAAATTTCTTAGAAATTAAGTATTGCTTAAATTGCAATAAATCTAAAGCAGGATGGTCTTTTTCATATCCTTTCGGAACTGTTTTTAGTTTATCTCCTTGCAATTCACCAAAGGTGCTTTTAAACATTTTGTTATTGAGTAGTTGTCTAAATTCATCTACATTATTTGCAATTTCTTTTCTCATGCGTTGCAAATCAGCTGGTTCAGGAGCCCAAAAACCACCACCAACAAACGACTCACCTGGAGCAATATGTACATAGTATCCGCCACGTAATAATTTGGTTGCTCGGGTAAACCCCATTCCCCAATTGGTTTTGTATGGTGCTTTATCTTTAGAAAAACGAACATCTCTGTAAATTCTCATCAATGCTTTTTTGCCAGATTGTGTTTCAATGTTATCGTGTTTTCTCATCTCATTCAACACAGCAACAGCAAAGGCAATGGTTTCTGCATGATGCTTTTCGTAAACCGATTTGTTTGCTGTAAACCAATCCCTGTTATTGTTTTGCTGAAGATTTTTTAAAAATTCGAGGTTCGATTTGGAAAATGTTGACATACTTTTGTTGGTTTTAAATTAACAAATCGAAGTTAGCTATTTTTTTAATTAAGCTAATTACAAATGGTTATAATACCATTACTTTTGCTTCATGTCGAAAAAAGACCCCTACGCAGCATTACGCTTCAAAGAATTTAATATCTTTTTAATTGTTCGATTTGCTTTGGTTTTTGCCTGGAGTATGCAATTTATTGTAATAGAGTGGGAGGTATATAGTTTAACCAAAGACCCTCTTTCGCTTGGGTTAATTGGATTAATGGAGGTTATTCCAGCTCTCTCATTCGCCTTATTTGCAGGTCATGTGGTCGATCAAAAAGAAAAAAGAGGGTTACTCATCAAATGTATTTTAGGTTTTATTCTCATTTGTTTGGGATTATTTCTCATTACCAATCAAACCATTCAGGCATTATTAACTAAAAACAGTGTGGTTTGGATGATGTATTTATTGGTGTTTTTTGGTGGAGTTGTTCGAGCTTTTATTGGTCCAACAGTATTTTCGCTGTTTGCACAAGTCATACCCAAAAGCGAATATGCCAATGCTGCTACATGGAGTAGTTCGGTATGGCAAATTGGTTCTGTTCTAGGCCCAACTATTGCAGGTTTTGCTATATTATGGGTAGGAGTAAATGGAGCAATGTTTATTGTATTGTTGTTTGCATTAATTGCGTTATTTTTCCTTTTTAAAATTGAAAAGAAACCCATTTTAAATCCAAAACTTGGTGAACCAATTTTAAAGAGCCTTACCGAAGGAATTAAGTTTGTTTACAATACCAAAGAAATTTTGGGAGCAATAACACTCGACATGGTTGCTGTTCTTTTTGGTGGAGCAATAGCACTGTTGCCTATTTATGCTCAAGACATTTTAGAGGTTGGTCCAAAAGGATTTGGTGTTTTACGTGCTGCTCCAGCTATTGGCTCTTTTATTACTATTTTAGCTGTTGCCTATTTTCCGTTAACCAAAAATGCAGGTATTAAGCTTTTGGTGTCCATTTTCGGATTTGGTTTAAGTATTATTCTGTTTGGTGTTTCAACCATTTTTTGGATTTCGTTAATTGCTTTATTTTTAAGTGGTGTATTTGATGGGGTTTCCGTTGTTATTCGCCAAACCATTTTGCAAATTAAAACACCTGATAACATGAGGGGTAGGGTAGCATCGGTTAATTCGATGTTTGTGGGTTCATCGAACGAATTGGGAGCTTTTGAAAGTGGTGTTGCAGCAAAATTATTGGGAACAGTTAGGTCGGTTGTTTTTGGTGGAAGTATGACGCTGTTAATTGTTCTAGCAACAGGAATATTCTCTCCAAAGCTTCGAAAACTAGATTTACTAAGTAAAGACGAAGATAAAGCAAATTAATCGAGATAAATCTCGTACATTTGCCGCGGTAATTTTTCATCTTTTCAGACTTTCTATAAATTTGTTTTCTTGCCATTTTATTAACTACTAAAACTACTTATGGCAAAATCGCAACAAACCTGGAACAAAAAAGAAAAAGAAAAAAACAGACAAAAAAAAAGAGAAGATAAAGCTTTAAGAAAAGAAGAACGTAAATCTACGGCTTCTAGTTCTGATTTAAATAGTATGCTTGCTTATGTTGATGAGTTTGGCAACATTACCGATACACCACCAGATCCAACCAAAAAGAAAAAAGACATTAGTTTAGACGACATTCAAATAGGTGTTTCTAAACGTGAAGATATAATTGAAGAAGATCAAGTAAAAAGGGGAACAGTTACTTTCTTTGATGCTTCAAAAGGTTATGGTTTTATAAAAGCTAAAGACAGCCAAGAAAGCTATTTTACACATATTAATAGGCATTTAGACGAAATTAAAGAAGGTAATACGGTTACTTTCTCATTAGAAAATGGTCAAAAAGGGCCTGTTGCTGTAGATGTGAAAATTGACAAATAAAACCGATAATAAAATTATACCATAAAAAAATGAAAAACCCCTTAAAACTATAGTGTTTTAAGGGGTTTTAATTTTAAGCATCATTTTTGTTTCCGCTTGGCGGAGAAAGAGGTTTTTGAACCTAACTATATTAAACTATACTAAACCCAATAAAATCCTATATAATTCATACATTTGCTCTATAATGTTTTATCAAAATATTTCAATTTTTGTATTTAAAAACAACATTTAAAGCACCTAATACAGCACCTAGTTATGAATTATTCATTTAAACTTAAAGAGCCTAATAAAGATAAAGAAACCTTGATTTACTTCACTTCATCTTTTAAGGATGAAGGAAAATATTTTATTTATTCAACTGGAGAAAAAATAAATCCTAGAGATTGGGACTTTAAAAACAAACGACCACAAAATTTATCGGGGAGAAAAAATGATGCTGAACAACGTCGGTCAATTGACGCACAACTATCAAGGTATGCTACATTTTACAAGGAGTTAGCTACAAGATACAAGTTAATTGGCGAAAATCTAACAGTTGAGAAAGTACGAAGCGAATTTGATGTTGAGTTTAAAAAAGTAAACAAAGCTATCAATGATTTTTTTACAGTTTATGAATTATTTCTTAATGAAAAAAGAGATAACAATACAGATGAAGCTAATAGTGATTCTACAATAAAAAGGTATGAATACAATAAAAATCTATTAGAAGATTATCAAATAGACACAAATTCTAATCTTAGATTCAAGAATATAAATAAAGAGTTCTACAATTCATTTATTAAATATTGTGTAGATGTAAAAAAACACTCAGCTAATACATTAAGTAGAAATGTAGGTTTATTTAAAACATTCATGTTTTGGGCTATTGAAAACAAATTCACTTACAATATTGATTTTAAAGAGTTTAAAAATATTAAGCGATATACAACCGATGAAGTTGCTCTTACATTTGATGATGTAATAGAAGTTTACAACTTTGACCTGGAGGATAATCAAAAACTAATCAGAATAAGAGATTTGTTTGTGTTTGGTTGTGTTACAGGAATGAGATATTCAAACTATTCACAAGTCCGAAAAAAAGACATTATCAATGGGTTCATAAAAGTTTATGATAGAAAAGATAAATCTAAATCTCTATCAATCCCTTTAAATAAATATTCTTCGGAAATTCTAGAAAAATATGATTACGAGCTACCTAACATATCCAATCAGAAATTTAATGAGTACCTAAAAGAATTATTTCAAAAGATTGGATTTACAGATTCGATAAAAAAAACAATGAGATACGGCAATGATATAATTGAATCTGAATCACATTTTTATGAAAGAATAAGTTCGCATACTGCAAGAAGAAGCTTTATAACAATTATGAAAAATAAAAATGTACCTGATAAAGTAATAATGAGTTATACCGGTCATAAGAGCTTAGAAGTATTTAATAACTACTATCGACCAAATGAAAATCACAAAATAAATTTCATGAATGATGTTTTTAGATAAAATTAGAACTGAAACAAGGCGTATATTAAAAAGAGGATTTGAAGCTTTTATGTACGATATAATGACAACGAAAGATAAAAAACTACTCAATAATTTCTCTGAGCAATATGATGAAATACACCTAAATATTTCTAGTCAAAACAATACAATTGATAGTCATGATGAATTCATTAGAAATGAAATGCTACTAAATTTATATATTCATGAATCTACTTTTTATTACAATCTAAAAAAAAACGAAACAGAAATTAAGGATTTAAAGGAAAGAAAACTCAATTTTTTATACCTGATTGAAAAGGAATTTGAAGAGTACTTTATAGAATTAAGTTTGTTAAATGAATATGAGCAAAATGATAGAAGGCGTTATTTATTTATCGAAAGAAAACTTAAAACCAAAATATCAAAAACCAAAAAAGGTGTTAATGAATTCTTAAAAGCACTTCATACAAATTCTAATTTTAAGAATGAGAAAATAAGCCCTAAAACAATAGCTGCAAAGTATATTCTTTTATTGAAATTTTATAAAAAAGATAATCCTGAAGAATTCAAAGATGGAGCTATGAAATGGTATGATTTTATAGCAGCGAAATATTCTTTAAACAATGTTTCTTTTAGAAATGCTTATGGTGAAATAAAAAATGAAAGAAACTTACCCCTTTATTTATCATCTAAAAAGTATGTTCTTAATTCCCTTAAAAATGCTAATTGGATTAAAGATTATCCCGATATAAAAGAATTTATTTATTCAATTAAATAATTATATTTTGTATTAAATTGAATAAAGTTCGAATAAATTCACACTAACAAACTATACTTCTTTTGTGTAATAAACAATAAAATATTACACAATGACAAATCCATTTGAAACAATTCATTCAGAAATTCAAGAAGTCAAAAATTTGATTACTTGTATTATTAATCAAAAGAAAGAAGAAGAACTTGATAAGTTCTATACTATTGAGGAAGCTGCAAAACTTCTTAAATTATCTAAACAATCTATTCTAATAAAAATTAGGAAAGGAATAATTAAAGCCTATGAGCTTAATCCTGGAGATAAAAAGCTAATTCCTTATTCGGAGATTTTCAGTAAACTGAACGAAGTAAAATCCTTAAAATATAAAAGGTAATGGGCTTAGAAGAAAAAACCCTTTACACATTAGATGTTGTAAAGGGTAATAGTACTTCTGTTTCGCAGCACGAAGATACTAAAAAAGAAAATAATTCCATTGATTTAATTGATTTAAACCTCGATTATTTAAAATTCCGTAAAGAAGAAAACCCATTTCCGATTTCCATTTTCCCAAAGATTTATCAGGAAATAATACTTGAAGCAGAAAAGAAATATCAATTCTCAATTGACTATATCGGTGCAGGAATTTTATCTGCTGCATCTTTGAGTATTGGTGTAACTCATAAAGCCCATGTTAAGCATTTGTGGAATGAGAAAGTGAACTATTACATGGTTATTGTTGGGAAGCCTGGTGATTCAAAATCTCACGCTTTGAAGTTCTGTTTTAAACCTATTGAAGAAAGAGATAATTTACTGTACAAAGAATATCAAAATCAGTTAAATTTATTTGAAAAATCTTTAAAAGAGGATAATGCTGATAGAATGAATAAACCTGTGATGAAAAAATCTCTTATAAGCGATTTTACTCCTGAAGCATTAATTCAAATACATTATAACAATCCAAGAGGTTTATGTATCTATGTTGATGAGCTCAATGGCTGGATTAAAAATTTCAATAGATACAACAATGGCTCAGAAGCTGAAACCTATTTGAGTTTATGGTCTGGCACTTCGGTTTCTTCAGATAGGGTGTCTGGACGTTGTTTCCGGTTAAATGACCCTTTC
>JABTUP010000013.1 GCA_015075325.1 Flavobacteriales bacterium | reverse complement strand
AGAATGTCGCTTATATCACAAACACAAAGTCGTTTTTCTTTATAGAGCAGAAATAGAATTTTCAGTCTTACGTTGTTGCCTGCCAATTCAAGTCCGTTCGATAAATAATCAAACGAACCGTTCAGTTCTGAAACTCGGTCTTTGCAACGGTTTATTTGTTTAATGTCTGCTTGTTGCCTTATGCAAGAATTGTTGTCCATAAGTACAAATATAGTCAATTTGTTTATTTAAGCAAATGCTAAAATATAATTTTTTAAAAATTAACGATTTATTTCTCGGGTCGTTTTTTTGCCTGACCGCTAACGCATGTGTATGAAACGTGCATTTCCGTTTCAAGTACTGATAAAAGTAATAATTTTTGCCAAAGTTTCAGTTTAGTACAAAAAAATAAACAGAACCAAAGCAAACCCACCAAATGCAAGGATGCAACTTGCAACTTATTTGCTTGTAGCACAAGCAAAAATTATGGTGTAAACTGCTACCGTTTCAAGTAACCACAACTGCTAGCAACCGCATGTTTTCATACACGATGTTAGCGGTTGTTATTTTATTAATTTATACATTGTAATTAGGTCAATATACTCAATATCATTCTGTTTAATAGCTTTGATGTGCCTTCCTTCTTCTATAAATCCAAATTTCTTATATAAGTTTATTGCCTTTTCATTTGATGCAAAGACAGATAAAGTTATTTTTTCTATTCCAGATTTTTCTGTTACCCAATTAAGAAATGTTTCAATTAGTTTATTACCTATCCCTTTTCCTTGAAAATCAGGATGAACACTCATGCCAAATTCTCCCGTATGGCTAATCTTTTTTCGCTTTTTTGTAGTAAAGTCAAGAAGTCCTACAATTTGTCCATCAAGTTCAGCAAGAAGAATGGTAGATGTAGGATTATCTGAATATGTTTTTATCCAGTCTTTTTGTTGTTTTAATGAATTGTTGAATTCTTCAATAGTTGTAAGGATTTGGTCAGAAGAAATAAATATAATTTTAGTAAAATCAATTAATTTTTCTGCATCAAATTCCTGTGCTTCTCTTATATGAAAATTCCTATTGTCTTTAGTTTTAAAATTATTCATTGTCTGTCAAAAGAGCTTTTTTAGAATGACCGCTAACGGTTTCGGGCTTGGCGAAGGTGGCGATTTTTACCACAAATGTTTATTAAATGCACTACAGTTTGTTTACCCACAAAACTGTCATAGAAGCACTGAACCGCCACTTGCGCCAAACCCGTGTTATGGTGTCGTTGTTTATTGTCGTCTTACTTGTTTGAGTAAAGTTTTTTCAGTCCCCAAACAAGTGTCGTAATAGCAGATAGACCAATTAAAATTCTCAAAAAGTCTGTTCCGATTGTTCGTTCTTCTCCCATTGCCATTTGAATAATGTCTTTGCCAACTGTTCCATTTAAAACAGCGTTCATTGCACCGAAAACGGTCAAGAATAAACAAATTGTCAAAATTGTTTTCATAGTTAAAAATTTAAAGTTTACTCAAATTTACAGATAAATAATTTTCTTGAAATAGTGCTTTTAGTTTATTTATTAATTAGTAACAAAAGTTCCTCCATTTCTTTGTCTTTTTTCTGGAGAATATCTTCTATATTGTATTTTACCTGAATATTTGGCATCACACCGTTACCAAGCAAAGTATTATTCATTTTATGGTCAAGATGATAGAAAGGGATATGCACTCTGATTTTTGTTGCTGGTAATGTTAGTATATGCGATAATATAGCATTTGAGCCATCTTCACCACCTCCTGTTTCTTGCCCAATTAATATGGCATCAGTTTGATGCTTTAAGTATGCTGCAACAAAACTACTCATCGAGAATGAACCACCATTTGTAAAGACATACAAAACTTCATTATAACGATTTTTCTTTTTCGGTTTATACCTCAATTCATAATTTCTTATTGTTTTATTTTTTTCTCTATCAGGAAGTAAGCTAAATGCAAATTTTGTGAGAGTACTAAAAAAATCCATTTCAGCATATTTTTGCTTAATAGGTTTATGTTTTGGTCTATTAAATGTAAAAGTAAAATCCTTATTGCTAAGATAACGGAGTAAATAGTTCCCATTTAAGAAATAACCACCACCATTATCTCGAATATCGAGAACCAAATAGTTAATATTTCTGGCTCTTATTTCTTTAAATACTTTTTTATAATATTTTTTATAATTTTTTCTTCCAAAGGTATTTATATCTAGAAAAGCTAAATCGGATTTATTGTTGGCAACATATAAATTTGACCAAGTTGTTTTTTCTAAAATAGTAAACAAAGTATCATCTATTTGGATATCTGATGGTGGCTGTTTTTTGGATTCAGCTTCGACCGTAACCGATTTAATTTTTTCATCTTCATTTTTGTAAGCAATCGTATAAGAGGATTTTTGACCAAATAAAAAGAGATAATAAGTACGAAAACTTCTTTGAATCTTATAATTTACGAAAGATTCAGAAAACCCATCCCTTGGTTGTATAGATTTCATTTTGTCTAAAATAATATTTACAGGTATCTCATCTATTGAAGTTATTTCGATTCCTTTATAGATATTGGCGTTTTTGGTAAATGACTCTTTAATAAAAATCCTATCGTCAATAATGAGTACTTCAAAGGGTAATAATTTTGAGTTTGATTTGTAATAAGAATACCATTCTTGGGACGGTTTAGCTACAGTATGACCACAACGCAGTTGCATCAAAAATTCTCTAACAATTATATGAAATTCATTATCTGTTAAGCTGTCTTTTAATTTTACAGTTGTTTTTGTAATGTAATTTTCTAAGCTATCCGCTGTGATATAATTGTAAACGGCTGGGTGATAATCTTTAACAGTTGAAACTAAAATACTGAAATCATTTTGGAGTTGATTAGAGCTATATTTCCTCTCCTCCTGATAAACTGATTTTTGACCAAAAGCAAATAGGTTAGATGATAATATTAAAAATAAAAGTATCTTTTTTATGCACATTTACGATAAATATTTTTGGTTTCCATTTTTATTTTTGTCAATAGTCATTTTAACGAATATGAGAAATAGTCCTGCCAAAACAATTGTTCCTATGTAACCTTCGGTGCCAAACATAATGTCCGTTTCATTACTTGTTTTCAAAATTGTCCCTGTGAAATTGTTTCCAAAATGAAGTCCGACAGGCAACCAAATAGTTTTAAAATAGAAATATAAAATGGTAAGCAAAGCCCCTGCAAAAAATAATGTCGGTCCGGTTTTAAGCAAATCAATTTTTGGGTTTAAAAGATGAACCAACATAAACAATAATCCTATTGTCAGCGAAAGATTAATTGCCGATAAATATCTATTGCAATAGTTTAAGAAAATACCTCTAAACCATAATTCTTCCCAAGCAATTATAACGAATGTTAGACCTATTGAAGTAATGGATAAATCCGAATTGAAAGAAATGTCGGATATGGATAATTGTCCTGAAATTAATGCTAAAAATGTCGGACTTATGGCAATTAGTCCACCTCCAATAATTCCAATTGGCAAATAAGCAATTTTTCTTATTGACCAAAACTCTCTGATTTCAGTTCTTAATTTGAAAAAGTAAAAATGTGTCAGGTTAAGAAAAACAAAAGCCAGTAAAATTAAAACAGAAGCACTTAACCATGTCGGTAGTTTTAGTTGCTGAATAGAAACAATAATTGACAGACCGATAATTAAATGCCCGAGTATTATTAAATAACTTTTAAGTTGCTTGTTCAAATTTATCTTAATTTACGGTTATCATATTAATAATTTTTTGGGAAATGCTGTCTGCGTAAAAGTCAGGTCCGCATATATGACATTTTTTAATTTCATAAAATTCTTTCGGTGTATTTGCATTCTCAAATATTTTCTGTCCCATTTTAAAGGGGATAACTTCGTCTTCAGTGCTATGAATTACTAAAACAGTTTTTTTGTATTCTTGAATGGATTTGTAAGCACTATATTTTTCGCTTACAAACATTCGACCGAAAACACCTGCTGTTTCAGATGCAATGTCTTTATGAGAGGAAAAAGCACCTTCAATAACCAAACCGTCTATGTCTGTTTGCCTTTGCTGTGCTACAACTGCGGATAAGTGTCCACCTAATGATTGTCCATAGATTACTAATTTTGTATTTTTTACATCATCTCTGCTTTTAATATAAGTCAACGCTGAATTTCCGTCAAGCAATACATTGTTTCTTGTCGCTTTACCTTCTGAAAATCCAAAACCACTGTAGTCAAATACAAAAACTTGGAAGCCGTAATTTAACAAAGGTGTCATTGCTTGATATTGGCTTAATAAAAAACCTGCATTACCGTGAAAATGTAGTAAAGTAATAGTTGGTTTTACGGTTTTAGGTTTGAGTAGCCAACCATTAAGATTGTTGCCGCTCGAACTCTTAAAAATAACGCTTTCTATTGTATAGTCTAAATTGATGGTGTCTTTGTTCTTTTTCAAAAAAGTCGGTTGCAAAGTTTTAGTGTTAAATTCTACAAGTGTTGTGTCATTTTTTGTCGTTGTGGTAATGCTTACTTTATCCTTGTCGGGTGGTATTTCTGGAAGATTTGTCGGTTGCAGATACATTTTATTAAAGCTGCAAGCAGTCAAAAAAACTAGTATTAAATTTAGGGATATAATTTTAAGTTTCATAGTTGTTTTTCTATTGCGTTTTTTTTAAATTATTTAGAACTTCTTCCAACCAAATTGTATCAAAATTTAATGTTACATCAGGAAGAATACCGGTATTATCTATTGCATTTTCAGGAATACGCCTTGAACGAGAAGTTGAATAGCCCAATAAATAGGGCATACAATTCAAATCAACTGTACGCATATTTGAATAATCTAAAACCCCTGCCGTAGGTTGTCCAAATATAATTACCTTTTTACTTTGTTTGGCTGCCAAAAGAAATTGTTCTGTTGAACTTGCACAGTCTTCGTCAATTAATATAGCAACCTTTCGAGGGAAAACATAAGCTGCTTGTATGGTGGTATCTATTTCATCGTTTCCTATGTTAATAAATTTAGTTGGATTTTGGCTCATTTGAGTAATTACATCGGCAATGCTTTTCTTTACATCCTCGGGAAGTTTCGGATTTTCATCTATAACTTTTTGCCAAGATTTTATATTGTCTGGAGTTGATAACACATCAGTACCAACTGTTTTTATAGGGTTTGTATAAATAAAAGGTAAAAGCGGACGATAAGAGAAATCACTCCCTCCACCGTTATACCTGACATCAATTATCAAATACGGTTTAGACTTTATTTTATTTTCGTTTGATTTTATTTCGGAAATTATTTTTTTTGCAAAATGGTTATCAAATGATTTAATTCGAATATAAGCGGTACTGTCGTCAATATCTTTATAATAAACAGCTTTATTTTTGTTTTCAAGCTTACTAAATGGTTCGTTATCGTTTTGGGTAAGGTTCTCAAAAATACTTGATTTGATAAAATCTTTTGGGTTGAATTTTCCGTCTTTTATGGTATATTCCATGATACTTGGTTGACGATTACCCAAGTAATAAAGAGCGTTATATTTATCTTTTTCAATATGCTTTAATTCAACTTTTACTTGTCCCGCTTTCCATGATTTTGATTTTGCACTAATGATAATTCCTACATAATCACGAAAATTAGTTTCGTTTTTAATAATTGCTATTTTGTAACCCTTATATTGAGATAAATAAATACCTTCAACATCATTTACAGACTTATTTTCTAATGCGTTTAAAAGTTCTGGTGTTAATAAAATATCTTCGATAGAGTCATTTATACTTTTAAGTGGTTTAGGTATAAGTCTGGTATGCCCATCATTAAAATAATTCAGCCAATTTTGAATTGCCCAATAACAATAATTTGCATTTGAAACGGTTTGAGTTTGTTTCAATATATCTTCGCTGAAAGCGATATAATTTTGCTTGTTTACATCAGTTACCTTATCATTAAAACCTGCATAATTTTTTTCTATAAAATCCTTAATAAAAAGAAATTCTTTATCGCAATCGCAATTTTGAGCAAATGTCAACCTTGAAAAGATGAGAGTCAAAAAGAGTAATAATCCATTTTTTAAATTCATGATTTTGTTATTAATTATTTGAGTTATATTTTCTGTATTCAATTTGGAAAAAACGATAATAAAACCAAATTGCAATTATACCCATAAAAGCAAACAATAAATAAAAAATACCATTTTTATATAGTTGCTTGTATGTGTCGCTTAATATTAAAAGTGTTGTTGATGTACCAACCATAAAACCAACAGCAAGAAGTGTCATAGAAACAACGTAACCAATTGAAGCGAAAAAAGTCCCTTTGTTATTTGGAGTTTTGTAAAACAATTTGTTAAATGAATAGGTATTATTAAAATACAGATACGATGCAAATTGCTTTAAAGATAATCCTTTTTCTGTTGGATAGTCAGGTTTGAATTTAAAATAGTAGAAAAATAACAAAAAAACAGTCAGACCAACAAGCAATGATTGAAAGATAATTACAGTAGTCCAACCAGCCCCAAAAAACTTGACCAATATATTTGTTTCGCCTTCAAGGTCAGGAATATATAAATACGTTGTAAAAACGTCATAAAGTCGGCTAACAATAACAAGAAAAGCTATTAGTATAAACTTTTTTATTTTACCTGATGGTTCTGAATTTTTCATAAATTGTCATTTGAAACGGTCAGTCTTTTACAATGCACCATAACGGTTACGTATATGAAACGTTTGGCATTCCGAAGCACATTCTTGTCAAGTTACAAGTACTTTTGATACGGGCTGAAATGCCTGATAACCCACTGACTGCCAAATGTTTTATATACGATGTTATGCACTGGCTTTTTTCTTTCAACAAAATCGAAATATAATTATATTTTATTATCTTTGCAGAAATTTAATATTTTAAAATTATGGATTCGGTTTCATTTGCATTCAAGAAATAAGTAATGATAAAAAATAAATTGCCCATAAGATACACGGGACAGCATTTTACTATAGATAAAGTGCTAATAGATGATGCAATTAAAATTGCGAAAATAAATGAAAATGACACTGTTATAGATATTGGTGCCGGAAAAGGATTTTTGACTGTTCATTTAGTTCGTCAATGCACAAATCTAATTGCAATAGAGAATGATAAATCGCTATTGTCCATTCTAAAAAACAAGTTTTCAAACAACACAAATGTAAAAATTATTGATTGTGATTTTAGATTTTACACCATACCAAAAAGAAATTTTAAAGTTGTGTCTAATATACCTTTCAGAATAACTTCTGAAATTTTAAAGTCCTTGATGTTTGATAGTGTTGAGCATTTTATGGGTGGTTCATTGATAATGCAACTTGAACCTGTCCAAAAATTATTTTCAAAAAAAGTTTTCAATCCATATATTGTGTTTTATCATACTTTTTTTGATTTAAAACTTATGTATGAAATATCTCATGAGAGTTTTTTGCCACCACCAAAAGTCAAGTCAGCACTTTTAAAGATTGAAAGAAAAAAATTGTCAATAAGTTATGAATTGAAAAGAAAATATCTGAATTTTCTCATTTGCTTATTGCAAAAACCCGATTTGCCAGCCAGAACAGTATTAAAGACAATATTCAGAAAAAGTCAAGTCAGAGTTATTGCTGATAAATATGGAATAAATCTTAATTGTCAAATTGTTAGTTTGACTGCAAAACAATGGGAATGTTGTTTTTTGGAAATGTTGGAGAGAGTTCCTGAAAAAAACCATCCCTCTTAATTGTTAGTTGATTAGAGTCTGATTCAGTAAAACAAAATTATTTTTTGTTTTACTGAATCAAGATTAACTGTTTAATACACCATTTTAGTCATTAAGTATCTTCTATTTTACTTCCATGTAATATCCACAGGATTGCGTCTCGGAATAGAAGTTATTTTATAACTTGAATATCCAAATAGCATTGGACAAGCCGCTTTACGTTCTTCTGGTATTGATAACAAATCCTTTAATGGTTTATAATTGTCTATAGCCAACTTTACGAATCCAGCCCAACATGTACCGATACCAAAAGCGGGCGCAGCAATATCAAAATGAGTCAAAGCAATAATTGCTTCGGTAGGGTCATCAATTGGCTCAATAGGAACATGTGCAAAAAGTAAATGGGGAGCATTATGGCAAATCAAATCCAAACCACTATCCCAAGTTGAAATTATTGCAGGTACATAATCTGCTAGAGGATGTGATGTGTTTTGAATAGTTCGCATCCAATCAACGGTTAAACTTGCAACACGCTTTACCTCTGATGGTTCGTGAATAACAATCCATTTTACTGGTTGTCCATTCCCTCCGGATGCAGCAAAACGGGCTATATCAATAACTTTAGCAATTAACTCTTTATTAACTGTCTTTGAAGAATAATGTCTCACAGAACGTCGACTTTTTATATATAGTGCTATATTCTGTGGTTCAATCTGACTATCCAAAAAAGACGTATTAATTTTTTCGTCAAGAAGGAAATCTAAGGTAAGAGCTTTCTGTGCACAAAAAGACTCACAATGACCACATTTTAAACAATAATCCAATTTTTCTTCAGGTATTGTTGGATGATTTAAGGCTGTCGATTTATCAATGATTCCCATTACACATACAGTTGCGCAAGTATTGCATTTAGAACATGTTTTTCTGTCTATAAGAATTTGTGGCATTTTTTGTCTCCTTTAAATTTTATTCATTAATACTACTTGTTTAAATCTGATAATCAAGCTATTTAAATGCAATGAAGTTTTTTAAGCTTGTGCATAACATCTCGGTTTACGCAATTGCGTGTATTTTTACCTTACACGAAGGTTGAAAAATTTCGTAACCACTTGTTTTACAGCTAATTATTGTTTTAATAGGTTTTTTCACCAGTTGCGTGTATTTTTTTTTGTTATAAATTTTCGTATTGTTTTTCAATACCATAAAAATTAAAATCAACTATGTAAATGTATTGCTTTTTTAATCAAAATCCAATTTATCAAACGGACTTGTTATTTAGTCGAATCTCCTCTATCATTAGTTTTGTGGGGTATAGCCACTACAATTTATTTTTAATATATTTTTGTGTGTGTGATTTTTTAACATCCGTACTACGTACTTCAAAAATAGAAATTATTTTAGGTTTTATCGGTTTTGTAATTAAACCTTCTCGCTTTTACATTGCTTCCGACATCGAACAGAAATGTAAAAAAAATCTTAACTAATTGATTTACAGTTACAAACAACAAATTTATCCGTTTACAAACGACTACAAACGATTTTAACCGTTAGTAAATATTTAATAACCGAATCGGGTATTTTTTGTGTCATTACTTTGCCTCATCAAAACAAATCGAAACATTGTTAAACCATTTAAATTTTAAAGTTATGAGCACACTAAGAAACAAAGTACAGTTAATTGGAAACTTGGGTAAC
This sequence comes from Flavobacteriales bacterium, assembly GCA_015075325.1. Classification (GTDB taxonomy): domain Bacteria; phylum Bacteroidota; class Bacteroidia; order Flavobacteriales_E; family Vicingaceae; genus Vicingus. The sequence continues at coordinate 80,524 of JABTUP010000013.1, read as the reverse complement.
ACACCTGAAATTATTAACTTAGAATCGGGTAAAAAATTGGCTAAATTTTCGTTAGCAACCAACGAAAGCTACAAAAATGCTAAAGGAGAAACCGTTAAAGAAACGCAATGGCACAACTTGGTTGCATGGGGTAAAACAGTTGATATTGTTTCTAAATACTTGCAAAAAGGAAGTGAAATTGCTGTTGAAGGTAAATTAGTTAGTAGAAGTTACGACGATAAAAACGGTAATAAAAAATACGTTACTGAAATTGTGGTAAACGAATTGCTGATGCTTGGTAACAAAGCATAAAAGCAAAAAAAAGTACATAAAAAAGGAGTTTAGCAAATGTGCTAAACTCCTTTTTTATTTCGTAAAATTTTTACTTTCCAAATAACTTTGAAGAATAAGTGTTGCACTTATTTCGTCAATCAACGCTTTATTTTGGCGAGCTTTTTTACCCAAACCAGCATCAATCATGGTTTGAAAAGCCATTTTTGAAGTAAACCGTTCATCTACTCGTTCAATTTTAATGTTCGGAAATTTTCTACTTAAATGTTTTACAAAAGGCTCAATAAATCGTGCCGATTCGGCAGGGTTGTTTTTTAAATCTTTGGGTTCGCCCACCACAAAACACTCCACTTGGTTTTTGGTTAAATAATTTTCCAAAAAAGCAATAACATCTTTTGAATGAATCGTAGTTAATCCGCTAGCAATAAGTTGCAAATCGTCGGTAACCGCTAACCCCACTCTTTTTTGTCCGTAATCTATTGCAAGTATTTTAGGCATTTTAACAGCAAGTAAAATTTGCAGAAGAGAAGGGATTCGAACCCCTGGTACGCGTTAACGTACATACGCTTTCCAAGCGTACGCCTTAAGCCACTCGGCCACTCTTCTTTAGAATACGAAATTAAGGGTTATTTTTAAACCAATACAAGTTCTGTTAAACGGAAACACATTAACCCGTTGTGCATATGTAAAAAAATTTGTCAATTCGATTTCACGATTGAAATGAGTGAAATTTGTATCGAGAATAAAAATTTTCAACAAAAAAAGTGTGTTGTCGATACTTTTTCTTTCAGAAAAACTCGAACAGACACTTTTTATTATTAAAAATTTCCTAAATACACAACGGGTTACATTAGTTTTCTACTTACCATTTTGTTTGTTTCAAATACTGTTCAAACAACAATACTTGTTTTACATCTTTAGTGTTAAACAAGAAAGGAGCAACATCATCAGCCATTTGTTGCATATTTATTTTTTCGCAAACTTCTATTACCTTTTCCTTTAATTGATTGGAATTGGTAATGCCTAGTTTTAAATTCAAATAATCGTAATTGGGGAAAATACCTTTTCCTAATAAAAAAACAATGTCGTAAAAATCTCTTCCTTTGTTTCTTTTTCGATTGATTACTGCAAAAAACTTTTGAGCTAATAGTATATCTGATGGAGTAATAAAAATAGACGTAAACACATCAAATTTATTTAAAATATAGGTTTCTGGTTTAAAATCGAAATGCTGAGGTTCGGTGTCTAATTGAATTAATATTTTTTCTTCAACATGCCCAGTAATTCCTTCATTAAAAAGTATTTTCGGAAACTTGATGTAGCAATGAAAAGCTCCTTTCATAACATTTTTAAATTCTACTTCATATCCTTCTTTTTTCAACTCATTTTTAATATGATTAGAAATTTCTGTAAACTCATCTTCAGTAAGGTTAAAATTATCAAAATCTAAATCTTCCGAAAAACGCTGCTGGTTATGAACTATACGTAAACAAGTTCCTCCTAAAAAGCATAATTTATTTGCAAAAGGGCTATCAAAAATTATTTCTAAAATTTTGTATTGTAAATATTCTCGCAAAATAAACCGTTTGAATGGTTTAAGATTATCGGGATAATTACTTTCTATTTCGTTTAAACTAAGCATTTAGGTAAGTTAAAAAATGGGTTACTCTGTTGTTTAAGGCTTTTGAATTAAATAGTATTTGATAATTAGCTAATAAATTAAGATTCAATTGTTTTAACACTTCTTTATTCCAACGCAAAGCTTCAAAATCATCACTACTGGTTAGTTTATGGTTTAAATACATATAATCTAAAATAGTTTTTTCTAATTCAGCCATTTTAAATAGTTGAGTTTGACTTCTTATTAATTTATAACCAAAAAATAAAGTCGGTTTTAAGTGTTTGTATGTAAAATTGCCTAATGGCGTTGAAAAGGTATTTGTTTTTAACGTGCTAACAGCAGTTAATGTATAAACTCCTTCGGGAATAACATTGTAATAAGCCAATGCTGATTCGAAAGAAATGTATGATGGTGAGTAAATTTTATTTGAAGCAAGATATAAAAATGCTTCATCTTTTGGCGTGGTAGAAAATGAATAATATTTGTTTCTAATTTTTTGTATATAACCTTTCTTTTGCCAATAAACCAAGTTTTTTTTGTCAAAATGAGGAAACTCTTTTTCTATATCAGATATAGAAAAAACAGCATAAATCGACATTTTTTGTTGGAAAAAATTATACATTTTATTTCTATTTATTACCAAATTTAGTAATTTTTAGAAACATAATGTAAAAATTATATTTTTTTTATTTTTGCAGAAGAGAAGGGATTCGAATGCCCGATACATTGCTATACATACGCTTTCCAAGCTTACGCCTTAAGCCACTCGGCCACTCTCTTTATAATACGAAATTAAGGGTTATTTCCCAACCACAACAAATTCGGTTCTACGGTTTTTAGCTTTGCCCTCTTCGGTGTTGTTATCGGCAATAGGTTTGGTTGAGCCAAAACCTTTAAACGATAAACGTGATGGTTCAATATCTTCTAAAATTAAGTAGTTGTAAACTTCTTTAGCACGATTTTCAGATAACGCCAAGTTTTGATTGGCATCACCAACATTATCGGTATGTCCATGAATAGCTACTTTAACTGTTGGATTATCTTTTAAGAAAGCAATAAATTCGTTTAAAACCAACATAATTTTAGGCGTAATTTCAAACGAGTTGGTAGCAAAGTTGATGTTGTTTATTTTGTAAGCCTCGCCTACTTCTATCGGTTTTATTTCTACTTTTTCGGTGTTTACTGCTTTTCCAATTACAATTTCATCCGAACTAATCAACTGCGAAGTAAATGCGTAGCCTTTCTTTTTTGCCGTTAACATGATATCTTCATCTTTATCTACTGTCATTACAGCTACGTATTCACCCGTATTTTGGTCAATAACACCTTCTACTTCTCTATTGGTTTTGGTGTTTTTTAATAATACCTGTGCTCCTTCAGGAACTTCGCCTTTGTTGTTTAAAATTTCGCCATTAACAAAAACCACTTTTTGTGGACGAGCACTTTCGTACAACTCAAACGAGTAAATATTTAAATCTTTTGTTGTTGCATCTTCCGAACCAAAATAAGCTTTATCGCCATCACGGTTAACAATAAAACCATGTTCGTCGTTTTTGCTATTAATTGGATAACCAATGTTTATTGGTTTCGAAAATTGGTTGGTTTGTGGGTCGAGTTTTGAATAAAAAATATCGTAACCACCAAGTCCAATATGCCCAGTTGAAGAAAAGTACAAGGTATAACTATCGGAGTGCATAAATGGTGATTTTTCATCTTCTCCAACCGTATTTATTGGTGCTCCTAAATTGATTGGATCTCCCCAACTACCATCAGCTCGTCGTTCGCTTTTGTAAATATCCATGTCTGGAGCAAAAGGATCCATTACTCTGGTAAAATAAAGTGTTTTATTATCGGCAGAAATAGAAGGTTGTGCTTCCCACGTGGTTTCGGTATTGATGTTGCTACCAATGGATTGTAATTTAGTCCATTCTCCATCAATTAGTTCAGAAAAATAAATATCGGCATTATCAAATTTTTGACCTCTACCAGCAGGATTTTTTCCACGATAAGGAATAACATCAACGATGGTAATAAAAATCATTTTGTTGTTTACCGAAATACTTACACCACCTTGAAATTGCCCTAAATTAAATGGTGATGGCATTGGAATTCCTCCACTAAATTTATCTTTAGCAATTTGTCGGCTTACAATAAACAATTCTTTTTCTCCACTATCAACTGAACCTTTTGTTTCATCGGGCATTTTACGAGTAAAATACAAATACTTATTATCGGGCGACAGCATTGGTAAATATTCATCGCGCTGAGTAGCAGGACCAACAACCAATTGAGGATTGAAAGGAACAGAATCTTTCAGTAGTTGAAAATAAGTATCGATGTTTTGAACACGCTCAAAGGCTTTCCGTTCGTCGTTTTTAAATGCTTTTGGCGAACTTAAAATGGTTTGATAAAACGGTCGAGCCTTTTCGTATTGCTTTAAACTATAGTAAAAATCGCCCAAACGCATGGGAGCGTAAAAGCCTCTGTATTCGGGGCAAATTTCAATTATTTTGTTATAATATTCTAAAGCTCGGTTAACGTGTTGTTCAACTTCTTTACCTGGTCTTGCAGTTGCCGATTTTCGCTCATTAATATTTGCCAATTCATCGTAAGCCTCTAAATAATTAGGGTCAATTTTAACTGCTTCAATTAATGCTTTGTAATAGGTATTCATGTCGGATTTTTTTGCCGACTCAACTAACTTCACTGCTTTTTTCTTAGGCTCAGGACAAGACTCTTCCTGAGCAAAACCTGCTAATGATAGTGAAACAAAACCAATAACTAAACCTATTTTAATCATGCTTATTTTTGAGCTTCTGCTTTTGCAATCAATTTGTCAGCCTCTTCTTTAGCTTTTGCATCCATTTGGTCGGCTTTAGCATTTGCTTCGTTTTCAACTTTTTGAGCATTTGTTTCAGCCGAACTTTTTAATTTTTTACCAGCTTCTTCCGCTAATTTTTTCTTGATTGGATTTCCGCCTGCTTCACTAATCAATTTTTGTGCCTGTTTATCTGCTTCAGCACGAATAGCATCAGCAGCTTTTTTACCTTCGGCTCTAACTTTATCCGATTGATTTTTAGCTTCGGCTAATAGCTTAGCAGCTTCTTCTTTAGCTTTAGCAATAGCTTGTTCTTTTGCTTTGTCAATTTCTTCGTTTATTTTTTCTTTAACTTGTTCTTTAACATCATTAACAATATTGGTAGCTGCACCTTTTAAGCTAGTAGATATTTTTGGTTCGGTAAATGTTCCACCAATCAACACATCAACATTTACATGTTCGGCAGCTTTTAAATTTAATCCTAAACTCGATGCTTGAGCATTCATTTTATCGTAAGCAGCACTCATGCCCATGTCTTTACTAGGAATTTTTAATGCCATTTTGTAATCAATGGTTTGGTCTAATCCACTAGAGCCCGACATGGTTCCGTTTGTATTGCCCATTTTAACATCAAATGGCTGAGTATAAACTCGTCCATCTTTTATTTCGTAAGTGATGTTGGTGTTGTTTAAGCTGTAATTTTTTAATTTATCGTTTTTCAATACATCAGCTAACTTAACCATAGGTTTAAATTCTTTAACCTCAATGTTTTGAGTTTGCATAAAACCATTACCATTTAATGTGTTTAAATTAGGTTCCATTTGTTCGTTTAATACACCAATTACAGCCAATTTGGTATTGAATTTACCATGAGTTTGTTTTACGATTGGTGCCATTTCGGTAACCGAATTAAATGTTGTTGCAACAGTTTGAACATCAAAGTTTTTAATGTCCATATCGAATTTAATTCCTGGCTCTTTAGGGTTGGTAGTTTCATAAAAACCATTCATTACCATGCTTCCGCCCATTAAATTCATGCTTAAGTTTTGCATGTCAATTTTTTGGTCACGAACAACTAATAACCCTTTGGTATTGTCGATATGAATGTTGTCGTAAATGATTTTTGCAAAACTTGAAGTAAGTGTAAAGTCAATGTTTTTTGGTACTTCTACTACAGCAAGTGGTTCCTCAGTTTCGGTAGTTGTTGCAGTTGTTTCGGCAGTTTCAGTTTCGCTCATAAATTCGTTAACATCTAACAATGTAGAGGTTACGTTAAACTTACCAGTTAATACTTGGTCGTCGGCAAAAACATACGATAAAATATTATCGATTCTTCCGTTAGCTTGCAAATCTGTTTTACCAACTTTAGCATCAAAATTAGCTAATTCAACGTGTTGTGGTGAGAAGTTTAAACTAACCATATTCAACATCACATCATAAGGCAATGAATCTGATTTGTAAAGCATGTTTTCTAATTTCATGTTTCCTTCTGCTTTAAAATCTTGGTATTGTTCTTTTTCTATCGAAGACATTCTACCATTAATGCTTACATCAGAAGCGAAAATACCATTCATTTCATCGCCTTTTTCTAAAGGCATTACGTCTTTTATGGTTGATAAATCTAATTTAGCTTTTAAACTAGCCAATACATTTGGGTCGGAAATTGGTGTTTTTAACAACATGGTTGCATCAACAGGATTTCCTGCCATTTCTACATGGAATTTTTTCAAGTCGATAACCGTATGGTCTTCTACTCCATCTTTATTATCAATTCTTAAATCTACTTGAATATTGTTTACTGATTTTGGTAAATCAGGATATTTAAACATGGCATTTTCAATGATTAATTTAAGGGCAAATGCTGGTAATTTGTTTTCGGCATAAACACCTTTTGCAAAACCATCTAAAGCTAATTTACCAGCAGTTTTTACGTTTTTAAAATCGGTCATATAAACGGCAGGAACCATTGATAAGATATTTTTAAAATCGGTTTTCTTAGCATTAAATTTAATATCCATATCAATATCATCAGTTGGCATGGCAACCCAACCATCCATACCTAAAATTAATTCGTTTACTTTAAACTCATTTTCTTTAAACGTGTATTTTGAGTTTGCTAAATCGGCATCTATATCTGCTTTAGCTTCAATTATAGCATTTTTCATGTAATTAATACCGTCCATTTTTAGGTTTAGAGTATCAATAGTTGTAACTGTTTTTAATGCAGTAAAATCGGCAGTCATATCGCCACTTAAATTAAAATTTAAGCCCATTATTTCAGTAACCAAATTCATGGTTTCATCTTTATATACAATTCGGGCATTGGTAATGGTTAAATCTTTTAAACCAAGCTTAAAGGCTGATGGCTCTTCTTCAACAACAGCAACGGTGTCTTCTTCAGTAACTTTCATAATATCCCAATTTGCTGTCGTGTCTGCCAAAACAATTGCATTTACCACTGGATTTAGAATATGAATAGTTTTGATGTTAATTTCATCACCACTAATTACACTCATTAAATCAACCGTAAGTTTTAGATTGTCTAAACTTGCAAGAGTAACTCCTTCAAACTTATCAACACCATCAACTTTAACACTATTAATTGAAAAATTAAAGTTGGGGAAAGTGCTTAACAATCCCATTTCAAAATCGCCAAAATCAACTTTAGCATTCAGCATATTATTGGTTTCAGTTTTAACCAATTCAATTATTTTTCCTTTAAATATAAAAGGTAAAGCGATGATGATTAGCAATAATGCTAAAAAGGATATTCCGGTAATTTTTAAAGCTTTTTTCATTTTATTTATAGTTGGTTTATTAAAGCCTTAAAATTAGTTTTTTTTATAAATAAATTATCAGAAGTTTTTCAACACAAAAAAAGGCAGTAAAAAACTGCCTTTTTTTCTATTTATTTGAACAGCATTAAACTTGTTCAATACATTTTTTTATCAATTGATAAGTGCGTTCGGGGTTGTTATCTAAACCAATGCTAACTCTTACTAAACCATCAGTTAACCCAATTGCAATTCGTTCTTCTTCAGGAATTTCGGAAGATGTACTTCCGCCAGGAGCACTAAACAAAGTTTTGTAATTTCCTAAACTTACTGCTAAATAACCAACATTATTGTTTTGCATCAACTCCATTAATTTATTGGCATTTTCTTTGGTTTGCATGTCAATTACAAATAAACCACCAAAACCAAACTCGCTATTCCAAATGGTTTGCATTAATTGGTGTTGTGGGTGATTGGGTAATCCCGGATAAATAATTTTATTTCCATCGGCACTCAGTTTTGTTGTAATGTACAATGCATTAGCACTGTGTTGTTTCATTCTTACATGAAGTGTTCGCATATTTTTTAAAATACTTGCCGAGCGGAAACTATCTAAAACTGGACCTAATAACATGCTTGCTCCAGAATTAACATCAGAAAGCGAATCGATAAACTCTTTTGTACCACAAATTGCACCAGCAACACAGTCGCTCATGCCATTAATAAATTTTGTCATGCTATGAGCAACCACATCTGCACCATGCAAAGCTGGGGAAATCATTAGCGGTGAAAAGGTATTATCAACCACCAATTTGCAACCAAATTCTTTTGCAATTTTTGATAAAGCAGGTAAATCAGCAATTTCTAACATTGGATTACTGATGCTTTCGCAGTAAATAATTTTTGTTTTGCTGGTAATGGCAGCTCTAACTTTACTCATGTCTGTTGAATCAACAAATGTTACTTTAATACCAAATTTTGGTAAAAAGTTTTTAAAGAACGCGTAAGTACCTCCATAAATGGTTCTGCTCGATACAATTTCATCGCCCGAAGAACATATTTGTAGTATTACATTGGTAATGGCTGCCATGCCCGAACCTGTTACCGATGCACTTTCTGTACCTTCCATTTTTGCTAAAGCATTTGATAGGTATTTGTTCATTGGATTCCAATGGCGAGAATACAAATAACAACCTTCAATTTCTTTTTCAAACAATTCTTCCATTTTACCTGCTTGTAAAAATGTAAAGGTTGAAGAGTCTGTAATAGAAGGATTTACCCCTCCAAATTCGCCAAAATATTGCAAATCTTGTATTTGTTCTGCTGGATTAAAATTGCTCATACTATTAAATGTTTAAAATATTATTTTACAAATTTCATATTTTTCAAAATTATAATCTAATTTTTACACTAAAATATTGTTTCGAAATTTATCTTCAATTACCAATTCTATAAAATTTTATTTTGTAATAAAATCAGTTCTATTATAATTACTCCGCTTTTTCTGTTTCGTTAAAAAACTGTTGTATAATATTTATTAGGAACTTTGAACAGTTATGAAAAAGAAAATTGAAATTCTGGCACCTGCCAAAAATTTGTTTCAAGGCATAGCAGCTATTAATGCTGGTGCCGATGCTGTTTACATTGGTGCTCCACAATTTGGTGCTCGTTCAAACGCAACAAACCCAGTAGAAGATATTGCTGAACTGGTTAAATACGCCCACTTATTTAAAGCTCAAGTTTTTGTGGTTATCAATACCATTTTATACGATAAAGAATTAGACGACTGCAAAAAGCTTATTTACGAACTGTACGATATTGGAGTTGACGCACTAATTGTGCAAGACATGGCTATTTTAGAAATGGACTTACCTCCTATTGTTCTTCATGCCAGCACACAAGCTAATAATCGCGACCCTAAACATGTTAAATTTCTTGCCGACGCAGGAATAAAAAGAGTGGTTTTAGCCCGAGAATTAAATTTAGATCAGATTAAAGAAATACACGAAACTACTGATGTTGAATTAGAGTTTTTTGTTTCGGGAGCATTGTGTGTTTCGTTTAGTGGAAATTGCTACATGAGCATTGCTGGTGGCGAACGCAGTGCAAACAGAGGTTCGTGTGCTCAAAATTGTAGATTACCTTATAATTTAATTGACGGAACAGGTAAAACATTAATTGCCAACAGTCATTTGCTTTCTATAAAAGATTTAGATTTAAGCAACCAACTACCCAACCTAATTGAAGCTGGTATTACTTCATTTAAAATTGAAGGTCGTTTAAAAGACTTGGTTTATGTTAAAAACAATGTGTCGTATTTGAGAAAAAAACTAGATGCTTATTTAGAAAACAATCCAAACTACCAAAAAGCATCGTCGGGCAGAACCTTTTACAACTTTGATGCAGAAATGGACAGAAGTTTTAACAGGGGTTATACCGATTACTTTGTAAACAAACGAACGGCAAAAATTGGTTCGTGGGAAACACCAAAATCGCAAGGACAAGTTATTGGTAGATTAATTGAAACTACCAAAAAGGGATACATCATTGAAAATGTTGATAAACTAAACAATGGTGATGGGCTTTATTTTATAAACGAAAACAATGAAGCCGATGGTGCTCAAATTAACACCATTGAAAACGGTGTTGTTATTCCAAACACCTTTAAACCCATTAAAGAAGGAACCATAATTTACAGAAATGCCGATGCTTCTTTTAACAAGTTGGTTGAACGTGATGACAGTGCCATTCGAAAAATTGGGGTTTGTTTAACTTTTTCTGAAACCAATATTGGATTTAAACTAATTGCAGTTGATGAAGACGGACACCAAAGCACTGCTGAAATTACCACCGAAAAAGAAGTGAGCAAAAACGAAGAGTCGGTAATTGCTAATGTAAAGAAAAACCTTTCGAAAACAGGAAATACTCCTTTTATTGTTGATGATATAACCGTGAATTTTACCGAAAATTGGTTTTTACCGATTTCTAAAATAAACGAAATAAGAAGAATAGCTTTAGAACAATTGATTGATGTAAGAATAAATGAATACCATCGTGAAGAGTTTAAACTTACAAAAACAGACCATCCCTACCCTGTTACCCAATTGGATTTTACCTATAATGTGGCAAACAAATTGGCTCGAGCTTTTTACAAACGACACGGAGTTACAACAATTGAAAAAGCTTTTGAATTACAATGGGATCCTGGTAAATCGCGGGTAATGACAACCAAGTATTGTGTAAAATACGAATTGGGTAAATGTGCAAGGTTTCAACGAAATACCATGGGCGAAAAAGTAGTTGAACCATTGGTGCTAAAACACGGTGAAAACGAATACAAATTAAAATTTAATTGCAAACCTTGCGAAATGGAAATTTGGGAAAAAGACGCCGATTTAGTGTTTGATGAAGATGATGTGTTTTAGTTTTAACAACCCATTTTAACGATATTTTTTCATAATTTGATTAGAGAGTAAGTGGAATTAAAGCGTATCGAGAACTCAAAAAAAAACTTCTCGATACACCTCCTTCGTCGGCACTCGAAGTGACAGTCAGTTCGTGATGTTAAACGAAGTGCCAACAAAGTTTTGTAGTATCGAGAACTCAAAAAAAAAAAAAAAAAAAATACCCCTCGACATACCTCTTTCGTCGGCACTCGACGAGTTTAAACAAGTTCGCATTTATAACAAATCAACTTATAATTAAAAGATTTTACAACAATATTTTTTTGATTTAACTTTTTGTTAATTTTAGGCTGTGAAGAAATTTATATTGCCTATATTATTTTCTACTTTATTTGTTTTTGGCTTCCATTTTAATGCGAATGCCCAAAAGCTTCATTACGAATTGCCAGACAATGCAAGTAAACTTTTTGTGGCAGGCAATTACACCAAGGCTTTAGAATTGTATCGCGAAATTTACAAAAAAGACATGACAGACACTAAAAATGGCTATCATTTTGGCGTTTGTTTAGTTAATACTTTCGATTTTGAAAACGGAATTAAAACTTTAGAAAAAGTAAGCAAAAAATCAGATGCCCCTCAAGAAGTTTGGTTTTATCTGGCAAAAGGATATCATGCAACATTAAGGTTTGATAAAGCCATTGAAACGTACAAAAAATTTCTTCAAACTCAACCATCCAACGCAAGTTTGGCTGATGAAACAAAACGAAGAATTGAACAATGCAACAATGCTAAAGAATTAATAAAAAACCCAGTAAATGTTACTTTCGAAAATTTAGGAAATACGGTAAACTCAAAAGGAAAAGACTACCTTCCTTTAATTGCCGACATGGAATCGTACTTGCTTTTTACCACCAGAAGAGAAGGAACTACTGGAAGAATATTTGATTTAGAGGGCAACTATACTGCCGATATTTATGCTTCCAAATTTAAATCTACCGCATGGAGCAAAGCAGCATCAATTGGTTCGCCAAACTCTTACGGTAACGAACAAACTGCTGGAATTTCAGAAAATGGTGAAATTGTTTTTTACTATGTTAACAATCCAGAAAGCAAAAACAATTTACAAATTGCAGAAAAATCAAAATCAACTTTTAAAAAACCAGAAATGGTTAAAGGCAAACACATAAACAACAAAACCAGTGAACAAATTTCGGCAACCATAACCAACGAAAAAGATTTGGTTATTTATAGCAGCAATGTTGCTGGAGGTAAAGGTGGTTTCGATTTATACATTTCTCGAATGTTGCCTAACGGAACATGGTCGGCACCCGAAAATATTGGCGATGCAATAAATACACCTTACAACGAAAATTACCCTTACCTCACTAACAATGGAAATACGCTTTATTTTGCTTCCGAAGGTCATCATAACATTGGTGGATACGATGTTTTTAAAAGCGAATACAACAACGAAACCAACACGTGGAGCAAACCCGAAAACATTGGCTATCCGTTAAATACTCCTTTAGATGATTACTCCATCTGTTTTACCCAAGATAAAAAATTTGCCTATTTAGCTGCTTTCCGTAAAGATTCTTATGGCGATTACGATATTTATAAAGTTACACTAAACAACGAACCTCCATCTTTAACAACTATTAAAGGATACGTAATTAATCAAGATTCGGTTGTGATTAATGAACCCATTAGAATGGAGGTTTTTAATGTTGAAACTGGCGATTTACAAGGGATTTACGAAAGCAACAAAAAAGGTACTTACATTATGATTTTACCTCCAGGAAAATACAATTTAATAGCAGAAACACCAAACAATCAACCATTTACTAAAAAATTTGAAGTAAAAGGCAGAAAGTTTTACAAACCCGAACTAAACCAAAATATTCGCATTAACTTTGCTGAACCGCAACCTGTTAATGAAAATAAGCAATGACCAATTTTATCGATTTAGTTGAAGTTTTATATGAAGACAACCACATCATTGCTGTAAACAAAAAATCGTCGGACATTGTGCAAGGTGATAAAACCGGCGATAAACCACTCAACGAAATTGTAAAAACTTTTATTAAAGAAAAATATCAGAAACCTGGTGAGGTGTTTTTAGGCACTGTTCATCGAATTGACAGACCTGTGAGTGGCGTGGTAATTTTCGCTAAAACAAGTAAAGCCTTAGAACGATTAAACAAAATGTTTAACGAAAAAACGGTGCAAAAAACCTATTGGGCAATTGTAAAAAACAAACCCGAAAACAACGAAGGAAAGTTGGTGCATTACCTCATTAAAAATGAGCAAAAAAACAAATCGACAGCTCACTTAAAAGAAGTAGCAAATTCAAAAAAATCGGAATTGGTGTATAAAATAATTTACCAATTCAACAATTATTATCTTTTGGAAATTAAACCTTTAACAGGCAGACATCATCAAATCAGGGTTCAACTATCTGCCATGGGTTGCCCTATAAAAGGCGATTTAAAATACGGATTTAATCGTTCAAATGCTGATGCTTCAATTAGTTTGCATGCTCGAAAAGTAGAATTTATTCATCCAGTAACCAAAGAACCTATTACTATAATTGCCCCACCAAATGTAACCGACCCACTTTGGAAAGAAGCTCAGGAAAAAGTAGTTTAACCTACTCTTCTATTTTCGATTTCTTTTCTTTTGGTTGCTTTTCCTTTTTCACTTTTTTTTCTTTTTGCTGAACGGGAACAACATCTTTTTTATAAAAATCGCCAATATTGGTAGTTACTGTAAAATGGTTCGACGAACCCGCCAAATGGTATCTTGCACTTCCATAGCTAAAGTAAAATTTCTTTATTCTAAAGCCTAAACCCCAGCTAAAGCCTGCTAATCCTGCCCTATCGTCTAATCCGAGTTCTGCTCTACGTTTAATGTTTAATCCAAAACGAACACTAAAACTTTTTGATGGAATTATTTCAGTACCAACCACCACATGCCTAAAAACTTCGCTCAACATAGTTGTTTTATTTCGTTCGGCTTTTTCTTCGTCCGATAATTTAGTACTTGTGTTGGTTAAAAAAGTGGAGTCGTTAAAAGCTAAATTCCAATTTTGCAATTGAACCAAATCAACCGACAAACGTATGGGTACATATTTTAACTTTTTTGAAACTCCTGCCTGAATTTCAAAAGGTATGGGTTCTCTTTCAGCACCTTCAACGTAAGTAGTTAATTGTGTTCCAATGTTTTTAACTAAAATAGATGCTCCAAAGTTTGATTTTGGATTGTAGTATGTTGCTGCCAAATCCATTGCCAAACCAAACGAACGATATTCGTACAAATTACTGTAAATTGGTTTTAAATTTGCTCCAACAGAAAACAAGGAGTCGATGTTTTTTCCCCAACCCAACACAAAAGCGTATTCGCCAGCAGTAAAATTGCCAAATTCGTTACCTCCAGCATCGGTTTCTAGAAACTTTCCGTAATCGATGTAATTTAATCCTCCCGAAAAAGTTCCCCATTTTTTAAAATCGTGGATATACGACACATAGCCATAATTAATATCAGCAAAATAGTTTAAGTAAGTTAAGGTTACTGATGAACTCATGGGTTGAGTAAGCAACGACGGATTGTTTAAAGTTAAATTCGGGTCGTCGTCGCGAATAGAAAGAGCACTACCACCCATTGCTCCAACCCTACTCGATACAGGAACATTTAAAAACTGATAAGTGCTATTACCACCAATTTGAGCGTTTAAAAACAACCCCGTAAAAATAAAAGCCACAACTAAAACTAGTCTCATTAATGCATATTGGTTAGTGTTGGCTAAAGTACGTATTTAAACTAAAATTATTGTGCGACGTTAAAAAAAGGCTTTATGTGTATGGCAACTACAGACTTTATAACACCTCAATTTTTATTAAACTTTGCTCTCCACAATATTCTTTAGCACTACTGCAAATGTTATCAAATGCAATCCTTGTTGGTTTCGTATTTTATAACCTCTTTCCGACATACTTCAAATGTATGAATTATTTTAGTTTTGTAGATATTGTCCTTAGTCCCGCTCGCTATTTCCTCGCTTCAGACTAAGGACAGATGGGTTACAGGATGTAAAATAAAAAACGCTTGAAAGATAATCTCGCAAGCGTTTTAAAGTCTTCTTAAGTTTTTGTTTTAATAAGTAATTTCTATTACTGGATTACTGTAAGCTTCTAATTCTTCTAATTCTGCTGCTATTTTTTTATTCCATTCTTCTTGTTTTTCTACTTTTAAGGAGTGTTGGGTTTGTTCATCGTATTTGTCTTGGTATTTATAGGCTTGTTGTATGTATTTTTGTATTATTTCAGGTAGCTTCTTGGCTACATTTTTATTGTTGAGCTTGGCTTCTTTTAGTTCTTTTCTGCATCTTCTTGTAAAAATTTCAAATATATCAAAGTGTCCTTGTTCGTGTTTTAATAAATGTTCATTTTCTTTACCTTCGGGTTTCATCCATGAGTATGCTGTATTGAACAGGGCTATTATTTTTAATTTTACTCCGTTTTCGGTTTGATTGATGATTTCGGATTCTATTGAAACATCTGCTTGTGCTGCTGCTTTATGTCCTTTTTGGGCTTTTGCTTTAAAGTCTTCACTAGTGAGCATTCGCTCTTTACTCCATGTTATTCGCTCTCCTTTTATTTTGGCTTGGGCGGTTAATAGGATGGGGATTATTATTAATACTAGTAATAGGCTATTTTTCATCTTGGGTTAGGATAAATTCTACTCTTCGGTTTTGTTCTCTTCCTTGTTCGGTTTCGTTGGTGCCTATGGGTTGTTGGCTGCCATAACCTTTGTAGGTAATTCTTGTTGGGGCTATGCCTTTACTTATTAAATATTCGGCTACGGCTTTGGCTCTTGCCTCTGATAGTTTTAAGTTGTCTTCTTCTTGTCCTATGTTATCGGTATGTCCTGATAGAGTTATTTTGTAGGTAGGGTTGGCGTTGAGTTCTGTTACCAGTTTGTTTAATTCTGCAAAGGAGCTTTCTCTTAACTTGCTTTTACCAAACTCAAAGGTGATGTTCTTTAATATTATCGGTTTGTTTAGTTCTGAGGCAAATTGCTTGGTTTGTACGGTGTCTTTTTTTACGCGTTCTACTAGTATGTCGTCAATACAATATGAAGCAGATTTTTGGTGACTTCTTTTCATTTTAATAAAATCACTTTTATCAGAAGGAAAACCACCTACAATTAAATATTTCTCCCCACCATTTGCATTAAAAACACCAGATATTTTTACCCATCTTTCAGTATCTGTAATAAAATCTTTTGATTTTATTTGAGGAATTACATTCAAGGGTTTTGCTGATTTAGTTTCCATGATTTCAGTTGGACTAAAATAAGCCCCTAAACTATTAGTAGCCATCATGCTAATTTCTTGTAAACTCACCCAGAATTCTACATAATACTCTTCATCTTTAATTAAAGGTTCCTTTAATTCTGTTTGAACATACTCAACCCAATTCACACTGTTTAAAGAACGCACAACACCATTTCCTGTTCTTGCTTCTTGGTAGCCATCAAAATTGTTTGGGATAGTTGTTTCTAATTTATGTGAACAAGTATTAAAATAATCAGTAGTTCCTTTAGTTGGTATATTCCAATTTTTTAAGGGAAATTTACTAATATCTTGAATGATATTTTGAGGACATCTTACATACTCCTCAAAACTTGGGTCTTTCACCAAGTTTTGAGCATGTAAATGAAGATGTGTAATGCTTAAAAATAGTATGAAAATGTATTTTTTCATAGACAGCTCTAATTATTTACTAATCGTACCCGTACCATAATCTATGCCAAGCCCTGATAAAAGGAGATTTATTCTCATCATACTTTTGCCATACCCTTGCTTTGTATTGTAACGTAAAGGCTGCCTGAGTATTCGTAAGAGACCTATACTGTACTTCTAGCGAGGTTATTCTTCCCAATGCTGGATTAATTCTATTAAACACATTTCCTGTCCATGCCATTGTTCCTCCCAATAAACCTCCCAAAACTCCCTGCTTATCACCTGCATAATTTACTAATGCTGTAGGTAATAAATTTAACCCTGGTATTATTCCACTTCGTCCTTCCATGTAATCTACCGACATTGGGTCGCTCCATGTTGGAATAATATTCTGTAAACCACTATTGGCTATAGACCACCCTCTTCCATTACCTGTTAATCCTTTAACGTTAAAGAAACCTAACCAAGCAATGGATCCATCACCGCTGGCATCAGCACTAAATTGAACTCCAGTAATCTTATTTTTTGGGTGATCTGAAATTACATTTCCAAAATTAAAGCGTTGCGTTCTGTCAATCGGATTACCTTGTGATGACAATGTTCCAGACACTGACTCTGTATCATCAAACCCTATATTAACCATTCTGCCTGTTGGTGCTGTATTTCCAATGCCACTTCTAAATAAATTAGCTAAGCCTCTCCAATCGCCTTTTGGGCCATTATAACCTGTCTTTTGAGGACCAGGTCCTGGCTTTGGTTTGGGAACACTTCTTTTACCAACTGTTGCCGTCTTGCCCAATATTTTCGTTCTAACAAAATTCTTAATATTCTGACCTGCAGTTTTCAACCATGCCCCAATTGGTATATCTCCGTTAGGATCACTATATAAAATCGGATTATTTCTATTAACCGCATAAGGGCTTTCCCATTCTGCTGGCACAGGGTCAGTATTCCATCTTCTACCTAATCGAGCATCGTACATCCAGTGTTCTGCTGTATAATGGCTTCCCCAAGCTCCTGTAATTTCTGCATCCGATTTTTGAGTGTTAAATCCATAGCGATAGCCACCATGGTTCAAATTTTGTGCACTGTTTGGCATAATACTTCCAAACGGATAAAAAAATGGAGTAGAAAAAAGGCATAATTTCATTTCTCTAATTTACTAATATCTTATCTAAGAATTGTAATTTGCTCGTGTATGAAGACATGGATCAAATATCAATCAATGATGAATTATATCTATTTATTCGTTATTTCATACTTATAGACTCTTTTTCTAGCACATTAAAAGAATATTCTTTCTGGTCATAACTCCATACTATCTTACCTCCTCTGTTTAAAAAGATTCCACCTACAACATCCCATTTCCCTTCACGAGGTGGTGTGAACTTTAGTTCAGGTTTTTTTATATCCATAAAATAAATTTGTGGATATTTTTCACCTCCTGTTTGATAAACCATCATACTTACTTGTAGTTTATCTTCTTTACTAAAAGGACCTGCTACATTAAATTTTATTGAATATTCTTCTCCTAAGTACAATTCATCTTTAGGTATCTCCACATGGCATTCTCTATCTTCCCCTTTCCAATTCCCTAAACTATCATATTCAATATAATACAAAGCTGTATCATTTTTCATCAATGCTTCCATTGATACTTTTCCATTCTTCCAATACGACTGATATTCTCCCTCTAATTTACTCTTTTTAAAATTTTGTTTCGATTTTATCTTACCATCTTCATAATACTCTATTAATAATCCTTCTTGCAGTCCATTTTTAAATTGTACTTTCGCTTTTAATTGTCCATTTTCATAATAACTATTACCTTCTCCTTCAAATTTTCCGTTAACTTGTAATACCTCCTCTTGAATAATGCCATTAGAGTAATAGATTCTATACATACCGTTAGGAATACCATCTTTATATTCTATTTCACTTCTAAGTACGCCATTCGGGAAGTATTCTTTTCTTACATCTTTACATGAAAGGAACAACGACGCAATTACCACTATTAAATATTTACTTCTCATAGATAATTTTTTTAAAAAAATATGATTAACGCTCATAAGAACTTGCTACATTTTTATATTTTTCGAAATTAGCTGTTTCAGGTTCAAAAAATTCAACTTCCATGATACCTGTTTTTTTATTAGCTCGTTGTATTACAACATTACCAACAGCATTAAAGTAAGCACTAAACAATCCCATTTGGTTTAAAGCATCTTGCCTGATTTCTTCTGGGCTACGTTGATGATGAAGTTGTTTTGCAACTTTATTCATTGTGTTTTTAATACTTACCTCATTAACAATTTCAATTATACTTATACCACCTTGAGTAACTTCAGTAATTTTTGATTGTAATTGACTCCCTGTTTCAACACCTGATGCTCCAAATTGATTGTTTGGGTTGGTAAACCACTTTTGACCTAAAGAACCAAATGCATCACTAAGACCAGTTACATCAACATTATTTGATGGATTCCCTCGTACGACATAATTTTGAAATCCTGCATAATTATCAATCAGTTGATAACCACCATCCATTCCTTTTGCCATAGGTGTGTTACCCATTGGTGGATCTAAGAATCTTAACACCGTACTTACAATTTGAATTTGGTTTGATATAATTCCTGATATTGAAATATTTCCAACACCTTTACTTGACGAACTTGACTCAGGTTTTTCAGCAACAATTTCAAAAGTGTCAAATGTACCACCATCATGCCCTATAAACTTATCTCCTCCAGTTACTGCATTTCCTTTTCCTTTTCCTTCTTTACCTTTAAAAGCATCGCCAATTTTTTGTCCAATATTTTTGAAAAAATTACCCACACTTTTTACCATCTGTCCAACATTTGGAAAATCCCCACTAGGGTCGGAAAAATAAATAGGATTATTCCTAAAAGCAGCATAACCACTTTCCCAAGCTACAGGTTTAGGTTCATCACTCATCCATCTACCTAAACGTGGGTCGTATTGTCTCCAATAGCTGGTGTAAGAATTTCCGTTGCTTTTTACCTCATTATCACGCATCATTCCATTCATTCCGTAGGTGTATTCACCAGCATCTAAATTGTCAGAATTAGGCATAATACTACCAAACGGATTGTTTTTTGATAATGAATTGGAGCTAAAATCCATTCTAATTATTATCTTCTACTATAGAATTTTAGGTTCACTATTTAGAATATAAAAAGTTCCATTAGGAATTTTATGCTCCTTCTTTTTATTATTATTTAGGTTTGTGACAATCATTCCAGTGTATGTAAATTTCCCTATCTTCTTTGTTTCAAAGGTAATTGAAAATCTATTTCCTTTTATAGTTCTAATAAATTTATCATTAATCATCTCATTTGTTTCTGAATCATGAATTGAAAAAAAACATAAGACACTATCTTCAAGGTTTACTTTTGGTCCTTTTAAATCTATTGTTACTTGATAATCTTTACCAAAACTAACAGTATCTTCAATTATAACATCTATCCATCGATATTCATCGATCCAATTTCCTAAACTATCAAATTCCTCAAAGAATATAGTTACACCTTCTTCCACAGAGGCGTCAAGTAACAAATTACCACTATAATGATAATATTTATTTGTTCCATGCTGTTTCCCCTTTTTGAAATTTTGCTCCGACTTTAAGATTCCAGACGCATAATAATCTTTGCAAAAAATAGAACTACTTGCAGTTTTTTCTATCCCACTTGCAAAAATTTTCCAGTTTTCGCCTAAAGTAGTTTTACTCTCGTAATATGTAAGTTTTTGGCAACCCATTTGAGTATTTAAAAATACACTTTTTATTGACTCGACCTTAGTAAGTTTGATAAAAAAATACCATGTTTTTTTTATTGTGCCACACCATCGCCCACCTTGCTTTTTATTTTTTTCATGATTTTTTGATTTTTTACAGTCAAAAAAGGGTGTTTTTTTGATTTTTTTTAAAAGACAGACTGTTAAGTCAATAATAACAATGTGTACAGAAGATTTTAAGGGGTAAAAATACTGTCAGTTCTGACATGTGGCGAACGATGTTATATACTCCGTTCGTTTAGGTATTTTTTTTATGATTTTTTTATTTTGGTAACACCAAAACGCCCACCTTGCTTTTTTTATTTGTCTGACAACAACACCCACCTTGCTTTTTATTTTTTCCTCACAAAAAGCAATGCCATTTGCCCCCTCAATATTGCTTTTTGTTCCGCTCTCTTTCGCTTCTTTTGTTTTACTCTCCGCTACTGATTTTAACACATTTCTTTTCGTATTGTCATTACATGAACAATCACTACAATCAATAAGTTAAAAAGCCTTTTCGCTCAGATAAAACAAACCTAAGCTATTTAACATAACCGCATCTTATGTAAACTAGAAGCCACATAAGGCAATTATGTAAAATAGCCCCATACCTTACGCTCTCGGTAACTTTCACTTTGTTTCAGTTGATTGTTTGTATTAAAAAACTAACGCCCTGCGGTTGTTTCATTCCGATAAGCGAAGCAAAAGACTTCCGCACATTCTAACGCTTCTTTTACTTCACTTTTCGGAACGTTAATACCTATTTTCTCCTGCTGTAAATCTTTTTGCAAGAGTTATAAGCTCTTTCAACATTGACGATTGAGTATTTTGCTCCAACCAGTTTAAGTTGGTTGGAAACTTTCGGTGAAGATAAACCAAGTCTGCAAGTCTTTGAGTAGGTAACAAACGGATGTCCGTATTTACAGCTCGTTCCCAGTTTCCTACTTCTCCCATCATTTCAACGATAATGCTAAAAATATCAGATTCTGCCAAAGTTCCCCCTTCCTGTTTCATAAAATCTAACAATGCTTTTTCTTCGTTTTCTGGACTGTAAACAGTATTGTAATCAGCTTTACTAATATGTGTACAGATTCCTCTATAAGCCATATTTCCGTCTCTTTTTTCGAACATTACAAAACGTTCACAATAAAAATCTGTTTCTGTTTCCCATCCTGTTACAATAACGGTAGGTTTTCCAAAAGGGAGTATGTATTTCCCTCTAAATGTTTGTACTTTTTGATTTTTCATAATTCTATTTTTCTTAAGTTATTAATGTTATATCATAAAGTAACATAAAGTTGCAGAAAAGTAAAGTGTTTTTCTAAATATTTTTTGAGATAGACTTAGAGCTCGATTTTTATTGATTGATATTTGGTTGTGCGGTGGCTCTGTGCGTATCTATCAATAAAAATGAGCATCCAAAGGGGTTTGGGGAATGGAAGATTCCCCAATAGATAAAAATACCTTGCAACTTATTTGTGCGGGGCAATGGGTAAAATAAGTTGCCCGAAAAGGGTTTGAAAGGGTAAATCCTTTTGCCCTTTGGTTAGGGCGGATTCGTGGCTATTTAACATAGTACCCTTTATAATGACAGCTTCGGTTTTTCGTGTTTGGCTTAGTGTGGCTGCTCTTATAAAGTGTATTATGTTACTTAGCTTTGGGTAACTTTTTTTGGCGTGTCTTTTTGTTTGGTGGGTCGGGCAACTTATTGCTTGTAATAATTGTTCATTTTTTCAATGACAATATGTAAAGCAATGTGTTGCTTTTGTGTTTGCCTACAAAAAGCATGATTTATTTTACAAAAAAAGTTACAGAAGTGTTGGCTGGGGAACAAAATAAAAGATTGTGCAACCCCGATAGTTTTCGGGGGAAGATTTTATTTTGTGTGGCTTTAGGGTTGGTCTTTTATCCTATCGGGTGGAACTTGGTTATGTCTTCTTGTAAATCGTCTAAATCATTCACAAAATAGGCTTCTGTTGAACTTACGTAACGATGCCCTGCCATGTACTGAACTTGTCTAAGGTTATGGAGTTTTAACCAATGTGTGATTACACTTGTTCGGATTTGTAATACTGATGTTACTTTACTGCTTTGTTTATTCAACTTCTTGATTAATTTATTAATGATGCTTCTAAAGTGTTCACTTTCTCCAGCACTAACAAAAAGCATTTCGCTTTGCTTGTTATTTAGTTTTAATATTTCTTGCCTTGTTTTTAAAGTGTATTCCATGATGTCTAAAACTTGGTGTGCTTCTAGTTTCATTTCTCGTTCATTGCTTTTTCGTGTTCCTGCTATATAGATTTTGCCGTCTCTTAGTTTGATGTCTTTTTCTGTTAATTGCCCAAGTTCTGTACTTCCTAAGCCTTGATAAATAATCAATCCTAAGATTACTTTGTTGCGTTTGCTTGTTAGTACACTTGTTTTAAACCAGTTTTGATTTTTGTATTTACTGTTTTCTTCTGGTAATTCAAAGTTGTTGTACAGGCTTTCTAGTTCTTGTTTGCTTAAAATATGGTAAAGTGTTTTTCTTTTTACGCCTTTGATTTGTATTTGTGTGGTTGGGTTTTCTATGGTTTGGTCGGTAATGGCTAAAAAGTTAAAGTAATGTTTGATGCTGTTTACTGTGGTGCTTATGGTTCTTTGTTTTACGTGTTCTCGTTTGCCTTGTATGTAGTGCAATACATCGGAGTAACTGACTTGCTTTATTTGTACGTTTTCTTTTTCTGCCCATTTGATGAATATTTCTACATCTTTTACATAGCGTTTGGTGGTGGTTGTACTGTAGCCTTTGAGCAATAAGTATTGGGTAAATTCTTGTTGGTTCTTCAGCTCTTGTAGTAAATTTTCTGCTTCTGCTACATTTATCGCTTTTACTGCTTGTTTCCGTGTTCTGCTGTCTCTTGTTTTTCCTAGTTTAATGCTCATCTTCATGTAATTTTATGTAATCATATTTGGGGATATTTCTGTATGGTTGTGTTGGTAGTGGCTCTGTTCCATTAATTTCACTTTCTACTAAATGCGTGTAAACTTGTGTACTTTCTAAGGATGCGTGTCCTAAAAACCTGCCGATTTTTTCTAAACTCATTCCGTTTTGTAACAGATGTGTTGCTATGCTATGGCGTAATACATGAAGTCTTACGTCTTTTTGTTGGAGTTCTAAGTTATTGCTCCTTTGTTGTAATAGTTTTAGTCGAAGTGCCATTGTTTGTGTTTGCATCCTCACTCCTCTTTGACTAATGAAAAAGGCATTTTGTTTTCCGTCTTTTACTAGTTGTGGTCGTGCATCATATAGATATTCTTGTAAGTATTGGCTGTTGGTTTTGTTGAACGGTACAAATCTTTCTTTGTAGGCTTTTCCTTTTCTTACGTGTAATATTTGGCGGTCAAAGTTTATGTCGCTTAGATCTAAATGATAGCCTTCGTTTCTTCTTAGTCCGCATCCGTAGAATATGGTTAATATGGCTCGGTCTCTTGCGTTAAAGGGTTCTATGTTGGTGTTCTCGTTGTAACCGTGTGTTACGTTGTACAATTCTTTGATTTCTTCTTGTGTAAGCCAATGAATGGTTTTGGTGTCGTCTGTTTCCCATTCGATGTTTAGGTAGGGTAATATTAATCTTCCGCTTTGGCGTAAATATTCTGTGAACTTGTATAGGGCTTGTAAATGCTTGTTTAAATAGGCATTGCTTAGCCCTCCTCCTCTGCGTTGGTTGCTTCTTGTTTTTAATTGTTCGTAGTATTCTTTTATCAAGGGTACTGTAAGTTGTTTTATTTGGGTGCAGCCCTGCTGCTCTAACCAGTGAAACAGTTCTCTAATGTGCAGGGGTAAACCGTAAATGGTACTTGATGCATAGCCCAAGATATCTAACCACTCTTTAAAGCTCTTTTCTACGTACTGGAAGTTCTCTGATTTGATGGGTAAATTTTTCATCCGCTTACGTTTTTTAAAAGTACTGTCTGACTGGTTTTTAGTTGTTGTTTTTCTGTTGGTTAGGTAAGTCAATCGCTTAACTGTCCTACTACTGTCTTACTCGTCCTACTTACTTTTTTTGGTTTCTTTTGTTCATTGGTGTTTCGGCTTCGCTCTGTATGAACTTTCCAGACTTCTTTTACTACTTTTTCTATTTGTGTATCTATGCTTTTTTGTAATGCTTCATAGCTTCTGTTTTCTACTAATTTGTAGCTGTAGCCTGTGGTATTTTTGTTGCCTCCTGTTATTTGGATTAAGCCGTATTCTGCTAATTCGTTTAAATAGCGGTTCAAGGTTCTTGGGTGTACTCGTGTTTCTTCTCGTACATTTCTTGCATAAAAGCCTTTGCCGTTGTTGTGTTTTGGGTCGGTAAATTTTCGCTCTTTATGGCTGATGTATTGGTAAAATTCTCTTGCTGCTCCGCTTAGTTCGTCTGCTTTTCTAAACAAAACATCTTGCATGAGTTTAAAGGCTGCTTCTACATCTGTGGGGTGTACTTCTATGTAAATTTCTCCTGTTGTTTCGTCTGCTTGTTGTGGGCGTTGGTATTGGTGGTAAAAGGTAATGGTTTCTATAAATCCGAGTAATAGCGGTAAGGTTCTTCTTGGTTTAAAGTCTTCTTCTGGGATATTGATTAGTGGTGCGTAAGGGTTTACTACTTTTACTGGTTCTAGTACTCGTTGCATGTTTTGTAGTTTTTCTTGGAGTTGTTTTTCGGTGTGGGTGTCAATAAGGTTGGCTCGTAAGTTTTTTTGATAGTTCATGATACGTTCGTCTTGTTCTTTGCTGCCGTCTAGGTAAATGAGTATGGCTCTGTTGGCGTTGTCTTCGTATATTTTTTCTTTGGTGGTGCAGCCTATTACGCTTACTGGTCCTTCTACGATTAGGGTAATGGTTCGCATTTGTCCGCTTTTGTCTTTGATGGTTACGGTTTTGCTTATCCGTTTTTTGGTTTGTAGTTCTCTGATGGGGAACATTACGGCTTGTGCTCCGTCTAGGTCTTCGATTAAAAAAACCGTTCCTTTTATTTCTTCTCGTTTGAAGTAGTAAAAACTGTTTCCGCTAAATTGGGTGTGTTCTTTGGCTTCTTCTGATGGTATGCATTGTGCTACTTTTTCCATTAAATAACTTTTGCCTACTCCGCTTTTGGCTAAACAGATTACGCTTAAGGGGTCTTTCATTTTGCGTGAGGTCATGGCTAGCAACAGTATCAATGCGTTTTTTTCTTCTCCTTGTATGCCTGTGTTTTGTAAGTCCTTTGCTGTTGTTTCTAATAGATTGGGTTCTTTTAGGTTTTCTTTGGCTTCGGTTTTTTCTTGCTCGGTTAGGTGCTTGATTTCGTTAGCGGTGTTTTGCTGGTGTTTGATTTCGTCTAGTCGGTATTTTTCTAGTTGTTCGGTTAATTCGCTTAAACTTGCTGCTATTACGCTTGTGCCTATTTCTAATTTCTCGGCTATTTTGCGGATAAATTTTTCTAATTGGCTGTCGTTGTATAGGTCTAGGTTGTGCCTTACGGGTGGTCGGCTGCTGTCTGTTAGTTCTACTTTTAGGGTTACTCGCATTCTGTCTAAGCCTTCTAGTTTGATGCCACCTAGCACGGTTTGTTTTAGGATGTCGTTGGTGTATTCCAAACTTTCGGGATTGCTTGTATTTAGTTTTCTTGCTGCCATGTGTTGAAAAATATTTTTTAATGCTTTTTCTGATATATCTATCACAAATCTAAAACATATATCAGAATTAAACAAGTTTAATTTTACTTTGTTCTGATATTTTTATCTCTTATCTTTGCTTAATACTATTAAAATCTAACTTATTACTGTTATTTATGACGTTTGGACAACAGATTACTGCTCTTCGTAAACGGAAAGGTCTTTCTCAAAATGATTTGGGTAAAAAAGTGGGTTCTTCTGGTGATATTATCGGTAAGTATGAGCGTGACGAGGTTAAACCCTCTATTGAGGTGGTGATTAAAATTGCGGATGTGTTAGATTCTTCTATTGATTTTTTGGTGGGTAAAACCGATACGGAACTGGATGCTGCTACTTTAAAGCGTTTGCAAAGTATTGATAAACTCCCTGATGTGGATAAACAAAATATTTTTTATACGCTCGATAATCTTATTAAAGCGGCTAAGCTTAAAACTTTATAACCATGAAAATAATTGTAAGAGAATTCACTAACAACGGACAAAGAACTGGTGCTGTTATTACTGCTATGCCCAATAAACGGATTTCTAGTGATGAAAAAAAAGTAATTGAACAACAACTTTTAGATTATAGTAGAACAACATTATTTCCTGGACAAACCTATAGTGCTTATTTTCACTCTGAAGTTGATACTCCTGCTATTGTTGTTATTCTTGATGTAAATAAATTGCCTGGGCTTGAAGTTGAAATTTAATCACTAAAAATCTCTTGGAAAATTTTACTAACAAAAAGCCCCTAAGTACTTAGAGGATTTCAAGTGTTTTCAAAAGTTCTTTACCAAGTCGCTTTGGCTACTTTATTCTTATTCTGTATTTCAAAAACATTATCCTCTAATTTCATTGGAGTAATTTCTGTGGCTACGCTTGTCATTACAAATTGTTCGGTTTCAAAAATTGTTTTTAATGGTAAGGCTTTTGTTTTCGATATCGTGTAATACCAATTTCCAAAATGGTGTTGCTTAAATAATTCAGGGTTTACAGTATATTTACTGTTATAGTAAAAGTATGTTTTACTTTTTTCGGTTTGAACAACAATAACATCACAAGGAACACCTAAAATAATTTCTTGATTTTCTTTAATTTCATAACTGATAGCCACATCCTGATTTTGACTATAATCTTCCCAATACAGTGTGTCTGATTTCGCAGTTAATGTGTAGCTCTTATTTTCATCTCCTCTATAAATTTGAAGTTTTGTAAAGCTACCATTAAGTGCAGATTTATAATTATCTCCTTTTATAACATAAACTTGTTGTGTTCCCATTAAACCATTGAGCTGCTCATTTGTAAGATTCTCTATTTTACTCTGATAGCTGTTAGAGTATTTTATCATACCCTCAAAAGATTGAGATTTCGCACTTAACATTGATACTAAAACCAATAATGAAAACACCACAGTTTTTCTCATAAAATCTATTTATTAATTATCAAACTATTCATTAAAACTTTGTATTCATCTTTATATTCTTCAAATTTTTCAGCTGTACTCATATAAATAACAATGTACAGAGTATTATTATGAATAATATTATCTGAATATCCCATAAGAGTTATCCCTTCATCTACTCGTTTAATCTTGAATTGAAATGATTTTAAATTATTATATAAAATCTCTCGATTTTCTTGTATCTCACACGAACAATTTTCTAAATAAGACTGCTTATAGTCATCTTCTTTTAAATTCTCAAATAGAATGTCATTATTAGACGTTTTTGTGACTGTTACAGTATATTTAAACTCTGATGAAAAAGAAGATATTATAAAATTTTCAATATACCCCCCTTCAATTTGAGTTCTTTCAACAGTCGCATTTTTTGAAATCAAAAATGAATAATCATGCTTCTCATTAGAATAAAAAATTTTCTCTTGTGAAAAAGATGATTCTCTTAATATAATCATCAAACCGAAAAGTAAAATATATCTACTCATTGTTTAAGTATTTATTTAAAATTAATCTCACTATACTTTGGATTTTTTACCGAATAATTTACTTCACATGCATCTCCTACATTATAATTTTCTATTTTACCTTCAACAGGAACATGACCTTCATATCTATGCTTATCAACTAAATAAACATACTTTATGTAGTAGCCTCTATTTGGAACAGAATAAACTTCTAATATTTCACCTTTTGTTGTTTTCGCAAATTCTGACAATTCACTCTGTTTCTTTAAGTGAAAAAAATATCCTATACCTAACACCCCAATCAACAAAAATAGCACAATATATAAATCCCATTTCCTTTTCATCCCATTAACCTCCATCATCAAAGACCAGAAGGGTCTTTGAATACAGGACTCCTTCTTTGTTGAGACGCCCCGTTACCTTGTCCTGTAGCTTCTTTGACAGCTTGCTGAGCACCTTTCCCTGTTAAGTTTCCAACAACCCCAACACCTGTTTGAGTTAATTTCTGTGTTTCATTCAAAGCCTTAGTGATTGATAAATTTTGTTTTGCCGCATTAAATTGATTAAAAGCTTGATTAGGAAGAGCAGCTTTTGTTCTTGTGTTTGAATTACTAACAACAGTATTTGACTTAGACAAGTTTTTGGCCGTTGCAACAACATTAGATTGAGCTGATTTAACAGCCTGATTACTACTTCTTTTAGCTAAACTACTTGACGCAACAGATGTTGTTCCTGAAACAATAGATCCAACCACAGCTTCTGTAACGACAGACGTTGCTGTTTTATTACTTGTAGCAGTACCTACAATATCTACCTTACCATTTCCATGAATATCCACAGAAGCTTTAACCACTTCTGCTGTAACAACTACAGCTGTCTTAACAGCAAGTCTTCTAACACTACTAACACCTCCTGTCAAAGCCCCCTCTAGTGTTGCTACTCCTACATCTGAAAAATCAACATTATCCCATGCTGCCTCTGTAAAATTCTGTCCTTTAGCAACATTAACTGCTACCTGAGAACCATATTCAACTGCTGCACCTATAATAGCACCCCAACACCAAGGGCAATCACCATCAGGATCATTATTAACTACTGGATTCCCATCCATATAATTATATGGACTTTGCCAAGGTTGTAAATCTGCTTTCGGGTCAACGCTCCACCATTTCAATAACCTCGTATCTCCTTCCCTATAAAATGTTGTAATATGACTTCCTGTAACACCTGTGATTTCATCATCTTTTTCAGAGCCTTTGTTAAAGCCATATCTATAATCCGAGCTATTAAAGTTTCTTCCTGGCATAAGAGACCCGCCCGGATAGTACATTTGTCTGGTTTTGATATCTGCCGTGTAAGCAACAACTTGAGTTGTATTTTGGGTTATATCAATATTCAAATCGTCGAAATAAGTGTTGCTGCTACCCGATGGATTCCATAATTGAAGCACCAAAACCACTTGTTCGGCATCAAGGTTTGATGGCACAGTATAGTTGTGTGTAAGCTCTTCCCAATCTCCAGTATTAGTGGTATTGGTTGAATACCATTCTACCGAGATATTTCCATTTACCCTAGTCCAATCTCCCGTACACGCATCTTTTAACCCTAAAATAAAACTTCCGCTAGTGCCTGATGCAATTTTGGCATATACCGTTGCATCCACTTCGTCGCCCTCTTTTACAGGTATTTCAACTAGTGGTCCGTATTCTGCAGTTGCATGGTTTAACAATATAGAGTTTGCAACTGAGCGATATTCGGCTGTTGATTGTAATGCAGAATAATCACCATTTTTAAATTGGTTATAATCACCCCCTTCAAAATTACTGGTTATCACTAAATTTTCTGCTGTACCTGTTTCGTTTAGTTTTTTATCACTTACAGTAGCCAACACATTACCTAAATGGTTACTCAACTCAAACGATTTATTACCCAATGTTCGTTCAGCATAATTAGGGTCGTCGGTTGTATAAGTTGTGCTTATAACAGATACACTTTGAAAATAAGGACTAGCAAATACCATCGATGCAGAAAATGTTTGCTCTGCTATAGTTTTATCTAGTTCATCTACTCCCAAACGGTTGCTACCATACAAGTTTACTTCTTTCTGTTTTACTGTTGCTTTATATGTGCCAGATCCAAGGTTAGAGAATTCTTTCTCATAAATAGCTAATAAATTACCACCTGCATCATATTGATAATAAACATACGTCCAATCTACTTCAAACTTAATAACAAATCCATTCCTTGGTTTTACTATTTTTTTGATACGGTTACCCATGGCATCGTATTCAAATTCTAAATCGGGTTTGGTGCTGGTACTATTCCTCGTAATTTTCTTTACTTTTCCATACACCGTCCATTCTATATTATCTATTTCTTCTACAGGATCTTTTGTTAAATTACCTATTCCATCGTATTCAAATTTTAACGAACTACTTCCTCCAATATAATCATTTTGGCTAGTATTACCATAGCTATCGGTTACATAAGCCAATTTGTTGGTCATATCATCTGTTGCCGATGGAGGGGTAACTCCGCCAAAAGGTGTTCCAGTTTTATCATAATAGTAATACGTTAAATCATCCATATTAATGGTGGTATTTCCCTTACGATTTAATGTAAGTATATTGCCATTAGCATCATAAGTAATATCGGTAAGATATTTATTCATTGCGGAACCTGTTGATGGCCAAGTATTATTATTTACGTCTAAATTATCAAAAACTGTTGAGGTACGCAAACGATTTAACTGGTCGTATTGATATAAATTGCCATAAATATCCATTCCAGTAATAGCAGTTACCATGTTACGTATATTACCGTTAAATAGTTCTGTATTGGTTCCATCCAATATTGTACTTGCCAAAGTTGCTTCAAATTTATCTGTTGTTGATGGCTCTCCAATAGCTGCATAATCACCATTAAAATAATTTAATGTATAACCAAAAGCATCTTTAGCAACAGAAGTATGAATTTTAGGAGTAGATAAACTGTTGTCAGTTCCACCATCTTTGCCAACATCTCTGTTGGTTTGTAAGGTATTTGAATTCACTCCTTTTAACCAACCTTGTAAGGTGTAAGCATAATCGATACCTTGTATGTTGTTTTCACCCAACTCTACACGGGCAAGAGGTCCGTGATGGTAGTAATGGTAAACTACATCCTCCTCCCAAAATGCTGCTCCAGTGTAGCTAAATGGCGAAAACTCTGGTTTTGCTGCAAAAGGATAGGTAGAACTGAAAACGGTTTTTATGCGATTGTCGGCATCGTAATCGTAAGCATGGTGCCAAGCATCGGGTTGCTCGTTTTGGTAGCTTACCATTTTTACGTTTCCGCTAATTAAATCGTAAGTATAATCCATTCGTTTGTAGCGTTGGTCGGCAAGCGATGTGCTACGTGCTGCTAGTTCGGGGTTGTCGTGCAACAAGGCTTTTACGTTGCCGTGTATATCGTAACTGTAGTGTGTAGCATAATTGTAGGTTTCATCGTCACCATCAAACAATTCTTCGTAAGTTACTGTAGCTACTCGTTTACGTAGGTTTTCTTGTGCAAAATCGGTAGGGAAATCAATTGCTGTGGTGGCTACCATAGGCACATCGTAATACGTTTTGGTAACCTGCTTGCGTTCGCCATCGCCATTTATCCAAGCCAAAAACTTGGTATCGTCGATAGTGTTTGGGTTGTAGTGTCCGCTAACATTTGTCCCAAAAATGCTATTAAAATCAAGTGATGTATTCTCATCCTTCTCCCCTACTTCTTTTATTCTGCCCAAAACATCGTAAAGCGTATAGCTGTAGCGGTTTGGAGCAGCATTAAACTGTTTGGTGTTTTGCGAAGCTATTAAACGCCCTAAACGGTCGTAAAAGAAACGAGAAGAGAACATTTCGGATTCGTCGTTAAACAAACGAGAAAACGTTTCTTCTACTTCTCAACGGTAGCAAGGGTTTTGAAAGAATAAAAAAACGGGACAATTCCAATAAATTGGAGTTGTCCCGTCTTGTGACCTCGGCAGGATTCAAACCTGCAACCTCCTGAGCCGTAATCAGGTGCGCTATTCAGTTACGCCACGAGGCCATTTTAGGGTTGCAAATATACTAATCCCATCTTAATTGAAATACAATTATATAAAATAAATAGCTTTTTTATTGTTTTTAAACCGCAACACTATAATCTCTCAACACATCATTTAACGAAGTTTTTAGGTCGGTACTTGCCTTTCTTTTTCCAATAATTAGTGCACACGGAACTTGGTATTCGCCTGCAGCAAATTGTTTGGTGTAAGAACCAGGAATAACTACACTTCTTTCGGGCACTTCGCCTTTGTATTCAATTGGAGTATCGCCTGTAACATCAATAATTTTTGTTGATTTGGTTAACACCACGTTAGCACCCAAAACAGCTTCCTTTCTAACTCTAACACCTTCTACCACAATACATCTCGAACCAATAAAACAACCATCTTCAACAATAACTGGTGCGGCTTGCAAAGGCTCTAAAACCCCACCAATGCCAACTCCACCACTTAAATGTACGTTTTTACCAATTTGAGCACACGAACCTACTGTAGCCCAAGTATCTACCATTGTACCCGAATCAACATATGCACCAATGTTTACATAAGATGGCATCATGATAACGCCACTTGCTAAAAATGCACCATATCGAGCCACTGCATGAGGCACAACACGAACTCCTAATGAGGCATAATTGGTTTTAAGTTTCATTTTATCATGAAATTCAAAAGGACCTACTTCAATGGTTTCCATTTTTTGAATTGGAAAATACAACACTACTGCTTTTTTTACCCATTCATTTACTTGCCAATTAGTATCTATTGGTTCTGCAACCCTCAATTGTCCTTTATCAATTAAATCAATAACATCTCTTATTGCTTGTTGATTTTCTGGATGATTTAAAAGGTCTCTGTTTTCCCAAGTTTTCTCAATTAGTTCTTTTAACTTTTGCATAATTATTCTTTTGTAATTAACTCATTTAAAATAGCAGTTGTTCCTTCCCAAGTATAGTTTTGTGTAACAAATTGATGCCCGTTGTTTGATATTTGACTGTAAAGTTCTTTATTTTCAAGTAAATCAACCACATGCTGGGCATAATGTTCGGGAGTATCTCCAATAAGTATGTTTTTATTATGTTCTGCTCCCAGTGCATTGTTTGCCAAACCCGAGGTTATACAAGGAAGTTTCATTGCCATAGCTTCGAGTAATTTGTTTTGTAACCCAGTACCAAGCTGCATTGGAGCAATAAAAATTTTTGATGATGCATAGTACTCGGAAATGTCATCAACCCAACCAGTAATAGTAACATTTGCCGATTTTAAGGCTAAAACCTTTGCATCAGGGGTTGCTCCAACTATTGCCAATTTTACATTTTTGTTTTTGTTCCAAACTTTTGGCATTATTTCTTTTACCAAATAACACGCACTATCAACATTTGGCGGATATCCCATGTTACCAGTAAATATTAAATCGAATTTTTTATCTTTTTCTTTATACTTAAAAGTAGCGTAATCTACTCCATTGGGAATAATTTTTATGGTGTCGTTTTTAATATGAACTATTAAATCCCGGTCTTGTTCTGAAATAATTGTTAGGTTATCAAAAGAGTCGAACACATCGTGCTCGTATCGTTTTAAACGAGTGGTTTCTATTTTTAAAAACGGTTTTAAATAAAATGGAGCTTTTTCAATTCTTCGTTCCATTCCCCTAGCCAGAGCATCCATGTAATCTAATGTTTTAGGGATGTGAAGGTGTTTTACATATTCGGTAACTCTAATTAGCTGACAGTAAATATGATTGGGATTGGTTTCGTTAATAAAATGTACTATTTTTTTATGAGCACGTTTGTTGTAAAAATAACTTACCTGCAACGATTGTTTGCTTAAAAACAACTTGACTAATAAGTTAAAGTATATATTTATTTTATAAAGCCTAACAATCTTAATTTCAGTACAATATTTTTTTAATACTTCGTAATTTTCTTTCGAAACTTTTTCATCAGAAAGTGCACACAAAACTATATCATGGTATTTTGAAAGTTCTTTTATTTGATTAAAAACCCTCAACTTATCTCCTTTTTCAAGAGGATATGGAAAACGCGATAATAAAACAAAAACTTTCATTAACTCATTAAATTCGAATAAAAATCGGTTAACTTATTACATATTAACTGATTATCGTATTTTGTTTCAGCTAATTTACGAGCATTTTCTCCTAATAAATCAGCAAAATCTTGATTGTTTATACATTTTAAAATTGCATCAACAAATTCTTGTTCTGTATTAGCAATAATTAGGTCGGTATTGTTGGTATAATCTATCCCCTCTGCTCCTATTGCTGTAGAAATAATGGTTTTTCCAAACGCCATCCCTTCAATAATTTTCACTCGCATTCCTCCTCCCGAATTTAATGGCACAATCATTATCGACTTTGAATTAATAAATTGGTGAGAATTAGCCACTTCTCCTTCAATAACTACGTTTTCCATTTTAAAGTTCATCAGCCAATCTGGCATATTTCTGCCAGCAAGAAACAGTTTGGTCGTTTTATTTTGTTCAATAACTTTTAACCAAATCGACTTTAAAAACCAATTGATTCCATCAGCATTTGGCCGCCAATCCATTGCTCCAATATGAAAAACAGAAGGTTTTACCAGCTCTGATTGATCAATTTTATAGTTTTGTAAATCAATTCCAAACGGTACATGGTAAATGGGAATAGTGCAACCCATTTTTTTATAGTTATTTGAATCTATTTCGGTTATGGTTAAAATAGCATCAAAACTATTCAACACCTTATATTCGTATGTTTTAAGTCGTTTTGCCAACAATTTTAAATACCATTTTTTAAGCGGATTTTTGGTGTCGATAGCTAAACGTTCCCAAATCATAAACTCAATATTTTGCGACCTTAACACAACCTTTGCCTTCGAGTATTTTCTAATGGTTGGTAAATATGGTGCAACCCAAAGTGTTTCTAGCTGAATGATGTCGTAAACATTTTTCTGCAAACATTCAATCAACACATTTTCAAATGATTTTGAATAAAAACGAATAACATTGTATGATTTTGATGTAAATAAATTAAGAAAAGCATCAAGAGGTTTTACTTCTGTATCAATAAAAACCAATTGGTAATTGGTTATTTTTTTATAATTTTCATCAACATTATTAATATCAGTAAAATGTTTAGATGTATTTATTGCCAAAACATCTACTTTATTACCAGCTTTAATTAGACCTTGAGTAAGAATATCCATAGCAATGCTACCTCCGTCTTTTGGCGGAAATGGAACCTTGCTACAAAGCTGAAGAATATTCATTAAACTAATCTTTTATTTTGTGGCAAATGTATGAAATAGATTAAGGTTTAGCTGCACATTTTTTTATTTCAACACAATATTTATTGATGTATTTTAACTTTGAACCCAACAATTTATCATCAAATGTTTAAATTTGGCAACCATTATCAATTAAAACACATGATTGAAAGAGAAAAATTTTTAATAACAGGATTTTCTGGATTTGTAAGTAAACATTTTTTAGATTATTTGGAAAACAATAAAATTTATGCAGAAGTTTTAGGTGTTGATGTAAATGAAGTTATTCCGTTCGATTATTTAAATTTTTCGTTTGTAAATTGTAGTTTTAAAAAAATTGATTTACTTGATAAACAAGCTGTTGAAGAAATTATTAATGCTTTTAAACCACAATTTGTTCTTCATTTGGCTTCGTACAGCAGTGTTGCCATGAGTTGGAAAATGCCTGTAGAAAGTTTTACTAACAACACCAACATTTTTTTAAACCTGATTGAAACCATTCGTTTATCCAATTTATCATGCCGAATTTTATCCATAGGTTCTTCTGAAGAATATGGAAACTCAATAGACAATAGTATTCCTTTAAGTGAAGAACATCCGCTAAACCCCATAAGCCCTTATGCTGTTGCAAGAGTTTCGCAAGAAATGCTTTCAAAAGTTTATACCGATAGTTATGGCATGGATATCATCATGACAAGGTCATTTAACCACATTGGAACTCACCAAAAAGATATTTTTGTTATTCCTTCCTTTGTAAAAAAAATGATAGCATTAAAAAATTCTTCGAATACTGAAAAAGAATTAATTACTGGCGACACTTCTATTATTAGAGATTTTGTTGATGTTAGAGCAGTTGTTGAGGCTTATTACCTTTTATTTAAAAAAGGAAAAAAAGGCGAAGTGTACAATATTTGCAACGGAAAAGGAACTTCGTTAACTGAGGTAATTCAGTTAATTTCAAGTATTCTAAACATTAAAGTAATACAAAAAACCGACCCCAATTTGGTTAGACCAAACGATAATAGAATTATTATTGGTTCGAACGAAAAGTTAAAGAAAGATACCGGATGGGAAAACAAATACAGTTTAGAACAAAGTTTAACAGCTATTGTGGCTTACTACAACAATTAATTTACTTCTTTTTTTCTTTTAAATTTCTTAAAAAAGTTGCTGTAAGCATCTAAATTAAACATTGCCGAATCGGTTGTAGCTTTATAGGTAAAGAAAAATCCTAGTGGAAAAAGCACAACCGTTGAAAGCCACATTCCTTGATAAACTTCAATAACGTTTTCTTTTGCCATTTTTTCGCCCGAAATAGACAATATCCAAAACAATAAGAAAAAAACTACCGATATTACCACAGGCATTCCTAACCCACCTTTTCTAACAATAGCACCAAGCGGGGCTCCAATAAAAAACATAATTAAACAAGCTAACGAAAACATGAATTTTTTATGCCATTCCACCTTTAAATTCAGCAAGTTTTCGATGTAGTAATCCATTTCAACCATTACTGCAGAAGCTCTGCCTTTATTGGTTCTTGCATTGTTTATCGCAATATTAAATACTTGGTCTAATTCTTCTTTATTTAATTTTTTTAATAAATCATCAACCGTTGTATTTTTATGCTCTGCTGTTGGTTTAATTGATTTCATTAAAACCGAATCGTTTACAACATAAGAAGTCAATATTCCATTTAAAAATTCATTACTTCTAATTTGATAATATTTGTTAATGGTATCTGTTTTTTCTTTCAATTGTCTTAAATTAAGCATTCGATAATCTTCTTTAAACAATTCTTCATCGGTTCTACTTAATTTAAAACCACTCATGTCAATTCTCATTTCGTGTTCATCAAACGAAAACCTAGAAAATGGATATACTTTATCCATTCTTCCTTCAAATTTTTCTTGATAATCAATACCATGAAAAAGTTTGACAGAAAAATATGATTTGTCTTTAGAAATGTTCATAATACCAGAATCTGCAATGGTCAACTGTCTGTTTCCATTATCTTCAGTATGGTTGTAAATCATTATTTTTTTTAGCAAATCGCCTTCTTCTCTTGGTATTTTTTCTTTTACACGAATTACATACCCATCAATTTCATTATAAAACACGTCGGGTAAAATGTTAAATGCTGGCTTTTGAGAACGTATATCGTGCAATAAGGAATAAAACTTAAGATTTGCTACAGGAATAATATTATTTGCAAAGAAAAAAGCACTAATACTAATTATTGAAACTAGAATAATTAATGGCTGCATTACTTTTTGAAGAGATATGCCCGCTGCTTTAAACGAAACCAATTCAAAATGTTCGCCCATATTACCAAAAGACATTAGCGAAGCTAAAAGAATTGCCAAAGGAAGAGCCAACGGAACTAAATTAGCCGATGCAAAAATTAACAATTCGGCAATAACGTACCATTCTAATCCTTTCCCAAGCATTTCGTCCATATAAAGCCAAATAAATTGCATTAAAAGCACAAACAATGCAATAAAAAAGGTCATAATAAAAGGACCTGCAAACGACTTTAATATAAAAAGATTAGCTTTTTTCAATTTGTTTCTTTGGTTGCAAAGATAAAATAACGAAACGAGATATTAATCATTATAATGCGTGTAGTATTTTTATATTAATTGAGATGCAAATATTTTCCATCAACTATTTTAATTCTTTACTATTCAAGCTTACAACATTTTACTAACTTTGCAGAAAAATTCTGATGGAAACAAAGTTACATAAAATTGAGGAAGCCATAGCCGATATTAAATTAGGTAAAGTGGTTATTGTTGTTGATGATGAAGACAGAGAAAATGAAGGAGACTTTGTAGCTGCTGCCCGTTCGGTTACTCCAGAAATGATTAACTTTATGGCTACTCACGGAAGAGGACTTATTTGTGCCCCTTTGGTTGAAAGCCGTTGCGAAGAATTGGGTTTAGATTTAATGGTTCAATCAAACAATGCTGCGTACGAAACCCCTTTTACTGTTTCGGTAGATTTAATTGGGCAAGGTTGTACAACTGGTATTTCGGCAAGCGACAGAGCTAAAACCATTTTGGCACTTATTAATCCGAACACCAGAAAAGAAGAACTTGGAAAACCTGGTCATATTTTTCCACTAAAAGCAAAAGCAGGTGGCGTTTTACGTAGAGCAGGACATACTGAAGCTGCTATTGATTTGGCTCGTTTGGCTGGATTTGAACCAGCAGGAGTAATTGTAGAAATAATGAACGAAGACGGCACCATGGCTCGCCTACCCGATTTACTTATTATTGCTGAAAAATTTAACCTTAAAATTGTTTCGATAAAAGACTTAATTGCTTACCGATTACAGCACGAAACACTTATAAAACGTATTGTTGAAGTAGATTTACCAACTAGTTTTGGTAATTTTTCAATGATAGGTTACAACCAAACCACTAACGGAATGGATCATTTAGCCTTAATAAAAGGCACATGGGAAAAAGAAGAACCTATTTTGGTTAGAGTTCACTCATCGTGTATGACAGGTGATATTTTTGGTTCGTGCCGTTGCGACTGCGGTCCACAATTGCACAAATCGATGGAAATGATTGAAGCAGCAGGAAAAGGTGTAATTGTTTACATGAATCAAGAAGGACGTGGAATTGGTTTAATGAATAAACTAAAAGCCTACAAACTACAAGAACAAGGAAGAGATACCGTTGAAGCAAATTTAGAATTAGGTTTTAAACCCGACCAACGTGATTATGGTGTTGGTGCCCAAATTTTAAGAGATTTAGGCGTTTCTAAAATAAAGTTATTGAGCAACAATCCTAAAAAAAGAACTGGTTTAATTAGTTACGGATTAGAAATTGTTGAAAACGTAGCAATCGAAATAAAATCGAACATACACAATCAAAACTACTTACAAACAAAGAAAGATAAGTTGGGTCATTCTTTAAAAATGGATAAATAAGTATAGTGGAGGTTGGAAGACCGAAGTTTGAAGTTGAAAAACCGAATACTGAGAGCTGATTAAATAATAAATTAAAACTATGGGAAGAGCATTTGAATTTAGAAAAGCCCGAAAATTTAAACGATGGGGGCAAATGGCAAAAACCTTTACTCGAATAGGTAAAGATATTGTAATGGCAATAAAAGAAGGTGGCCCCGATCCAGAATCAAATTCGAGATTACGTGCCGTAATGCAAAATGCCAAAGCAGCCAACATGCCTAAAGAAAATGTTGAACGTGCAATAAAACGAGCAACAGATAAAGACACGAGCAACTATAAAGAAGTATTATTTGAAGGATATGCCCCACACGGAATTGCTATTTTAGTTGAAACTGCTACCGACAACAACAATAGAACGGTTGCTAACTTAAGAAGCTATTTTAACAAATGCGAAGGAACTCTTGGAACATCTGGATCGGTTGTATTTATGTTCGACCACACTTGTAACTTTAGAATAAAAAACGACGGAACAAATGTGGAAGATTTAGAATTAGAGTTAATTGATTTTGGTGCCGAAGAAGTTTTTGTTGACGAAGATGGTATTATTATTTATGCCCCTTTCGAAAGTTTTGGTTCTATTCAAAAATACCTCGAAGAAAACAATAAAGAAATTCTTTCTTCAGGCTTTGAACGAATAGCTCAAATCACCAAAAAACTTACTCCAGAACAAGAAGCCGACGTAAACAAATTGCTCGAAAAAATTGAAGAAGATGATGATGTGCAAAATGTTTACCACACTATGGAGGCAACATTAGAGGATTAATTTATTAATACATACTTCAAAAAAAAAAAAAGATAATTTGTTTAAAACAAATTATCTTTTTTTTATGCTAATTTATTGATAATAAGCAAAAGTATTAAAAATTAAAAAAAACATTACATAATACAACAAATGTAAAGTCTAATAAAAAAACATTAAAACTTATCTTTGAGAAGATTAAAAAAAAAAAGAGATGACAAAGCATGAATTTAACAATTGAGAACATACTTTTAGTCGGTTCACTTTTACTTTTTGTGAGCATTATTGTAGGTAAAACATCATATAAATTTGGCGTTCCTACATTATTACTCTTTTTAGCGATTGGAATGTTGGCAGGTTCTGATGGTATTGGAGGAATACATTTTGATAATCCTAAATTAGCTCAATTTATTGGTGTTGTATCGCTTAACTTTATATTGTTTTCTGGTGGACTCGATACCAATTGGACTTCAGTAAAACCTATTCTTCGTGAGGGAATTGTTTTGTCAACCTTAGGAGTTTTTTTAACGGCTATTTCACTTGGCACGTTTGTTTGGTATATTACCGATTTTACCATTTATGAGAGTATGCTACTTGGCTCTATTGTTTCATCAACCGATGCCGCAGCAGTATTTTCCATTTTACGTTCAAAAAGCCTGGCATTAAAGACAAACCTTAGACCAACACTAGAATTAGAAAGTGGAAGTAACGATCCAATGGCATATGTGCTAACTATTGCATTTCTTACATTAGTAGTAAACCAAGATCAAAGTTTAGCATCTATCGTTCCGTTGTTTTTACAACAAATGATTTTGGGTGGAAT
The DNA here is from genome assembly GCA_015075325.1 of Flavobacteriales bacterium. GTDB lineage: Bacteria > Bacteroidota > Bacteroidia > Flavobacteriales_E > Vicingaceae > Vicingus. The sequence continues at coordinate 39,640 of JABTUP010000013.1, read as the reverse complement.
TGCTGGTTTTGCCTTTGGTAAACTAAGTAAATTCATCATTAATAAAATTAAACTCGACTTTGAAGGACTTTATCCTGTATTAGTTATTGCTTTAATGTTCATTACATTTTCCGCCACTGATTTTGTTGGTGGTAACGGCTTTTTAGCAATTTACATTTGTGCTGTTTATCTAGGAAATCAAGACTTGATACACAAAAAAACCATCCTTAAAATGTATGATGGATTAGCTTGGTTAATGCAAATTGTTTTATTTTTAACTTTAGGACTTCTTGTTTTCCCATCGCAAGTTTTTCCTTACATGGGAATAGGAATTGTAATTTCACTATTTCTAATAGTTATTGCTCGCCCAATCAGTGTTTTTATAAGTTTAATGTTTTTTAAAATGCGTTTGAGAAGGCGTTTTTATATTTCGTGGGTTGGTTTGCGTGGTGCTGTTCCTATTGTATTTGCTACTTATCCGCTTTTAGCAGGAATTGAAAAAGCAAATATAATCTTTAACATTGTTTTCTTTATTTCAGTTACTTCTGTTCTTATACAAGGAACAACATTGTCAATAGTAGCAAAATGGTTAAATGTTGCTTTACCCGAAAAAGCAAAACCTATTTCCGAAATTGAAAAGCTCATATTAGACCTACCAAAATCATCTTTACAAGAATTTGAAATATTGCAAGATTTTTATGCTGTAAATAAAAGAATTGTTGATTTGAATTTTCCTAAATCCGCATTTATAATAATGATTAAAAGAAACGGAGAATATATCCGACCAGGTGGTTCAACTATAATTCAAGCAAAAGATGTTTTAATGATTCTTGCTGACAATCAAGATGATTTTACTAAAGTTAGTGAATGTCTATATAAACCATATAACCCAACAAAATAGTATTGATATGACAAAACGATTTATTATACTTATTGACTTTTCAGAATATTCAAGCAACTTAATAAAGTATGCTTACGATTGGAGTAAACAAGCTAATGCTGAATTGTTACTTGTTCATCAAACAAATGTTTTATTACCAGGGCTTATCGATTATAGTAGCAAACAACAAATTATTCAACAAAACAATCAAAAGGCATTGGATAAACTAAAATCACTTACAAACGATATTATTTCTTCATCAGATAAAGTTTCTTTCTTTGTTTCTGAAATTAATTTACAGACTATTTTAACCAATCTTTTAGCAGAGCCATTTCATAACTTAATTTTTACAGGACTTAAAGGCACAGGATTATTAAAACAATTATTTATTGGAAATGTGGCTCTACAACTCATTGAAAAAGTAAAAAATATTGTTGTTGCAATGCCTAAAGAAATTTATTCATTCAATCATGAAAAGATTTTTATTGCAGTAACTGAAAAACATCCTTTAAACATTTTAGAATTAAATTATTTTTTAAATTTTTTCGATAAAGAAAATACGTGCTTAACTTTTTTCTATTTAGCTAAACCTAACGAAAAAACTAAGGGAATTGAAAAACAATTAAACAATTTACATAGCTTATTTTCTGAAAAATTTGATACAAAAACTGTAATATACGAAGGTTCAACCCCCTTCGAAGACATTAAAAAAATAATAAACAACAAAGAAGAAGAAATGCTGATTGTTCAAAAAGGTTCTCGTTTATTAACAGACCAGCTTTTTAGACGGTTTTTAATTAATGAACTAGTTTACGAAGGACAAACACCTTTAATTATTTTACCATAAAAAAAACCTAGTATTAATTTTAATTTAAATCTTTTAAATGGTTGACAATTATCATCAATAACCAATTATATTAGGCTTAGCTTTGTTTATTATTTTATTTTTTAAATGAAAAACCTTTTTTATAGTACTGCTTTATTGCTATTGATAAGTTGCGGAAAAAACAATGAAACCGAACAAAAACCTGTAAAACAAGACATTACAGAATCAGTTTATGCATCGGTAACCATTCAGCCCGATAGTTTATATGCTGTTTACTCAATAGCTACCGGTATTTTAGAACAAATTTTTATTGAAGAAGGTGATACGGTTATATTTGATCAAAATTTATTTCAAATAACCAACAACAACCCAAAGTTGAGTTCCGAAAATGCTCGTTTAAGCATGCAAATTGCAAAAGAAAATTTTAGTGGCGAACACGCCATTCTAAATGACTTAAAAAACGAAATTAAACTTGCCGAACTAAAATGTAAAAACGATTCGTCAGTTTTTCACCGACAAAAAAACTTATGGAGCCAAAAAATAGGTTCGCAAGCCGAATTTGATGCAAAAAAATTACAATACGAAACCTCTAGTCAAAATGTAAAAACTTTAAAAAACAAGTTTTTACGAACTGAGAACGAATTAAAACAACAAGTTCAGCAAGCCACCAACAATTACGAATCTACACAGTTTCTTTCTAAAGATTACACCATAAAAAGTAAAATTTCGGGTAGAGTTTATGCTATTTATAAAAATATTGGTGAATTGGTTTCTGCCCAACAACCTATTGCTATGATTGGAAGCAAATCAAAATTTATTGCTGAACTGTTGGTTGACGAAGTAGATATTGCACGAATTTCGATCGGACAAAAAGTATTAATAACCTTAGATGCTTACAACAACGAAGTATTTGAAGCTACAATAACTAAAATTTATCCTCAAAAAAATGATCGCTCTCAAACTTTTAAATTAGAAGCTGAATTTTATAAATCGCCCGCTAACCTCTACCCTGGTTTATCTGGCGAAGGAAACATTATTATTTCTACCAAAAAAAATGCCTTAGTTATTCCTAAAGTTTACCTAAATAAGGACAATTCCATTAAAACGGATGCAGGTTTTGTTAAAGTGGAAACAGGATTAGAAAGCTTGGATAAAATCGAAATCCTAAACGGAATCGATGAAAACACTTCTATTTATTTAACCGAAGAATAATGAATTGGTTTCTAGTTATCTTAACTATATCTAAAACCCATCTTTTATCTCGAATAAAACAAACCATGGTTGCTGCACTCGGGGTTACTTTTGGTATTGGAGCATTTATTATTTTAATGAGTTTTATGTCGGGGTTAAATGGCTTGCTCGATGGTTTAATTTTAAACAGAACTCCACACATTCACATCTACAACGAAATAAAACCAAATACCAAACAACCCATTCACTTTTTCGATGAATTGTCGGCTAATTTAAACGTAGTTCATTCAATTAAGCCAAAACAAACTCAATTAAAAATTCATAATGCACAACCCATTTTAAATTACTTAAAAAGCGACCCAAAGGTAAAAGCTGTATTGCCTCAAGTAAAATCGCAGGTGTTTTATGTAGCTGGTTCTACCGAGTTAAACGGAGTTGTTACTGGAATAAAAGCAAAAGATGAATCGACATTTTTTAATTTCAATGAATACATTGTTGGAGGAACACCCGATAATTTAGAAAACAACATGAATGGAATACTACTTGGAATTGGGGCAGCAAAAAAAATGTCGTTAAAAATTGGCGACAGAGTTCAATTGGCAACCGTTAAAGGTGAAATTATTCCATTAAAAATTGTTGGGTTTTTCCAAAGTGGACTTGCAGAAGTTGACAACGTACAAAGTTATGTTAACATAAAAACTGCTCAGCGTTTATTAGGCGAATCTACCAGTTTTCTTACCGATATAAACATTAAATTATTTAACATTGAAGATGCAATACCCATGGCAAAAGCAATTAGTAAACAATTTAATTTAACCGCAATTGATATTAATACTGCCAATGCCCAATTTGAAACCGGAACATCAGTTCGAAATTTAATTACTTATGCAGTTTCTATTGCATTATTAATTGTTGCTGGATTTGGTATTTACAACATTTTAAACATGATGATTTATGAAAAAATGAATGATATTGCCATTTTAAAAGCTACTGGTTTTTCGGGGTTTGATGTAAAACTAATTTTTATTAGTCAGGCTGTTATTATTGGTTTTGTTGGCGGAGTTTTCGGTTTAATTCTTGGTTATATTGTTTCAACTATTATTAGTTATTTACCTTTCGAAACGGAAGCCCTGCCAACCATAAAAACCTTTCCTGTAAACTTCGAAATTACCTATTACATTATAGGAATTGTATTTGCAATGGTTTCTACTTTTATAGCTGGTTATTTGCCTGCCAGAAAAGCTCAAGACATTGACCCAGTTGAAATTATTAGAGGACAATAATGAACGTATTAGAAGCAAAAAATATCAATAAATTTTTTAGAGGAGCTGTCGATTTTCAAGCTTTAAAAAACATTAATTTTTCTATTAAAAAAGGCGAATTTACTTCTATCATGGGAAAATCGGGTTGTGGAAAATCAACTCTACTTTACATACTTTCAACAATGGATACCGATTATGAAGGTGAACTGTATATTAATGAAGAAAAAATTACAGGCAAAACGAGCAACGAGTTGGCCTACATTAGAAACAAACACATCGGTTTTGTTTTTCAATTCCATTATTTATTGCCAGAATTTAGCATTTTGGAAAATGTAATGCTTCCTGCAAAAAAACTCGGCGAAAAATCACTTCAAGAAATTGAACATGATGCCATTGAAAAATTAAAATTATTACACATCGACGACCAAGCGTTAAAACTAGCTTCTCAAATTTCTGGCGGACAAAAACAACGAGTAGCTATTGCTAGAGCTTTAATAAATAATCCTACCATTATTATGGGCGATGAGCCTACTGGAAACCTAGATAGCCACAATGCTGATAATGTTTTTAATATTTTTGAAGAGTTGTGTCATGAGCAAAAGCTTTCGTTATTAATTGTAACTCACGACAAAGAATTTGCTGATAAAACCGACAGAATTATTGAAATGGGTGATGGAATGATAATTAGACAATAATCCTATTTTGCTTTTCTAAACAACATATTAAAACGAGGTGTTTTGTTAAAAACTCCTTGGCTAGTGTTTTTTACATCTTCAATAGTAAAAAAGGCATTGGGTAAAAACGTGGATATTTTATCAACCACTTGAGGAACATCTTTTCTTTTAATAATGGTAAAAATCATTTTTACCGGACCAACTGCTCCTTGAGCATCGACAATGGTTACTCCGTGATTTGATTTTTTTAAATCAGCAATTAATTCGTCGCTATTTTGGTTGGTGATAACACGTATAACTTGCAAACCAAGTGCTAACTTTTCTTCTATAAGTAACCCGACATAAGTTCCTGTTGCAAAACCACTTGCATAAGCAACATAACATGCCCAATTAGATAGATTTTGCATTACTTGTGCAACAACAATAATCCAAATAAGCACTTCAAAAAAACCTAAAAATGGAACAATTTTTCTGTATCCTTTAGAAATAAATACATGACGAAGTGTGCCTAAACTTACATCGGTTAAACGTGAAAAGAAAATAATAATAGGAAGAATAATCCAATTAAAATAATCAAAACTTTCTGGTATCATTAATTAATTATTAAAAATTAGAGATTAGAGATTTAGAAGTGTATACATTCTACTTCAGTATAATATTTTCGTTGCTTTACAAAAGCCCATACTTCGGAGGGAGCCTGTCCCGCATAATGCGGGATTGAGAAGCTTTTACACATTAAACCTAAAGTGCATAATATCACCATCTTCCACCACATATTCCTTGCCTTCCACTCCCATTTTACCGGCTTCTTTAACAGCTGCTTCAGAACCAAATTTGATAAAATCTTCGTATTTAATTACTTCAGCACGAATAAACCCCTTTTCGAAATCGGTATGAATTACACCTGCTGCCTGAGGTGCTGTCATGCCTTTTTTTATAGTCCATGCCCTAACCTCTTTTACTCCTGCAGTAAAATAAGTGTATAAGTTTAATAGTTTGTAAGCAGCCCTAATTAATTGATTAACACCTGCTTCTTCTAACCCTAAATCTTGTAAAAATTCTTTTCGTTCTTCGTAAGTTTCTAATTCTGCAATATCTGCTTCAATTTGAGCTCCAATCATTAAAACTTCTGCGTCTTCATCTTTTACTGCATTTTTAACTGCTTCAACATGTGCATTTCCAGTTTTTACAGAGCCTTCATCAACATTACATAAATACAATACTGGTTTAGCAGTAATTAAACAAAGTGGTTTTACAAACTCCTTTTCTTCTTCCGAAAACTCAATTGTTCGAACCGATTTGCCTTGTTCAAGTGTTTTTAAAATGCGTTGATAGAGTTCTGCTTCTTTTACCGCACTTTTATCTCCTGTTTGTACTTTTCTTTTAATGGTATCGTATTTTTTTTCAACTGTTTCAAAATCTTTCAATTGCAATTCAATATCAATAATTTCTTTATCTCTAACAGGATTTACCGAGCCATCAACATGAACCACATTTCCGTCGTCAAAACATCTCAACACATGAATAATAGCATCGGTTTCTCTAATGTTGGCTAAAAATTTATTTCCCAGACCCTCACCTTTACTAGCACCTTTAACTAAACCTGCAATGTCAACAATTTCAATTGTTGTTGGTAAAACTCGTTCTGGTTTAACTAAACTTTCTAATTTTTCTAATCGTTCATCAGGAACTGTAATAACTCCAACATTTGGCTCAATAGTACAAAACGGAAAGTTTGCCGATTGAGCTTTTGCATTTGATAAACAGTTAAACAAAGTCGATTTTCCTACGTTGGGCAAGCCAACTATTCCACATTTTAAAGCCATAATTTATTTTTAGGCTGCAAATATAGTTTAAAAGCTGATGTGTTTTGAATAAATAAAATTGGTTTTAGTTAGAAAAAATGTAATTTGAAGTTCATAACTTTTGTTACTTTTGTTTTCTTTCCTGTTAAGGTATCGTGTTTTACTTTAACATCAAGCATTAAACAACTAGATTTTTAAAAATGGCAAACGAAAGTAAAGCTCAACTTATAATTTACAACATTATTAATCCCTTTATTAACCTATTAATTAGGTTAAAAATAACGCCTAATTTTATTACAACTGTTGGCTTACTTTTAAACATTTTAGCTGCAATTATTTTTATTTTAGGTGCCGAAAAAGCCGATAGAACACAATTGGTTTATGTTGGCTGGGGTGGTTTTACCATTCTTATTGCCGGTTTGTTTGATATGATTGATGGAAGATTAGCACGTTTAGGCAACATGTCGTCAAAATTTGGTGCTTTCTATGATTCAGTTGTAGATAGATATAGCGAGTTAATCATGTTTTTAGGAATTTGTTATTATTTAATTGCTCACCACTTTTTTTTAAGTTCATTGTTTGCTTTTATTGCATTAATTGGTTCTATGATGGTAAGTTACACAAGAGCAAGAGCAGAAGGCATTGGAATTGCTTGTAGCGTTGGCATGATGCAACGACCAGCTAGAGTTGTAACTATTGGAGCTGGAGCTATGTTTTGCGGTATTTTCCATTACTTTTTTGGTAATATTTGTATAAAAATGGATAACTATCCAATTGTGTTATTTGAAACCATCTCTATTTTCACTATTCCTGTTACAATAGTTGCAGTATTTTCAAACATTACAGCAATAGAGCGTTTAAACCATGTAAAAAAAGCATTAAATGGTTAAGCAATTTACTCTTTTAATGTTGTTTGGTTTTATCATTTTTGGTTTTACCAAATCAACTTTTGTTGCAAATACAACATTTGAGAGTACTGGCGAAGATTCTGTTTTTAATGGTTACCCAATTCCAAAAGACGACCACATGCTTTTTTATATTCAAAAAAGTTTTAATCAGAACACCGTTGTTTATTGTATGAATCACAACGAAAAAGGACAAATAGATGCCAATAATCCGGTTAATGTTTTTTGGAGAAGATACCAAGAAGATGGAAGAAAAAGAGATTTAACTCAAATTGAAAAAACTTTTGGTTACGGAGTAAAAGCAAAACCTTTAAAAACAAAACCAAATACCTACATTTTTTCTATTGCAGCAATAAAAGACAAACAGTTTATTGTTACACAAACAGATGATTTAAAACCACACGTAATTACCACAATAGATAACAAAACAGCCGTTATAAAACGTGTTTTCATCAAAGCCGAACACATTAAACTATTACCAAAAGTTTTTTATATCGAAGTTTTTGGGAATGATATTAAAACCAAGAAACCAGTGTACGAAAGGATATATCCTTAAAAAATAAAATTATTACAAAATAGCCTCTAAAATATTTACAATATTTCTAATTTTGACTCTTTAAAACAATTTACAAAATGACAAACGAAATTAAAAGTGCAGACGGTAAATTAGGTATTTTATTACCTGGTTTAGGAGCTGTAGCTACCACATTAATTGCTGGAGTTTATGCAGTAAACAAAGGCATTTCAAAACCTATAGGTTCAACCACTCAAATGGGAACCATTCGATTAGGAAAAAGAACAGAGAAAAGAAATCCTCTTATTAAAGATTTTATTCCATTAGCTGATATTAAAAACATTGTTTTTGGCGGTTGGGATTTATTCGAAGATAATGTTTATGAATCAGCATTAAACGCTGGTGTTCTTGAAAAAACAACTTTAGATATGCTTAAGCCAGAATTGGAAGCAATCAAACCAATGAAAGCTGTTTTTGACAAAAACTACGTTAAAAAACTACACGGAACTTACGTTAAAGAAGGCAAAACCAAAATGGATTTAGCCGACCAATTACGTCAAGATATTCGCGATTTTAAAGCTAAAAACAATTGCGACAGATTAGTAATGGTATGGTGTGGCTCAACCGAAATTTACATTGAAGAAACAACCGTACATAAAACCATTGAAAGTTTAGAAGAAGGTTTAAGAAACAACGATGTAAACATTCCTTCAAGTATGATTTATGCTTACGCAGCAATAAAAGAAGGTATTCCTTATGCAAATGGTGCTCCTAACCTTTCGGCTGATATTCCTGCTTTAGTAAGCTTGGCAAAACAAAACAATGTTCCAATTTGCGGAAAAGACTTTAAAACTGGTCAAACATTAATGAAAACCATTATTGCTCCAGGAATGAAAACTCGTTCGTTAGGTATTGCTGGTTGGTTTTCAACAAACATTTTAGGAAATAGAGATGGCGAAGTATTAGACGACCCAGATAACTTTAAAACTAAAGAAGTTTCTAAATTAGGTGTATTAGAAGAAATTCTTGACCCAGAAAATAACCCAGATTTATACAAAGACCTTTACCATAAAGTAAGAATCAACTATTATCCTCCTCACGGTGATAACAAAGAAGGTTGGGATAACATCGATATTTTTGGCTGGATGGGTTACCGTATGCAAATAAAAGTTGACTTTTTATGTAGAGATTCTATTTTAGCAGCTCCACTTGTATTAGATTTAGCTATTTTCTTAGATTTAGCATCACGTGCAGGAATGTCGGGTGTTCAAGAATGGCTATCGTTTTACTTTAAATCTCCACAAGAAAAAATTGCTGGATTAAAACCTATGCACGATATCTTTAAACAAGAAATGAAATTAAAAAATACGCTTCGACATTTAAAAGGCGAAGAGTTGATTACTCATTTGGGTTTAGACTACGAAGACTAAATAATAGAAAGAGCCACCTAAAAGTGGCTCTTCTTTTTTTATTATGAGGATTATCTACAAAATAATTGCATCTTTTTTTGGTACTGGCTACTCCCCTTTTGCTCCTGGAACTGCTGGAGCTTTATTGGCTGCCGCAATTTATGTTCTATTTCAGCACTTTCAAATTGTAATAGTTAACCATTTTGTTTTTATTGCTTTAATTTTTTCAACTACCATTATTGGAATTTTTTCAGCCAACAAATTAACTACCGAATGGGGAAAAGACCCATCAAAAGTGGTAATTGACGAAGCTGTAGGCATGTGGATTACCATGCTTTTTGTTCCTTTTTCATTTCTCAATCTTGTTATTGGAATTACATTGTTTCGTTTGTTCGATATTTTTAAACCGTTAGGTATTCGAAATTTAGAAAAATTAAACGGAGGTTTGGGTATAATGGCAGATGATGTTTTAGCTGGTATTTATGCAAATGTTGTTTTACAAATTATCGTTTTATTAGTATGAAAAAAGAATCGTGGTTTATTTCTTTTTTTCGTTACCAAGTTGCAGCCATAACTGCCACTTTAGCCGATTTTTTGGTGTTAATTCTACTTACCGAAGTTTTTAATGTTTGGTACGTTTATTCAACCGCCATTGGAGCATTAGCTGGTGCAATCGTAAATTTTAACCTATGCAGGTATTGGGCTTTTTGTAATTCTAAAAATAAATTCAAACACCAAGTTTTCCGATACGTTTTGGTTTCTGCGGGGAGCTTGGTTTTAAACACTTTTTTTGTCTTTATTTTTACCGATTTTGCTCACATCAATTATTCTATTTCGAAAGTTATTACTGCTTTAATGGTTGCTTTTTTCTACAATTACACGCTACAGCGTTTTTTTGTTTTCAAAAAATAGACAACTGTTAAAAAGAGTGTTGAAAACAACACAAAACACTCCGTAAATCGACAAAATGTAATGACTAACATTACATAACTAAAACTATGGAGTTATGAATTATCTTAAACTTTCTTTAATCGTTGTAATTGTTTCCTCGTTAATCTCCTGTGGAAATGGTGGTTCGTCTGATAAAACCATTGGTAAAAAAATATTCCGTTACAACGAATCGGCTGGAATTACTTCGTTAGACCCTGCTTTTTCGAGAAATATTGAAAACATTTGGGCTTGTAACCAATTGTATAATGGATTGGTACAAATGGACGATAATTTAAATATTATTCCTTGTATCGCCAATCGTTGGGAAATTTCGGAAGATGGTAAAGAGTATACTTTTTACATTAAAAACGATGTATATTTTCACCATCACGATTTGTTTAAAGATGGCAAAGGACGAAAAGTGGTTGCCGAAGATTTTGTTTACAGCTTTAATCGAATCATCGATTCTAAAGTTGCTTCGCCTGGTGCATGGGTATTTAATAACCTTGATTTTAACGAAGAAAACAAATACGCTCCTTTTGTTGCAGTTAACGACACCACTCTTAAAATATTTTTAACCCAACCTTTTCCTCCTTTTTTAGGAATATTAACCATGCAATATTGCTCGGTTGTTCCTCACGAAATTGTTGAACATTACAAAAACGACTATTCTAGCAACCCTATTGGTACTGGTCCTTTTCAGTTTAAAATGTGGGACGAAGGTAATAAAATGGTATTCGTGAAAAACGACAACTATTTTGAAAAAACAGCTAAAGGCGAACAACTTCCTTTTATTGATGCAGTTGCAATTACATTTATTAAAGATGAAGAAGTAGAGTTCTTAAAATTCTTAAACGGCGATTTAGATTTTGTTTCGGGAAGAGAAGGTAGTTACAAAGAAGAAATTTTTAATGCAAGCGGAACACTTAAAGACAAATACAAAAGCAAAATCAACATGCTAACCCACCCGTATTTAAATACCGAATATTTAGGTATTTTGGTTAACGATGATTTAGATATTGTTGCAAACAGTCCGTTAAAGAAAAAAATGATTCGACAAGCCATTAATTATGGTTTTAATCGGGAACAAATGATTTCGTACCTTAGAAAAAACATTGGAACTCCTGCTCATTCTGGTTTTGTTCCTAAAGGATTACCATCATACAGCGAAGAACGAGTAAAAGGGTACACTTACAATCCTGAAAAAGCAAAAGAATTACTTTATTCTGCTGGTTTTCCAAACGGTAAAGGTTTGCCAGAAATTACCTTGTTTACCACCATGGGATATGTTGATTTATGCGAATTTATCCAACACCAATTGGGCGAAATAGGTATAAAAATTAAAGTGGAAATATTACAAGCAACTACTCATCGCGAGTTGGTTGCTCGTTCAAAATTAAATTTTTTCAGAAAATCGTGGATTGCCGATTATCCTGATGCTGAAAACTATTTAGCATTATTTTACAGCAAAAACTTTACTCCACATGGTCCAAATTACACGCAGTTTAAAAACTTTGAGTTTGATAAATTGTATGAAAAATCTCAAGCAGAGGTAAACGATTCTACTCGTTATTATTTATATCAGGAAATGGATAAAATACTAATTGAGGAAGCTCCAGTTGTTACGCTGTATTACGATGAAGTGGTTCGTTTGGTACAAACCAATGTGAACGATTTGGGCATCAACCCTATTAATTTACTTACACTTAAAAATGTAAAAATAAACGATAAGAAATAGATTAGTATTAATCATAAAAATGGTAAATAAAATTTTAAATTATTTTAAATCAAAAGACCTCCCTAGGTGGTTTAAATTTTTAAATCTATCCATTTTACTTCCTATATCAATTTGGCCATATATTTTCTTCACAACAATTTTCTTCTTTGATCACCCAACTAACCTAGGTACAACATTGTTTTATTTCTTTATTGTAAATATTTACCCATTATACTTCATTATTTTAATTTATTTAAATACAAAACTATTCAAATGGAATAAAATTTTGGGATCAATTTTACCTATATTGTTTATTATATCTTCATTAGCCAGCATCCTCTATATAGGGCTTAGTATTTATCAAACTCAAAAAAAATATTCAGAAGAACAAACCGAAAGAAACAAATTAGGAATTATTGGTAATGGATTTATTAAACGCGATAATAAGATTTTCTTAAATGACTCAATTATTATTGAAGCAAATTCAAACACTTTCGAAATTGTAAATTGGGAATGGTCAAAAGATGGTAAACTATACTTTTATCATGGTAAACCTGTTCAAACAATTGATTATAAAACCTTTAAATTACTTGATTATGGTTATGCAAAAGATAAGAATAATGTCTACTATGATGGTGAAATATTGCTTGATGCAGAGCCTAAAACTTTCGTCCATATTGAAGGAACTAATGATGGAAGGGACAAAATGAACTGTTTTAGGTCAGGAGAAAAAGTTGATTGCTCAGTTTTACTATCATATGAATAGTAAGAACTAAGGTGCAATCCTAGAAATTACCCAATCACTGTTGTTTTTGATATAAATCAGCCTATCGTGCAAACGACTTGGACGCCCTTGCCAAAATTCAAATTTTGTAGGTTCAACAATGTAGCCTCCCCAGTGTGGCGGACGAGGAACATCTACGCCTTTAAATTTTTCAGTAAATTGTTTTAATTTTTCTTCCAGCTCTGCCCTATTTTTTATGGTTTCACTTTGGTTTGATGCCCAAGCACCTAATTGACTTTCGCGTGGGCGTGCGGCAAAATACTTGTCGGATAATTCTTCACTTACTTTTTTTACCGTTCCTTCAATGCGTATTTGTCGCTCCAACTCTACCCAAAAAAAAGTAATGGCAATTTTATTTGAAGCACTAATGTTTTTACCCTTTTGACTGTTGTAATTGGTATAAAAAACCATTCCTTCGTCACTAATGTTTCTTAAATAAACCACCCTAGAATGTGGCAGACCAATTTCATCAACCGTTGAAATAAGCATGGCATAAGGGTCTAAAAGCTGTGCATTTACAGCTTCTTCAAACCAAACTGAAAATTGCAAAAATGGGTTATCATTTACCGATTGTTCTTCTAATGGCTTGTCGGCAAAATCTCTTCTTATTTGGTTTAAGTAATTCCGTAAATCTTCCATTTTTTTCCATGTTTTGGGTTAGCAAAGCTAAATATTTAATGTGATTTCAATTATTGTTAAAACAACAAATATTCAATTTGACACGAATTTGACATGAATAATTTAACTACTGTACAACCAAAGATTGTTTTAATTTGTGAAAATAGTGTCAAAAAAATCGTTCAACATAAATTGTATCTAATTAATTACAGCGTTCAATTTTTTTTATTAAATTTATTGGACAAAATTTTAAACATGAAATCCAATCCTTTAAATTTTTCACTTTCATCATTAAACAAATTAGCCATAGAAAAAGGACGGTTGCTTGTTGCCGAGCCTTTTATGATTGACCCTTATTTTAAACGCTCTGTGGTATTACTTACCGAACACAAACCCGAAGGCACCTTAGGTTTTATTTTAAACCAACCACTCAATATTACTGTAAACGATGCTTTAAGAGATTTTCCTGCGTTTGAATCACCTGTGTTTATGGGTGGTCCGGTGCAAACCGACAGCCTTTTTTTTATTCATACTCAAGGCAACATCATTGAAGAAAGCGAACATGTAATAGATAATATTTACTGGTCTGGTAATTTTGAAGCCCTAAAAATTAGAATTACAGAACAACAAATCTTCCCTCATGAGGTGATGTTTTTTGTTGGATATTCTGGTTGGGACAGCAAACAACTAATGAATGAAATTAAAAACGACTCGTGGGTTATTGCAGATGGGAAAGGATTTTCGTTAAACGATTTTAAATCGCCTCAGCTGTGGCAAAATGTTCTACAAAAACAAGGTCCAAAACACGCAATTATTGCTAATTTTCCCGAAGACCCTAGTTTAAACTAATGAAGTTATTACATTTAGTCGGTTTTACCCTTTCTGTTTTTTTAACAGCAAGCGTTTATGCTCAAGACGACTATGTAATTGCCGACAAAAAAAATGCAAAGGCTTCTTTAAAAAAAGACATTTATACCGTTCCAAATCCAGATTATACGAGTTATTTTATTAGCCCAACAGCTTACACCATTACCAAACGCGATTTTAGAATTGCCAACAACGATTTACTTTTCTTAAAACTAACTTACGGACTAACAAGTAATACCAATATTTCGTTAAACACCAGTTTATTCGGTTCATTAATTGGCTCTTTAAAACATCAATTAAAGGTAGATGAAGAAAAATCGATTGCACTTTCGGCTTCATTTGGCGAATTTTTTATGACACTAAAAGACACCAGCGTAATGTTTTCGGGTGTAGATGCTTGTTTTACTTTAGGAAACCATCAAAATAACTTGAGTTTTGGTACTGGGTTTTGGTTTATCAACAGCAACATTGAAATGATACAAAATAAAAAACAATTTTATGCTCATTCAATAAATTTTGGAATACAATCTCAATTAGCCAAAAAAATTTATGTGATGGTTGATGGGTATTATTTTACCAATTACAGCATGTTTGCTGGTGCTGCGGGTTTAAAGTTTATTATTAAAACCCGATATGCCTTAAACCTTGGCGTAATGCCCATGTTAAGAAACGACATTAGAAACAACCGATACGACATTAAACCTTTTGTTTTACCCGTAGCCTCGTTTAGAATGTTAATTGAACGAAGAAACTGAATTCTAATTTTAATATAACTGCAAAACTAATAATAGCTAATCTTCAACCACCTTAAAACTAAACTTGTTTTGTAAAATATAGCTATAAATTACTGCTACAACAATGGTAATAAACCTTGATGGTGTAGGATAAATTCCCAATAAATCAACCAGTGTTTTCATACAACAATAACTGAGAACAAAACCACTTAATCCAACTAGCAAATACCTAAACAACTGAATTCTACCGGGTATGTTTGATTCTTGAAAAGTTATGTATTTGTTCAATGCAAATCCTGTTAAAAAAGTAATGGGAAACACAAAAAACAACGAAGCAATATGAGGGCTGAGCACCACAAAATACAAATCGACATTTTGTTTTTGTAATACAAAATTGTAACACAAAAAATACAAAAACATATCAAACACCAAATTGCTTCCACCACAAACCGCATAACGATAAGTTTTTAAAGGCAAAAACCTTTTAAACAAAAAGTAAAAGCTATCAATAATAAGTATTAGCGTTTTTTGCATGCCCAAAATTAAATTTTAATTTCAATTTTTGGTTATAAATTATTTATTATACATTTGTACTGTTATTGGTTTTTGAAACTAAGCATTTCAAAATTAATAGGGAATTAGGTGTAAATCCTAAACTGTACCCGCAGCTGTAAACTCTAGTAGTTTTTACATTTAGCCACTGACTAATCCTCGGGAAGGCGTAAAAATAAGGAGTGAGTCAGAAGACCTGCCTATAACATTCCGATTTTATCGGAAAAGCTTTCGGGAAAAAAGGCAAGCTGGTTATACCTCACACTAACCCTCATTGTTGACATCCCGGTTTAATTAATTTATTGTTTAACTCATTTAAAATTAAACCGATGAGAAAAATTTACAAACATTCCATTTTAATGGGATTAGGATTGATGTTATCCTCAACTAACATTAACGCACAAACAACTTATTTTGAAGATTTAACCTTACCAGTCGAATCGTATTGGGATGGTTCCGATTTAAGTGGCACACACAGTAACGGTGTTTTTACTTCCGAATTTACTAGTGGTGATATTACTTTTCCAAATTTATTTGACACCACTTGGGGTGCTCCAGGCTATTGGTTAGGAGGTTTTGCTTATTCTAACATAACCGACACTGTAACTTCAGGAGTTGGAAATAAATACAGTGCAATTACAGGAAGTGGATTATATAACAATCCAATTTATGTGGTATCATCAAATAATTCTTCTTTAAAGTTTAATTCATCAAATGTTCAATTCAATATGTCTGAAATAGTTGTAACTAACTCTACATACGCATACCATAGCATTAAAGACGGAGACGCATTCGCTAAAAAATTTGGTGGTCCAACAGGAAATGATCCTGATTGGTTTAAACTAACTATAAAAATGTACTTTGAAGGCGTTTATAATGATAGTGTAGATTTTTATTTAGCCGATTTTAGATTTAGCGATAACTCTCAAGATTATATTATAAAAGATTGGCAATCTATTAATCTTGTGAGTTTTGGATCAATAGATAGTATGTATTTTGAATTATATTCTTCTGATAATGGCATGTGGGGAATGAATACTCCAGCTTTTTTCTGTATAGGTGGATTTTTAGAATTAGTAACTTCAATTGATGAATTATCACAACACACCTTCTCTTTCTTTCCAAATCCGGCAAATGAGGTATTAAACATCAAATCGGAAAACAACATCGAACAACTTACCATTACCGATATGAGTGGAAGAGTTGTAAAAACGATTTACAACAGCAATACCAATCAAGTAAAAGTTGATGTTGCCGACTTAATCTCTGGAATTTATTTTATTCAGGTGGTTTCAAAAGGCGTTCCACAAGTTCAAAAATTCATAAAACAATAATTAACCAACCAAACCTAACAGGTTTTAAAACCTGTTAGGTTTAAATATGAATTTCATGAAGCACTTTTCTATCCTATTTTTTAGCTTTTTTACCTTAAGCAAACTTTTTGCTCAAGGTCCTTATGCTCCTGCGGTGGGTAACGAAGGTTGCACCGCCATACACAAAGACTCTTTGGTTTTTGAAGCATGGGCAACTACCTGCAATTTACAACGAGGCTGGCAAAACATTGCCGATACCACATTAGGTAAACCAACCATTGGCGACAGCATTTCTCCAACAGGTTTTTCGATGGTAAACGGATTGGTAAGTTTAGGCGACGGAGGCATTGCTACACTTTCGTTTAATGGTTACATCTACGATGATTCAGGAGCTGATTTTGCAGTTTTTGAAAACTCATTCGACGGTATGTTTTTAGAGCTGGCGTTTGTAGAAGTAAGTTCGGACGGTATCAACTTCTTCCGTTTCGATGCGGTTTCGTTAACTCCAAACTCGGTGCAACTCGATAACAACGCTCAAATGGACGCCTCTTATATTCACAACCTTGCAGGGAAATACCGAGCAGGCTACGGTACTCCTTTCGACTTAGCCGAGTTGGATGGTATTTCAGGATTGGATATTTCGAAAATAACTCACGTTCGTGTTATTGATGTAGTAGGAAGTATTAATCCTCTTTTTGGAACTTACGATAGTCAGAACAACATCATTAACGATCCTTACCCTACTCCTTTTAGTCAGGGTGGATTTGATTTAGATGCAATTGGAGTTATCCATTTTTCTACTACTTCTATTGAAGAACAGTTGGAGAATCAATTCAGCATTTATCCCAATCCGTTTAACGAAGTGCTAACCATTAAAAACAATAGTAATTCAATAATAACTTACCAGTTATCAGATATTTATGGGAAAACATTGGCTTCAGAAACTACTCAAACGTTGAACTTTCAACTTCCAACTTTCAACTTCAGTAAAGGGGTTTACTTTTTAACCATTACCAAAGACAATAAGCGTTTTACTAAAAAACTGATAAAGTTTTAAAATGAAAAATTTAACCACAATGTTCACAAAGTGTAGAATCCGCATAGAACACAAAGAAAATATGCCTTTGAGTTCTTCGCGAAAAACTTCGTGTACTTTGTGGTTAATTATAACTATTGAATGATAAAACCACTTTTTATATTAGTCCTCTTACTCCTTTCTGTTGATGTTTTCGGAAACAACGAAACCATTGATACCATTGCTGGAAAAACCTTTGAATTGGTTGACCAAAAAATTCCTAAACAGTACAAAAAAACTGCTTTCGACAGTGTTTCGATTGTTGAAAGCCATAGTTTATCAGAACTTATTCAACAACATTCATCGGTATTTATTAAAGATTATGGTCCAGGTTCGTTGTCTTCAATTTCGTTTAGAGGAACTGGAGCATCTCACACCCAAGTGCAATGGAATGGCGTTTTGCTAAACTCTCCCATGAACGGACAAGTCGATTTTTCGTTGTACCCCACCATTTTCTTTAACCAAGCCGAATTGCACCACGGAGCAGCTTCTTTGCTAGATAGAAACGGTGCTTTGGGTGGAAGTGTGCTACTCAAAAATAGCCAAGATTTTGAAGCAAAAAACACAGCTTTTATCAAACAAAGTGTAGGAAGTTTTGGTGCATACAAAACCGAATTCTCCTCTGCTTTTGTTCAAAACAAGTGGCTGTTCGAAACCCAACTGTATTATTATGCAGCACAAAACGATTTTGAATTTAAAAACATCAGTAAAAAAGGCAACCCAATAGAAAAACAAAAAAATGCTGAAATGCTTCAATATGGCATACAACAAGGCATTTACAGACAATTAAAAAATGGAAGTTTTGGAGGTAGAATATGGTTGTTTGACAGCAACAGAAATTTAGCCCCTACCATTACCAAAGATAGTTCTAGCGAAAGCCAAAAAGACCAATCGTTTAGAGCATTATTGGAATACAAACACTTGAGAAACAAACTGAGTTTTAACATCACTTCTGGATTAATAAAAGACGTATTGATTTACGAAGATAAAAGTGCAAAAATATATAGTAAAAGTAATTCGTATTTAATTGATAATTTGATTAATACCAACTACTATTTAAACAATAAAATAAATATCATCAACAACTTAAACATTCGGTTCGAAACTGCTGAATCGGGTGGTTATTCCAATATAAAACAACGCACTCAGGGCAGTTGGATGACAGGCTTCATTTTTAGTTTAGGGCGACTTCAACTCAATGTATTCAATCGTTTTATAGCTTTAAACAATGTGTTTAATCCTTTTGCACCAAGCGTTGGAGGTAAAATTCAATTGTTAGCCAAAGAACAACTTTACCTCAAAGCCAACGCGGGCATCAACTACCACTACCCGTCGTTAAACGATTTATACTGGAATCTGGGAGGAAACCCTAACCTAAAACCTGAAAAAGCAGAAATGACCGAAGCAGGTTTTAGCTATACCAAAACTATTAAAAATAGTGAATTAAATCTTGATGTTATTGGGTTTTACAATTATGTAAGCAATTGGATTATTTGGCTTCCTACCGAATTTAGCTATTGGTCGCCCACCAACCTGAAAGAAGTAGAAAACAAAGGTGTAGAAGCTACTTTTAGTTTAAGTTCAACCATTAACAAACTAACCATTAAACACAACGCAAATTACGCTTACACTTCTTCTACCAACATTAAAACCGATAATGAATTAGATAATTCTATTGACAAACAGTTGATATATGTTCCGTTTCATAAATTCAACTACACGCTTGGTGCAACATTCAAAAATACCAGCATCTACTACAATTATAACTATACTGGGTTACGTTTTATTTCAACTGACAACAATTGGTATATGCCTACATACTTTATTCATAACGCTAGTATTAGCCAACAAATCAAGTTTAAAAAAGTAAACCTTACAGCTTCTTTTAAAGCAAACAATTTACTTAACCAAGATTATCAAGCAATGGCATACAGAGCTATGCCTGGTAGAAATTTTTTGTTTTCCATTTCATTAAAATTTTAAAAAAATGAAACCACAAAGTGCACCAAGAAAACCAAACAAAGAGAAACAAAGTGATACATCTCCTTTGTGTATTTTGAGAAGAACTTTGAGGTCTTTGTGGTTAAATATCTGATGAAAAAATTTCTATTCCATATCATTTTACTTCTGATAATCTTCTCTTGCAAAAAAGAAGAGATTGGACCGCAATGCTTAAATTGTAATGAAACCCCTATTTCCAACACATCTTCAACCGATGTATTGATTATAAACGAAGGCACTTTTGGCTGGACAAACGCTTCCATTTCACTATACAACAAAGAGAATAACAACGTCAATCAAAACGTGTTTAAAAATGCAAACAACGGAACCAATTTGGGCGATGTGGCTCAATCGTTTTTGCAAATAAACGACAAAGGTTATATTGTGGTAAACAACTCCAACAAAATAGAAGTGGTAAACATCAGCGATTTTACTTCGTTGGCAACCATTACTGGATTTAACTCTCCTCGATACATGTTAAAAATTAACGATTCAAAAGCGTATGTTACTGATTTATACTCTAATTCGATACAAATAGTAAACCTTAACTCTAACACTATTTCGGGTAATATTTCGGTTCAAGGTTGGACAGAACAGCTCGTTTTACTTAACGATACTGCTTACGTTTGCGACATGACCAACAACAACATTTTAATCATCAATACGATTACTGATGTTTTGATTGACAGTATTAAAGTTGGTATTTCACCAAATAGCTTGGTGATAGATAAAAATAAAAAACTATGGGTAATGTGTAGCGGCGGTTTTAATGAAGAAAACGCACGTTTAATGCAAATCAATCCTACCAACAGAAACGTGGTTCAAACCCTTACATTTAGTAATATCAACCATTCACCAAGTTCGTTGTCTATAAACAGCAACAAAGACCAACTTTACTTCATCAATAATAGTGTTTATCAAATGAACATAAGTAGCAACAGCTTACCTTCCATTCCAATCATAACTAACTCGGGCAATATATTTTATGGATTAGGAATTGACCCCTCAAATAACGATATTTACGTTGCCGATGCCATTGATTATGTGCAAAATGGAATGGTTTTCCGCTATTCTGTATCAGGAAGTTTAATTCACCAATTTACAGCAGGCATTATTCCTGGTAATTTTTGGTTTATTGAGTGAAGTTGGAAGTTGGATGACCGAAGTTTGAAGTTAGAAGATGAGTATGAGCGTTGCCTTTCCCCCTTGAGAGGGGTTGGGGCGTGTTTTTAAGGTTAGGAATAAAAAAAAGAAAATTGAGCAAAATATCCATCATATTATCGTGGAGTGGCGGAAAAGACTCGTCGTTTGCCTTGTATCATTTGCTAAAAAGCAAAAAATACGATGTAAAATACTTGTTAACCAACATTTACAAACCCAACAAAAGGGTTTCGATGCATGGTGTACCCGAACACTTGATTGTTGCTCAAGCAAAAGCCATAGGTATTCCGTTAAAAATAATGTACCTCGAAGAAAAATCCAACGAGGCTTATGAAACCAAAATGAAAGCTTTACTACTTGAAGCTAAAGCTGAAGGTATTAATACCGTAGCTTTTGGAGATCTTTTTCTGGAAGATTTACGTGAATATCGAGAACAAAGATTAAAAGAAGTTGAAATGAACGCAATTTTTCCACTTTGGAATAAATCTACACATACACTTGCCCTCGATTTTATAAAAAAAGGATTTAAAACCCACATTTGCTCTATCGACAACAGCAAAATGCCTCAGCATTTGATTGCCCATGATTTTTCAGTCGATTTTTTAAAACAATTACCCAAAAGTGTTGATCCGTGTGGTGAAAATGGCGAATTCCATACCTTTTGTTATGAAGGTCCAATTTTTAAATACCCCATAAAATTTGATGTAAATTTTCCACTAATAAAGACTTATGAAATGGGCAACAAAACTTACGAATATACATTTAGCGATATTTTTTAAGAAATAGTAATTTAGCATAATGCTACAGTTGAAAGAAAAAAACTATTTACAACACAACCTTCAATTGCACTATGAAGAAATAAAATCGTTTAAGAAAAAATCGACATTCTTAAAATCTTCCTGTTACTCTCAAATTAAAACCGAATTAAACCATATTCTTAATGGTTTAGAATGGGACAACACGTTATCTGCTAAAAATGAATCCACTAAAGAGATTAGAATAGTTTCATGGAATATCGAACGAGGAAAACAGCTCGATGGAATTATCAACTATTTTAGAGAAAACCCTGAACTTTCAAAAGCAGATGTAGTTTTAGTTATAGAATGCGACAACGGCATGGGACGTACTTCTAACCAAAATGTAGCTCGAGAATTAGCAGAATCTATAGGAATGAATTATTGCTTTGCTCCTTCATATTTGGTTCTCGGAAAAGGTGCTTTGGGTGAAACCAATCATGACGAAGAAAATACTACATCACTTCATGGAACTGCTATTTTATCAAAATTTCCTATTGGTTTTGCAAAAAGTGTTGACGTGCCACCAGTAAAAGAAGTTTTTCATAGTTCAGAAAAACGACTTGGCTGTAAAAAAGGGTTAATTGCACAAATTCAACTTGGCAATAAAACTATTGGCTTAGGAGCAATTCATGTTGATTTAAGTTCTGATGCAACTGATCGAGCAAAACAATTAAACGCTGTTATTAATGAAATTCCTGCATCTGATATTCAGCTTATTGGTGGCGATTTTAATTGCTCTACCTTTAATTTAAGAACCAAATGGGGATTGTTTAAACAAATCATTCAAAAATATTTTACTGTTGGATTTAGTGGAGCAATAGAAAATTACATGACTCCAGAAAAAATATTCGACAAACCCATGTTTGATGCTCTATTAAATAAAGGATTTGACTTTAACTCATTTAACAACAGAGAAAAAGGAACTATTTACTTCGATATAAACGATTTGCTTCATAGCGAAAAAACAAAAAAATTTGTACCTCCTTTTTTTATGCGGTATTTAGAACGAAAGTTACGTCCTTGGAACGGATGTGTGCCTCTAAAAATAGATTGGTTTGCTGGCAAAGGTGGATTGGTGATAAAATCAGACACCATTGAACGACCAACTCATCAAAACATCTTACTTTCCGATCACAACCCTATTTTTATTGATTTAAAGCTGAATTAATTTCTTCTACACTGATTTTTCAGTGATTTACATACAATTTAAAAAATCAGCAATAGAAGCATACGTATTTTTTAAAACAACCTCCTCTATTTGTTTATTGGTTAACCATTCAACTTTTTCAATTCCTTCTTCTTGTTGAGGAATCAATTTTCCATCAAAATCGGTAAACATTTCAAACCAAAAGGTTCTTTTTAAAATTGGCTTTTCTTTTAAATGATAGATGTGATAACAATCGTTTAATTGTTTTTTTATTACCAAACCCGAAACAGCACATTCTTCTTCAACTTCTCTTAATGCAGCCTCTTCAACTTGTTCTCCTTTCTCAATTTTTCCTTTGGGCAAATCCCATTTATCTAGTCTATAAATAAATAATGTTTCATTATTAGCATTTTTAACCACTCCGCCAGCAGCTTCAATTACAGTAAAAAATGATTTGAACTGTGCAAAACATTCCTCCACATCATTTACCAAAAAAATTACATTAGAAAGTTTTTTATCGTGTTCCAATAAATTCAATAAAGTTGGTAAAATAGCTGTTGAGAAAAACGTAAATTTTAGGCACGAATCTAATTTATCAACATGATGTTGATTATTGGTAAATACAATTCGCTTTTCCTTTATAAAAACTTTATACATTTGCAGCATGATATTCAATAACGAATCAGCAAAAAAAGTAGCTCAATCTTTATTACAAATTAAAGCTATAAAATTACAACCAAATCAGCCATTTAGTTGGGCGTCGGGTTGGAACTCTCCAATTTATTGTGATAATCGTAAAATTCTTTCTTATCCAAAAATACGAACTTTTATTCGACATCAGTTTGTTTTAGCTATAGAAGAATTTTTTCCAAAAGCAGAAGTTATTGCTGGAGTAGCTACTGGCGGTATAGCAATTGGTGCTTTAGTTGCCGAAGAAATGGGCTTACCTTTTATTTATGTGAGAGCTTCTGCAAAAGGTCATGGATTACAAAACATGATTGAAGGCGAAATTCCAACCGATAAAAATGTAGTTATTATTGAAGATTTAATTTCTACTGGAGGAAGTAGTTTAACCGCATTAACGGCTTTAAGAGATGCAAAATGTAATGTTTTGGGAATGGTAGCCATTTTTACTTATGGCTTTGAAACTGCTGAACAAAATTTTAAAGAAAACAACTGTAAATTAATTACACTAAGTGATTATGACACCTTAATTACTACTGCAGAAGCTGATAATTACATTGCTGAAAGCGATATAAAATCTTTGGCTGAATGGAGAAAAAATCCTTCCGAATGGAAAAAATAATACCATGTTTAAACTTTTTATTTTAGGATTTTTATTGTTTTCTCTATCATGCACCAATGTTAACAACCCAACCAGCAGCCCAACCGATAATCACACCGATACACTTTCTATTGATACGGCAATTTACAAAAGTGTAATTACTAACGAAATAGCTGGTTCTGCATATCGAAAAAGAGCAACAGCCTATGGTTTAATTATAAATGGCGACACTTCGCTATTCCATTGTGTTTTTAGCGAATCAAACAGTAGTGGCAACATAACTCTTTATTTAAACAACAACCACCCCAGCACTTCTTATCAACAGCGATTTACAGAATTAAAACACTTATTACCTATTGCAGCATTAGACTACAACATGGATTCATTAAGTTCAATTAGTTTTGGAAGATTTATAGAATGGGGCGATTTAGCCGTTAAAACGTCTGATGAATTTCTTGTAAAATCTATAAACACCTACAAAAACCTGCATCAAGATTTTAGCATTTTTTTACCTCAATCATTTTTTGGAAAAGAGGTAAATCAATTACTTGAACCCTATCAACTTAAAATAAAAAATGCTTCGTTGGAAAAGGTTTTTATTACATCGAAAGAAAACTATAATCTAAACAACAAAATAGAAACCGACTACACAAAAGTGCAGCCTAATATTATTGATTGTATTACATGGTTTACTATTGTTAAAAAATAAGACTCAATGTTAAATTACAATCAGTAAAAAAACAAAATTGTTATAAACAATAATTTATAACTGATTTTTAAATAGCAATACTACTTTTGCGGCATGAGTAAAAAAGATAAAACAATTAAGTACAATCATTCTGAAATAAGCTTCAACAAAGAAGGACATATCGTAATAAATGTTTTCGAAAATGCTGAAATTGATGTAAAAGAAATAGAAGAAATTAACAAAGGAAAAGAACTTCTTGCCAAAAACAAGCCATATAAAATTTTATTTGTTACTCCAAATCTAGGCAACATTACTATGGAAGCAATAAAATTTGCAGCTTCCGATAAAGTATATAAAAATGCAATAGCCAAAGCTGTTGTAGCAAATAGCTTGTCGAGCAGATTATTATCTAGCTTTTTTATTACAGCAATAAAACCACCTGCTCCAACTAAACTTTTTAAAACAATTGGTGACGCAGAAATCTGGCTAAACTCAATTTAATAAAAAGCTGATTATTAAGTTTTTTAACATAGAGCAACAAGTTAACAGAATAATGCTTAGTTTTGCCACCTTAAATTATCATACATAATAAACATTTAAAACAATTTTGGCATGTATTTATCATCTGAAAAAAAACAAGAAATTTTTAAACAGTACGGCGGAGACGCTAAAAACACTGGCTCAACTGAAGGTCAAATCGCATTATTTACTTTTAGAATTAACCATTTAACTGAACACTTAAAAAGAAACAAAAAAGATAAAGGAACTCAAAAAGCTCTTTTAGATTTAGTAGGAAAAAGAAGAAGTTTGTTGGATTACTATAAAGATAGAGATATTGTTAAGTATCGTGAATTGATTAAAGAGTTAGGAATTAGAAAATAATTTGAACTCACAACATAACATTAAAGATTAATAAAAGGGGGCAGCAATTTATTGCAATCCCCTTTTTTGTTATAAAAGCGTAAATAATTAAACAAACGAGTTGCAGGGTGCAACTCACATATAAACAAAAACAATAAAAAATTATGTCACAAATTGGAATTAAAAAATCCTACACATTAGGCGATGGAAGGTCCATCGAAATTGAAACCGGTAAATTAGCTAAACAAGCTCATGGTTCGGTAGTAGTAAAAATGGGTAAAACCATGTTGTTAGCAACTGTTGTTTCCGATAAAGAAGCTGGCGAAGATTTAGACTTCTTACCATTAACAGTTGATTACAGAGAAAAATATGCCTCATCGGGTAAATTTCCAGGTGGTTTCTTTAAAAGAGAAGCTCGTCCATCGGACAATGAAATTTTAGTAAGCCGTTTAATTGATAGAGCTTTACGCCCACTTTTCCCAGACGATTATCATGCAAATACACAAGTATATGTTCAATTGTTTTCTTACGAAGACGATTGTCAACCAGATGCATTGGCTGGTTTAGCAGCATCAGCATGTATTGCCGTTTCAGATATACCTTTTAACGGTCCATGCTCTGAAGTTCGTATTTCAAGAGTTGAAGGAAAATGGATAGTAAATCCAACTTTGGCTCAATTAGAAATTGCTGATATTGATATGATTGTTGCAGCAACCTTAGACAACATTATGATGGTTGAAGGCGAAATGAAAGAAGTTTCGGAAGCAGAAATGTTAGAAGCAATTAAAATTGCTCACGACGAAATTAAAAAACAATGCCAATTGCAATTAGACTTAGCTGCAATGGTTGAAAAAGCTAAAACTAAAAGAGAATACAACCACGAGCGTCATAACGAAGATTTGTTGGCTCGTTTAAAAACTGCTTGTTACGAACCTTGCAAAGCAATTGCTGCCGAAGGTTTAGCTGACAAACACTTGCGTGGACAAAAATTTGGAGCTGTTAAAGATGCTTTTTTAGCAACATTAACTGACGAAGAAAAAGCAGAAAAATTCTTGTTAAGCCAATACTTTAAAAAAGTACAAAAAGAAGCTGTACGTGATGTAATACTCGACCAAAGAATTCGATTAGATGGAAGAAAATTAACCGAAATCCGACCTATTTGGAGCGAAATCGATTATTTACCAGGAGCTCACGGTTCTTCTATTTTTACAAGAGGAGAAACTCAATCGTTAACCACTGTTACTTTAGGTAACAAAATGGATGAGCAATTGGTAGATGGAGCAACTTTTTCTGGAACAGAAAAATTCATGTTACATTACAATTTCCCTTCATTCTCAACAGGCGAGGCTCGTCCAAACAGAGGTGTTGGTAGAAGAGAAATTGGACACGGCAACTTGGCTTTAAGAGCATTAAAACCAATGATTCCAACAGGACCAGAAAATCCTTATACCATTAGAGTTGTTTCTGAAATTTTAGAATCAAACGGTTCTTCATCAATGGCAACAGTTTGTGCAGGTACATTAGCTTTAATGGACGCAGGTGTTAAAATTAAAAAACCAGTTTCAGGTATTGCCATGGGGTTAATTTCTAAAGCTGGAAAATATGCTGTATTGTCTGATATTTTAGGTGATGAAGATCATTTGGGTGACATGGACTTTAAAGTTACTGGAACAAAAGATGGTATCACAGCTTGTCAAATGGATATTAAAGTTGATGGTTTATCATACCAAATTTTAGAAGAAGCTTTAGCTCAAGCAAGAGAAGGAAGATTACACATCTTAAACGAAATGTGCAAAACCATAGCTGAACCAAAAACCGACTATAAACCTCACACTCCTCGTATTACTCAAATCACCATCCCTAAAGATATGATTGGTGCAGTAATAGGACCAGGCGGAAAAATTATTCAAGATATTCAAGCTAAAACTGGAGCTGTAATTACTATCGAAGAAAAAGACAACAAAGGTGTTGTTGATATTATGACTAACGATGGAGAAGCAATGAAAGCTGCTTTAGCACGTATTAAAGCTATAACAGCAACTCCTGAAGTTGGCGAAATTTATAAAGGAAAAGTAAAATCGATTACCAACTTTGGAGCTTTCGTAGAAATTATTCCTGGTAAAGATGGTTTACTTCACATTTCTGAAATTAAGTGGGAAAGAGTTGAAAAAGTTGAAGATGTATTAAAAGAAGGTGATGAAATTGAAGTAAAACTAATCGAAATTGATGCAAAAACAGGTAAATTAAAGTTATCTAGAAAGGTTTTATTAGAAAAACCACAAAAAGAAAACGCTTAATTTTCGTTAAATTACCTTTAAAAGCCCAGCAAATGCTGGGCTTTTTTTATTGTTAATAAATTTAATTTCTACAAACGTAACCTTACGTTCGATGAATCGTAAATTGGCATAGATAAATCGCTAAAAAGATTCTATGAGACAATTAAAGATTTCGAAACAGGTAACTAACAGAGAAAGCATTTCATTAGAAAAATACTTACACGACATTGCCAAAATAACCATGATAAGTGCCGAAGAAGAAATTGAATTGGCACGAAAAATTAAACAAGGCGATAAAGCAGCTTTAGAAAAACTTACCAAATCAAATCTACGCTTTGTAGTATCTGTTGCAAAACAATATCAAAACCAAGGATTAACCCTATCCGACTTAATTAACGAAGGTAATATTGGCTTAATAAAAGCAGCTCAACGATTCGACGAAACTAGAGGTTTTAAGTTTATTTCTTACGCCGTTTGGTGGATTCGTCAATCAATAATGCAAGCAATTGCCGAACAAGCAAGAATTGTTAGACTTCCATTAAACAAAATTGGAGGGATTTCAAAAGTAAATAAAACATTTTCCCAACTCGAACAACTGTACGAAAGAGAGCCTACAATTGACGAAATTGCTGAATCACTCGACATACAAACAAACGAAGTAACCGATTCGATAAGAATAGCTGGAAGACATTCTTCTATGGATGCACCTTTATCGAGCGACGAAGATAGCAACAGCATGCTTGATGTTTATGCCGATGATGAAATTTTATTTAATCCCGATAATCAGTTATTAAATGAATCGTTAAGAAATGAAATAGAGCGTTCATTATCGACATTATCCTATCGCGAAGCCGAAGTTATTCGTTTGTATTATGGAATAAACTGCAAAGTTCCACTTACACTTGAAGAAATTGGTGAAACATTTGACTTAACTCGCGAACGTGTTCGTCAAATCAAAGAAAAAGGATTACGACGTTTAAAACATACTTCAAGATGTAAATTATTAAAACCCTATTTAGGTTAATACAAATACTACTTGTTTTCCTAAGTTTTTAAAAGACTGCTCACAAGGCAGTCTTTTTATTTTACTATAAATAATTACTTTTAACCCTACAAAAAAACTCATGAAAACCGACCAAGAAATATTAGAATACCTGCTAACCTACGCTACCGAAAATAAGCAAGAGTTGTTTAAAGAAGTGATAGAACATCGCACCAATCATATTACCGTTGTGTTAGAAGACATTTTTCAACCACACAATGCCAGTGCCGTGCTGCGTTCGTGTGATGTGTTTGGTATTCAAAATGTGCACATAATTGAAAATTACAACAAATACAAGCTCAACCCAAAAGTAGTGATGGGAGCGTCAAAATGGATAAACATTACCAAATACAATGGCAAAGAAGATAACACGCTTCGATGCATAAACCAACTAAAAGAACAGGGTTACAAAATAATTGCCACTACCCCACACGAAAAAGATTGTCTTATTTCTGAAATTCCTTTAGAACAAAAAACTGCCCTACTTTTTGGTACTGAATTGCAAGGTTTATCAAAAATTGCACTCGAAAATGCTGATGGTTTTGTAAAAATACCCATGTATGGATTTACCGAAAGTTTAAATATTTCGGTTTCTGCAGCCATATCGTTATACGAAATAAGTAAACGATTAAAAAATTCCACGATAAATTGGCAATTAACTGACGAAGAAAAATTGCAACAAATGCTTATTTGGACAAAAAAAATAGTAAAAAGAAGCGACCTGCTCATCAATAAATTCAATACTTCAGTTGAATAAATCAGTAAAACAGCCATTTATCCAAATTAAATGCTCAACTTTGCCGAAATTCTACTAATAAATAGTGGAATAAAATGTGAACACCAGATTGGTAAAAGAGTATTCCTGGCGATTTCGTCCCGCCGCAATAATCAAGATACCGATTCGGTATAAAAAATAATAAAATAAATGACATTTAAAGAATTAGGTCTTAATGATTTACTCATTAAGGCAGTAGGAGATTTAGGTTTTGAAAATCCTTCTCCAATCCAAGAAAAATCTATTCCACAACTATTGGAAGGCAATAGAGATTATGTAGGTTTAGCACAAACTGGAACAGGTAAAACAGCAGCTTTTGGCTTGCCACTTTTACAACACATCGATACTGAATACAGAGCTATTCAAGGATTAATTTTGTGCCCAACCAGAGAATTGTGTTTACAAATTACCAAAGAACTAAAAGCTTACTCTAAGTACATGAATGGAGTAAACATTGTAGCAGTTTATGGTGGTGCAAACATCAGTGAGCAAATTCGCGACATTAAAAAAGGAGCAAACATTATTGTTGGTACTCCAGGTAGAACAATCGACTTGATGGAAAGAAAAGTATTGCGTTTTGATACCGTATCGAGAGTAATATTAGACGAAGCTGATGAAATGTTAAACATGGGCTTTAAAGAAGACATTAATCAAATTTTAGAAGATACTCCAGCAACTAAGCATACTTGGTTATTTTCTGCAACCATGCCAAAAGAAGTTGAACGAATTGCTCAACAATACATGGAAAATCCAGTATCAGTAACCGTTGGAACAAAAAATAGTTCGGCTGCCAATATTGAGCATTTATACGCTTCTGTTAGCGGAAGAGACCAATATCACGCACTTAGACGATTTATAGATTATTCTCCAGACATGTTTGGTATAGTTTTTACCAGAACTAGACGAGAAGCTAAAGAATTTGCTGATAAATTAATGGCTGATGGCTATAATGCCGACGCACTACATGGCGACTTATCTCAAGCTCAACGAGATGCTGTAATGAACAAATTTAGAAAACGTGCTTTACAAGTTTTAATAGCTACCGATGTTGCTGCAAGAGGAATTGATGTTGATGACGTTACTCACGTATTTCATATTGATTTACCAGATGAAATTGAAAGTTATACCCACCGAAGTGGTAGAACAGCTAGAGCTGGAAAATCAGGAAAATCAATTGCATTGGTGAGCCCAAGCAAATCGAGTAGAATAAAATTAGTTGAAAAACAAATTGGTAAAAAACTCGAGTTAGTTAAAGTACCAACAGGAAACGAAATTTGCGGACAACAATTGGTTCAATTAATCAACAACGTAAAAGAAGTTGAAATTAACACTAAAGGAATTGCTCCTTTCTTGGCTCAGGTTTACGAAGAATTAAATCAATTTTCGAAAGAAGAATTAATTGAGCGTTTTATATCATTAGAATTTAATCGTTTCTTAAAAGCATACGAAAAAGCTGGCGACATTAACCTTGAACCACGTGGATCGAGAGGAAGAGATAACGACAGAAACGAAAGAGGTGAAAGAAGAAACGACCGAAGAGAAGATAGTTTTAGAGAAGCAGGAAGTGGTAAACGAGTTTTTATAAATGTTGGGAAATTAGACGGATTTGAAAACAAAGGTCAAATATTAGGTTTTATTTGTAATCAATCTGGAATTGATGGTACAAGCATTGGTAAAATTGACTTATTCGACAGTTTTGCATTTTTAGGTATAGAAGAAGGAATTGGTGAAAAACTTATTCAAGCTCTTAACGGTAAAAACATCGAAAACAGAGAAATACGAGTTGAATTTTCAAAAGATAAACCAAGAAACGAATCTCGTGGCTCTAATAGAGATGGAAACAGAGAAAGTCGTTCTGAATTTAGAGGTAGCGGCGACCGTTCAAGAAGCCCACGAAGAAGTGGTGGATCTTCTGAAAAAGCTTCTTACTCAAAACCATTCAGAGAAAAAAGACAAAGAAGATAAAATTGCAAAAAGAACGCCTCAAAATTGAGGCGTTCTTTTTTTTTGCTTTAAACTTTCCTATTTATGTTTTTTAACACTTAAATAACTAACCTACCATGATTCTTGTGTTAGATTTCATATTCTAATCATTAATTTTGCGACTTATTTTTAACATGAAGTCAGCTTTTACAATAGTATTATTTTTCTTGTTTCAGTTAACATTAACTGCACAAACTAAGCAGCACCAGTTATCAGGTAAAATTACCGACAACAAAGGAGAAGCTGTTCCGTACGCCGCAGTTGCAGCTTTTAAAACCTCTGATTCTAGCTATGTAAATGGAGCAGCATCTGATATGGATGGTAATTTTTCACTTAAACTCGCCAATGGTAATTATTATGTTAAAGTTTCTTTTTTAAGTTTTGAAAACAAAATAATTCCAAACATCATTATCAATAATAAAGACCAAAAATTACCTGCAATTAAACTTACTCCATCTTCTCTAAAACTCAATGAATTTGAATTTGTTGATGAGAAAAAGGCCATGGAAATTGACTTAGATAAAAAGGTTTTTAATATTGAAAAAGATATTACCTCACAAGGAAGTAATGCTGCCGAAATTCTAAACAATGTGCCCTCGGTTTCGGTTGATGTTGAGGGCAATGTAAGTTTAAGAGGTAGTGGAAATGTTAGAATTTTAATTAACGGAAAACCATCTGGATTAACTGGAACAAGTACTGCTGATGCACTACGTCAGTTGCAAGGTAGTCAAATCGAAAAAGTTGAAGTAATATCAAATCCTTCGGCTCGTTATGATGCTGAAGGAGAAGTTGGTATTATTAATATTGTGTTAAAAAAAGATAATCGACAAGGTTTTAATGGCTCAATAAATGCCGATGTTGGCTATCCAAATAATTATGGAGCAGGATTTAATTTGTCGTACAAAAAAAATGCAGTTACCATTTTTACAGCTTATCAATCAAGTTTAAGAGAATCGCCTGGATATAGTAGTTCTATCCAAACCTTTACATATCCTGACACCAGCTTTAAATACACCAACAGAGCCAACAGAGGAAGAAATGAAATAAACAACAATTTTAAATTGGGTACTGAAATTTATTTAA
Organism: Flavobacteriales bacterium; assembly: GCA_015075325.1. Taxonomy (GTDB): domain Bacteria; phylum Bacteroidota; class Bacteroidia; order Flavobacteriales_E; family Vicingaceae; genus Vicingus. The sequence continues at coordinate 6,506 of JABTUP010000013.1, read as the reverse complement.
ATGAAAAAAATTCCATTACTCTTTCAGGAAATGGAAATATTGGTAGTGCTTACAATACCGTTGATGTTACTTATACCGATTTTGACGAAGCCAATCGACCATTTCAAATTGTTACTCGTAATGAATACGAAGATAAAATACTCAGTTCTTACGATGTGTCTTTTAATTACCGAAAATCGTTTACCCAAAAAGATCGATTGTTTACTATCGATGCTCAATATTCTAAAAACAGAGACGACGAAGAATCAATTATAGTTCAAAACAATTCAAACGATAACTTAGATAATACCTACACTTCGGTTTACAATTTCGAAGGTTCAAAAAACATTTTACTGCAAACCGATTATATTCACCCATTCGAAAACAAAGGTAAACTTGAAATGGGCTATCGCGGAAATTATAAATCTATTGACGACGATTATGCTGTTAGTTTAATGAATAAATCGATTAACCGATTTGAAGTAATTCCTGGATATAAAAACCTATTGCTTTATTACGAAAATATTTCGGCAGGATATGTAATGTACGGACAGAAAATTAATAAATTTTCATACCAATTAGGGTTAAGAGCCGAATATTCTGACGTAACAACAGAACTTGTTGCATCAAACGAAATTAACAAGCGTAACTACCTAAACTTTTTTCCTAGTACACATTTGTCGTACCAAGTTCTAGGTGAAAATGCCATTCAGGTAAGTTATAGCAGAAGAATAAAACGTCCTCAGCATTGGTGGCTATTGCCATTTTATAGCATAAGTGATTTACGTAACAATTTTTATGGAAACCCAAATTTAAATCCTGAATATACCGATGCTTATGAATTGGGCTACATGAATTACTTTAAAAAAGGTTCGCTTTTATCAAGTGTTTATTACCGTTATAGTACTGGTGTAATGGAACGCATATTAATTTCAAACAATACCGGAACAACAGAACGCATTCCAACAAACATAGGTATTAGAAATGCTTATGGCGTTGAGTTTTCAGGTTCATATCAATTATATAAATGGTGGGATTTACGTGGCGATTTCAACTTTTTCAGAGAAATTACTGACGGAAATTATTTAGGTAAAAATTATTTTAGTGATACTTACACTTGGTCAACAAAATTAAACTCAAAATGGACTATTAAAAAGGTATTAGGTATTCAATCATCGTTTGATTTTAATGCCCCACAAAATACAACGCAAGGTCGTCAATTGGCTAGATATGCTCTAAACATGGGTGCTTCAATTGATGTTTTAAACGGAAACGGAACCATTAGTTTTAATGCAAGTGATGTTTTTAATACCAGAAAAAGACAAAGTATTGATATTGGAGACAATTTCTATTCAGAAGGAGAATTTCAGTGGCGTTCGCGGTTTTTTAGATTAAGTTTTTCATACCGTATTAATCAAACTAAAAAACAATTTGAAAGAAACAACAGAAATAACGGCTTTGATGATGGTGGTGGTGGAATGTAAAAAATTAATCCGCTAAAACAATACTATTTGGGTTTATTTGTATTTTTCTTTCGCTATACAATACGCCAATTGCTCGTTTAAAAGCTTTTTTACTAACCTGAAACATATCGTAAATTTCTTCTGGATTACTTTTATCTGAAATATTGATAGAACCTTTCTCTCTTAATAGTTTTTCGTAAATTTTGTTTGCCAACACCTCTATTTCGTCAATTGATGCAGTATTTACAGTAACGTCAATTTTATTATCATCTCTAATGTTTTTAATAAAACCAATTAACTCATCGCCCAATTCTACCTTTTTAAAGAGTTCATTTTTATAAATCAAACCCAAGTATTTCTGCTCTACAATTACTTTGTAACCTATCTCAGTTTCTCCGCTAATCATAAATTTTACTTTATCGCCAACAGCCAAATCAATAGGATTACTTTTTAGAAATTTTGCATATTTAGTTGTTCCAACCATTCTATTGGTTAGTTCATCTTTATACAAATAAATGAGGTACTTCCCTCCTTCTTTCACTTTAACAAACTGTTCAGCAAACGGAACCAACAAGTGTTTTTCAACTCCCCAATCGAAAAAAGCCCCAAAATCATTTACATCAACACAAGAAAGCAAAGCAACTTGGTTTATTTTTACTTTTGGTACTAAAGTAGTTGCAATGGGTCTATCTTCAGAATCGGTATAAACAAACACTTCAATTTTATCACCCATTTGTAATGTTCTAGGAACATATTTGTTAGGCAACAAAATTTCGTTTTGTTCATCAGTAATTAAATAAACACCTTGTGGTGTAGTTTTTAAAGCTTCTAATTCAAGTATTTGACCTATTTCTTTCATTTTTTGTCAGATTTTTTCTTGTTTCTTGCTAATTATTTTCTCGCAAAGTCGCAAAGTTCGCTAAGATTCAAGATACTCGTTTTTCTCTACTAATAAGCCCCTCCTTCGGAGGGGTTGGGGAGGCTTTTAATTTGCTATTACTTTAAATTCTGTTCTACGATTTTCTGCTCTTCCAACTTCGGTATTATTGTCAGCTATTGGTAAGGTATCACCATAACCTTTAGTTGTTAATCGTTCTTTAGCAATTCCTTTTTGAACTAAATACGAATAAACTGCTTTTGCTCTATTATCAGACAAAACCTGATTCATTTTTTTATCACCAACATTATCGGTATGTCCGCCCAACTCAATTTTAAGGTTTGGATTTTTAGTTAAAAAAGCCACTAACTTATCCAATTCTACTCTCGATTGTTCTTTTAGGTCGTATTTTGCTGTTTCAAAAAATACATTTTTAAGTACAACAGTTTCACCCACTTTAATTTTATTTAAGCCAACATTTTTTTCAAAAGGCTTTGTTATTGTTCCACCTGTTAGTGTAAAATTCTCCGAATGAAACAAATATCCATTGTGCGAAACATTTAACGCATAATCCTGATTAACAGGTAAACAAACCAAGTATTCACCAGTTACTTCATCGGCATACGATTGAATAGCAACATGTCCTGTTTTTAAATCAATTAATTCGAAACGAGCTGGTAAAGGTTGTTTTGTTTCGGCATCGTACACTTTCCCAGCTAAATAGGTAACCATGTTTGGTTTTAAATGCTGAGGAAGTTCAAATTTGTATAAATCTAAATCGCCAAAACCACCTTCGCGGTTGCTAGCAAAATAGGCAAATTGACCAGCTGCATCAACCAATAAACTATTTTCATCATTAAAAGTATTTATTGGATAGCCCAAATTTACAGGTTTAGACCAATTACCATTTTCGTCTTTTTGAGTCATGTAAATATCCAAACCACCCATTCCTGGATGTCCATCAGACGAAAAATACAAAGTATTTCCATCGGGATGAATAAATACAGACTCCTCTCTTCCATCAGTATTTACTACATTACTCAAGCTTTTTGGAATTGACCAAGTACCTTCTTCGCTTAATTCTGACGTGTAGATGTCTTGATTTTTTATACCACCACGAGTTTTTAGTCCACGCACAAAATAAAGTGTTTTTCCATCTGATGAAAACGAAGGTTGAGTTTCCCAATGCATTGTATTTACTGGGTTGTTAAGGTTTTTTGGATTCGTCCATTTTCCTCCAATATTGTAAGCGTAAAATAAATCACAACTTCCTAAACCTTTTCTTCCTTCGCCATAACCTTCGTAAGGATCTTCGCATGATGTAAAAATTAAAAACTGTCCGTTTGGCGAAATGGTTGGTGCTCCTTCATTGTTCATGCTATTTATTCCATTTAATGGCTGAGCTTTCATCCAGTTGTTACCATCGTATTTACTGATGAAAAATTCTTCATTAAATCCAGAATAGGTTCGTTTATCTTCTAAACGACGAGTAAACAACAAGTGTTTGTTATCTGCTGATAATGCAGGAAAATACTCTGGCATTGCAGAATTTACTCCTTCACCTAAATTTATTGGCTTAAAAGGTACGGGGTGTTTTAATGCTTCAATAGCAAAGTTACAATCGGTTAAAGCTTTATTGGCAAGCGGTTTCATCATTAATGGAGCATCGGTAAATTTCAAGTAATTCTCTAAATTTAGTTTTGCTTCGTTGTATTTACCCAAATCGAAATATAATAAACCCAACGAAGCATGTGCTTCTGGAAACAGATTCGGATTAATATTTACCGACTTTTGGTAATGCTCAATAGCTTTTTCGTGGTTTGCATTTTCAGTATAAACAAAAGCCAACAATAATTCTGCCTCAGCAAAATTGGGCTCATTTTTAATGGCTTGAATTAAGGTTAATTCTGCCAATTCGTTTTTACGTTGGTCGTAATATCCTCTTCCCTCTTCGTACAGTTTTATGGCTTTTTTATTGGTAATACTGTATTTTTGTTGAGCCTTACAAGCCGAAAAATTGGTTAAAAACCCAATAAATAGAACAATAAGTATTCTTTGCATAAATTTTAATTTAAGGAATGTTCATGTACTTGTGAGTTTGTAATGAAATATTCCATTTCGGATTATTTTTTACATAATCAATAATTTGTGGCAACATTTGTTCCAATTTACTCCATTCGGGTTGTAAATACAATTTGCAATTGGGACTAACGTGTTTTGCTTGCTCTTCAGCCCACTTAAAATCATCTTTATTGAACACAATTATTTTGAGTTCGTGAGCTAATTTATAGTTTTCCTTTAAAGGTTGAATAGTCTTTTTTGGTGACAAACAAATCCAATCCCATGTACCAGTTAAATGATAAGCTCCTGATGTTTCAATAAACAACTCAACATGCTCTTTTTTAAGCTGTTTAGTTATTTCTGTCAAATTATAAATAGAAGGTTCTCCACCTGTTACAACTATACTTTTTGCAGGAAATTTTTTCATGTTGTCGATTACCACTTTAATATCGGTAAGTGGATGAAGATTTGGGTTCCAACTTTCTTTCACATCGCACCAATGACAACCCACATCGCAACCACCAACACGAATAAAATAGGCAGCTTTTCCTGTATTGTAACCTTCGCCTTGAATGGTATAAAACTCTTCCATGATGGGAAGTTTTAAGCCTTTTTCAAGAAGTGTTTTATCGTTTTCGTTTTTCGTATTTATCTCATTAATCATTGTTGGCGAAGTTACTGATTAGATTCAGTAAAATTGCAAACGACAATCAAATACTAAAAACCTTTTCATCCAACCTTCCACCTAAAGTAAAAAAACCAATGTGATATCTACCTTTTGGCAATGACAATACATTAACGCTAAACGGATGTTTGTTTGAATTTTCGGTGGTTACTAGTTCGGTTCGAATTTGGGAAATGTTAAACATATCGTAAACCACAATTTTAATTACCGTATTTTTAGGTAATCGAGCTTCAACATTACCATGAATTTTTTTAGCAATATTAGAAACCATTCCACTATCGGGTTCGGTGTATTCAATGGAATACCAAGGCGACATACTTTTTGTAAATTGTGCTACAAATTCCTGCAAGTTTTCTATTGAATCTCTGTTGTGATGAAAAATCGATTCTATTGGGCGATTATTCGTTAGTGTCCAGATAGCATTTTGCATTGCTGAAATAGGGTATTTGTTTGCAGCAAGATGTTGAGTCAACTTTACAATATTTTTATCTTTCATTTCGCCAATGGTGTACATTCCATCTTTTTCAGGAGAGCCTTTATGCGATTGTGAGCAAAATCCAAAAACAGCTTTTTGTTGAGTTTGCGATGGATTCATTACAAAAAGTTCTTCCTTTACCACTAAAATATCTTGTTTATTGGTATCTAACGAAACTAAGTTCCTACCCGACTCTAACTTTACCATCAATTTATTTAATGTTAAATTTTTTATTTTCATGTCTATACAATTTCCAGTATGCCCACCTTTACTTATTATGTCGCACGTTATCATGTTTCGCTTAACAGCATCTTCAATAGAAAGTGCATAAGAGTTATTAGAATAAGTAAGGTATTTGGGACTAAATGATGAAAAAATAAGGCATACAATTAGCAGGGTGCTTTTAAAGCACAAGGTCTTTAAGGTTTTCATAACTAGGGATTTAGATAGGTTAACTAATTTCTATAACGACTAACCATTGCTAATATTGTTTAACGTAAATTTGCCTAATTATTATTTAAAATAGATGAAACTATACGGACTTATCGGACATCCTCTCTCCCACTCGTTTTCAAAACAATATTTTACTAATAAATTTGAAAAAGAAGAAATTATCGACTGTAAGTACGAAACATTTGATTTACCAAATATTAATTTATTGCCTGAAATTTTAAAAAACAACCCTAATCTAAAAGGATTTAATGTAACTATTCCATATAAAGAATCGATTATTCCTTTTTTATCAGAAATAGATGAAGTTGCCAAAGAAATTGGAGCTGTAAATACGGTTAAAATTGAAGGTAAAAAATTAATTGGCTACAATACGGATTACTTCGGTTTTAAACAATCGTTAAAGCCATTTTTAGAAATTTCTCAAGAAAGAGCGTTGATTTTAGGAACTGGAGGAGCTTCAAAAGCAGTTTATTATGTTTTAAATTCGTTAAACATCAAGTGTTTGTTTGTTTC